>JANNSD010000016.1:0-1552 GCA_031402225.1 Gemmatimonadota bacterium | reverse complement strand
GCTCCTCGCCCCCCTTCTGCTATCAGCCGGAAGGAGCCAGCACAGCGTTGGCCTTCCGGTGGCTGCCGGTACATCGGTGCGCTTGATTGGTCCAACAGATCAACGTGACAAACCGACCGATAACCTCGGCAACTCGAGGAGCAGTGTGAGCCGGGCAGATGACGTGGGTGAGTCAACGAGGCCCCCCCGTTCGCGCCTAACGTTCCCCCGGAAGCCGGACAGTTTTGAACTAGACGTTGGCCGAGCACGCAATCGCTGATCAGCGACCGGGCCGCCTTCCGGCCACACCGACCACCCGCAGGTTCACCGGGTCCTCGATCAGCGACACCCTGTTGCCTCTGACCTTCACCAGATCCTGCAGCCCCCGCTCCTCCATCACATCGAGCACGTCGATGCGCTCGTTCTTGGCGGTCAGGAAGACGATGAAGCCGCCCAGGTCGTCGTTCTTGCGAAGGTACTCCTGGAGCCGCCGCCACAGCTTCGGCCAGATCGGCGCAATGGTCTCCAGCTGGGCGCTGCTGCTGATGGTCACCCCGACGCTGGTGGCGTCAGACGGCCAGTAGCCTCGCTTCTGCTTCCTGGCCTTAAGGTAGGCCACGTTGAAAGCATTGCGCAGCTCGGCAAACAGCGTGTTGTAGTAGAGCGGGTAGGCGTAGCCCGCCAGCATCTGCCGGTAGTTCACCGAGGTTCGCAAGAGCTTTGGCTCGAGACGCACCCCGGTGCCGTCGGGCAGCGGTGACGCGCCGGCAAAGATGAAGCAGATCGGGCGGCGCGTCTTGTCGTCCGTCATGCGCGCCAGCAGGTAGCCGGGCGGCTCTGGGGAGCGCTCGGGGTCGAAGCGGATGAGCTTGAACAGGTTGTCACGGGCCTCATTGGCCAGGGGCTGGATGGCTCCCTTCTCGATGGCGTCGATGCCTTCCAGGCGAAGCTGGACTGTTCCCAGGGTCTGCGCACCGGTGCCCAGCTTCACCGGGTTGCCTTCGAGCTTCTTCCAGAGTTCCGGATCGTCGGCACGGAAACGCACCGAGTCCCCATCGGGAACACCGGCCTTGGGAACGAAGCGGCCTTTGATGAGAGTGAAGGGCATGGGCGCTGCTCCAGTGGAACCTTGACGTACCAGAAGCTAACCGCGCCTTGTGACGGACCGTTGACGGGCCATGATCAACAGCAGCCTCAGCCGGACGGCAAGTAGCGCCTGAATTCCGTGAGCTGGTCCACAGCGTCGGGGTTTGAAGGTCGGCTGAACGGCGCTTTGCTGACCTTGCCCAGCCAGGTTCGACTGTTCCCAGTGGGTCGAAAGCACGCACAGACCGCTCCCTTTACGGCGGCGCGGCCTCAGGCGGCTATGTGAGTGGACCTGAACGTCAGCTCGGGAGCCGACGCTCAGGCCGTGCCACGAGCCCCTGAAGATGTGCGCCGATGGCGCAACAGTCGATGCCGTCAGATTTCAACTTGTTCCGAGATCTCAAGCGCGTCATCGACTTCGATCCCCAGATACCGGACCGTCGATTCGAGCTTGGAGTGGCCGAGCAGCAGCTGCACGGCGCGCAGG
>JANNSD010000015.1:0-28913 GCA_031402225.1 Gemmatimonadota bacterium | reverse complement strand
TACCACGCCGGTGGTGGCTCTTCCGCCGGGACCGCCTCGGCACTGCCTCCGTCCGCGGATACTGGCAGGGCGCTGACCGATCGATCGGGGCCGAAGAGGAAGCGCGCCAGCATGCGGTACCCGTGGCGCGTGAGCACCGATTCCGGGTGGAACTGTACGCCGTGGACCGGATGCCTGGCGTGCCGGACCCCCATGATCTCGCCGTCATCCGACACCGCGTTCACGATCAGTCCGGCCGGCACCGATTCGGGTGCGATGACGAGCGAGTGATAGCGGGTCGCCACGAGCGGCGACGGGAGGCCCGCGAACACGCCGGTGCCGTCGTGAGCGATCCGGGAGGTCTTCCCGTGCATCGGGCGCGTGGCGCGGACGATCTGGCCGCCGTAGGCCGCGCCGATCGCCTGATGGCCCAGGCACACGCCGAGGATCGGGATCCTCGGCCCGAAGCGGCGGATCAGGTCGACCGAGATCCCCGCTTCGGCCGGCGAGCATGGTCCGGGCGAGATGATGATGTGCGAAGGGCCGAGGGCTGCGATGTCGTCCAGTGACAGCGCGTCGTTCCTCCGCACGACCGGCTCCTCCCCCAGCTCGGCGACATACCGGGCAAGGTTGTAGACGAACGAGTCGTAGTTGTCGATGAGGAGGATCACGATGCGCGGCGGGCCAGCGTTCGGACGATCCCCTGCACCTTGTGCAGCGTCTCGCGGTACTCCTGTTCCGGATCGGAGTCGGCGACGATACCGCCGCCACCCGAGAAGTATATCTGGCCATTCCGCGCGACACAGGTGCGAATCGCGATGTTCGTATCCATCGCACCGGTGTGACTGATGTAGCCGATGCTGCCGCAGTAGAGTCCCCGTTCGGTGGGTTCCAGCTCCGCAATGATCTCCATGGCCCGCACCTTCGGCGCCCCGGTGATGGAGCCACCCGGAAAGGTGGCGCGGAGCAGCTCGGTGGCATCGATCCCGGGACGCAGTTCGCCCAGCACCGTCGAGACGAGGTGATGCACGGTGGGATGCTGCTCCAGCGTGAAGAGCTCCGGCACGCGAACGCTGCCGGGCCGGCAGATGCGTGAGAGATCGTTGCGGAGCAGGTCCACGATCATGACGTTCTCTGCCCGGTCCTTCTCGCTCTCGGTCAGCTCGCGACCCAGGGCCTGGTCATGCATCGGACCGAGGCCGCGCGGCCGCGTCCCCTTGATGGGCCGGGTCTCCACCTGCGTGCCATTGAGCGAGAGGAAGCGCTCCGGCGAGACGCTGAGCACGGTCACGTCATCGCAGACGAGGTAGGCACCAAACGGCGCTGGGTTCTCGCGCCGCAGCCGCTGATAAAATGCCAGCGGGGCCTCGTGCAGTGGCGCCTCGAAACGCTGTGACAGGTTGGCCTGAAAGATGTCGCCGGCCAGGATGTACTCCCGCACCCGCTGCACCGCGCTCAGGTACCCGCGCGCGGTGAAGGTCGAGCGCAGCTCGATCGCTTCCGCGCCCTCGAGGGCGAGGACGGGATAGGAGGGAGCGGCCACCGGGGTGGCACCGGCGTGGGTGGCCGCGGGCGCCGGCACGGTACCGGCGCTGCCGCCGAGCAGCGCGCGGACCTCGGCGGCCCGCATCGCCGCGTGCGCATCGCGGGCGGCCCCTTCCGCCGGCAGGCCGGTGGACGCCAGCCAGCACGAGCCATCGGCGTGATCCCACGCGATCGTCCAGTCGTACAGGCCGACCAGCGCGCCCGGCAGGGCGAGGTCATCGTAGCGCGCTGTTGGACGGCGCTCGAGGACCCGACCCCAGTCGTAGCTGAGGAAGCCCAGGGCCCCACCGACAAATGGCGGGGTGCCGGGTGGGGCGGCGAGCGCGAGCGGCGCGAGTTCTCGCTTGAGTGCCTGCAGCACATCGCCGACCACCGGCGTCCACTCGTTCTGGCCTGCGGTGCATGCCTCCGTCCGGGCGCCGTGTGCGCGCAGCATGCGCCAGGGATCCGCCGACAGGAAGCTCCACCGGCCGAGGTGCGCCGGGTCGGCCGCACTGTCGAGCCAGACGAGCCAGGGCAGTCCGGCAAGGCAGGCGGCGACATCGGCGGCCGCGGGCGCGGGGTCGAGGCGTTCGACCAGCAGGGTCATGTGGCGGGAGCGCCCGGGCGGCTGGAGCGCTGGGTGAGCCGGAGGTGCTCGGACCGCGCGTCATCGGGCGGCGTGAGGTAGCCCCACTGCAGGGATCCCTCCTGGCGGTACGTCTTGCCCAGGGTAATGGCGAGCTTTGCCTTCATCAGCTCCTTGCCGAGGTAAAAGGCATGCGTCGCTTCCTCGACACCGAGCTGGCGGAAGATGTCCTGGATGTCCGTCCCGCGGACGAATCGCTCCCGGTTGAACACGGTGATCGTGTCCCGGTCGGTGAAGATCCGGAAATTGGCGTCGGTGACCGCGCGCTGCAGCTCCCGCAGTTCGGCCTCGGTGTACTCGAGGATGCGGGGGTCCTTTACCGTCACGAGCCGGTCATCGACCCGCTTGGGAACGGTCTTCTGGCTCACGGCGTAGTGCATCAGCCGGCGGGCGATGTCGATCTCGCGCACCGAGCCTCGCGCCCAGGGGATCACCTCGGTGGTGAGCACGGCACGGACGCCCACTTCCTCGGCGATCGCAATGAGCAGTGCATTCATGCCGGTCGTGTCCGCTGCCGTGAGCTCGGTGATGTTGCCGACTCCCATCATCTGCGGCACGGTGGGCCAGCGGCGATGCGCCTCGGCGTACCGTTCGAGCGAGGCCATGAAGCCGAACCCGATCGGCTCGATGATCGGGTCGATGAGGTACTTCACGCGCCACTTCTCCAGACGCTCCATGCTTCGTTCCAGCTCGGCGAACTGGTCGGCCGCGTCCGGAATCACGACAAACCGCTTGTCGCTGCCCGCGTACCGCTCGGCGACGGCAATGTTGGTGGAGTTCACGCTCAGCACCATCTCCGCGCCGGCGTCGAGCGCGGTGCTGATTTCTCCCGCGTCGAAGGAGTCGACGCTGACCCGGAAGCCGGCCTCCGTGAGCTCGCGCACCACGCTCCCGAGCTCAGGGAAGGGGCGGCCGGGCGTACAGCCCAGGTCGATCACGTCGGCGCCGCTGGCTCGGTAGTACTCGGCCAGCGCCCGGAGCGCGGCCCGATCCATCTTCGGCGCGTTGTTGATCTCGGCGAGGATCTCGATCTGCCAGGCGCCGTAGTCCACGGCGCGGGCGGCGCGCCCAAAGTGCTGGGGGATCTCGCGGAGGTCCTTCGGCCCCTTCTCCACCGGCACCCCAAGGTGCTCGCTCAGCACTGCCACTTCGCCTTCGCAAAGCCCCGGGATCATGATGAGGTCGGTGCCCGGCGCCGGCGTGAGGGGCTGCTTCGCAATCCATTCGGTGGTCATGAGAGCCGCCACGGTGATCCGCATGGCGGCCACGTCCCAGGCAAACGGCAATTCATGCTCCGCCAGCACCCGGCGGAGCGATGGCTCGGCGAGCTTGCCGGTAACGAACAGGACCCGTGTGGGGGCCGCCTTCACGTCTACTTCGGCTCTCCGCTCCGGACCCACTTGTTGGGCGTTCCCTCGAGGCCGGGGAAGCCGGTGGCCGGGCGCCACAGCACCACATCCTCGATCTTGCGCGCGAGCTCGAAGTCCTTGTCGGTGATGCCGCCGGCGCTGTGCGTCTGCAACTTCACCGTGAGCCGTGCCCACGTCACCGTGAGGTCGGGATGGTGGTAGGCCGCCTCGGCGATGTAGCCCACGGTATTCACCAGCATCAGCGTTGCCTGCCAGCCATCGGTCTTGTAGACGCGCCGGATCCAGCCGTTCTCGTAGTACCAGCCCGGCATCGTCGCCAACTTCTCGGCGATCTGGGCCTCGGTGTAGGTGGGCTCCTTGGTGGTCATCGGTATCTCCCTATAAACGTGAGGACGTGAGGACGTGAGGACGTGACGTCCTCTACATCACTACTCCACCATTGACCAAGAGCGCCTGCCCGGTCACGAACGCTGCGGCGTCGGAGGCGAGGTACACGGCGGCCCGTGCCACGTCCTCCGGAGTACCCCAGCGGCCGAGCGGAGTGACGCGCTCCACGTGGGCACGCCATTCGGCGCTGGCCTGGTCGCCGAATGCAGTGTCAATGAAACCGGGGGCGATCACGTTGACGCGTATCAGGGGAGCGACCTCCCGCGCCAGCGACTTGCTGAAGGCATGGATACCCCCCTTGGCGGCCGAGTAAATGACGGGGTTCTCACCAGCCATTCCGGTCAGGACGTGATCCCACGACATGTTGATGATCGCCCCGGCGCGTTGTCGCGCGCGGAAGAAGTCCACCGCCGCCCATGAGGCGAGCACGGTGCCGCGCAGGTCCACGTCCAGCACGGCGTCGAGCTTCTGCCGGCGCGTCAGCGACTTCGCCTCGCCGGTCAGGATGTCAGCCCCGGCGTTGTTGACCCAGGTGTCGAGCCCATCGAACTGCTCCGACAGTTGCGCCACCAATTGCTCCAGCGCGCCCGGATCGGCGAGGTCGAGGGGGAAGATGTGCACCTTGCCACCGGCCGCGGTGATGGCCCGTACCGTTTCCTCGGCCCCCCGCCGGTTGCGCCGGTAAGTAATTGCCACCAAAGCACCTGCCTGCGCGGCCGCGAGCGCAATGGCGCGTCCGATACCGCTGGAGGCACCGGTGACGAGCATCGTCTTGTTGCGAAGCGATATGACCGGACTGGTTGTCATCACCTGGGCTTGAACCTTGGGTTTGCGGGGAGGCAGGCAAAACATACCCGCTACAATTGGTGCATGCGACTGCTCGTAAGTGTCCGTGACCCCGAAGAAGCGGGCGCAGCCCTCGCGGGCGGCGCAGACATCGTCGACGCGAAGGAGCCTGCGCTCGGGCCCCTGGCCCCCGTATCCGGCGCCGCCCTCCAGGCCATCTGCGCCGCGGTCCCGCTGACCGTGCCGCTCAGCGTGGCGCTGGGGGACGCCGCCGCGAGCGATCTTGGCGACGTGGTGGCGGCGGTCGGGCCCCTGCAGCATCGGCAGGGTCTCTACTTCAAGGCGGCGATCGTGTCGGGTTCGCCGGAGGCAGCGGCCGCCGGTATCCTGGCTGCATGCCGGCGTCTCGCCGAGCGAGGGGACCAGGCCGAGCTGGTCGTCGCCCGCTATGTGGACGAGCCCTCGGACGCCGATGACCTGGGTCGGTGGATGGCCGTTGCCGCTGGCGCGGGTGCCCGGGGCCTGTTGCTCGACACGAGCCGGAAAGACGGGCCCGGATTGCTTCGGCTGGTGACGCCGGGGGCGCTGGCTATGCTGCGCAGGGAGGCGAACCGGCGGGGCGTCTGGCTTGCCATGGCGGGCGGTGTTGCGCTCAGGGACGCGGAGCAGCTTGCGCGTATCCGGCCGCACATCGTTGGCGTTCGTGGTGCCGTCTGTGACGGAGGGAGGACGGGGAAGCTGTCGCTGGAGCGCGTACGGCAACTGCAGCAGGCTCTCGCCCGCATCAGTCTGCGCGCACGGCCTCCAGCGTTGCCGGTGTAGCGATACGAACCTGGAGGCCAGGTGGACACGCAGCGGCGAACCCGCGGTCGACCAGTTCGTCCAATGGTCCGTCGATCGGCTTGACCAGAATCAATTCATGTGCGCCGAGCTCGCCTGCAATGAAAGCGGCGATGCTGTCGCTGGTGACATCCCAAGTGTGGGGCAGGGGGTCGATCGCGCGCATCCAGGCGTAAGGCGCAAGCACCGGGATCTGCCCGGCGCGGTGGGCCGCGGCCACACCTTCGCGCCGGTCGATGAGCCTGGCGCCTTCGAGTGAGTCCGCGATGAGGTGCGCGACCTGATCCATGGCGAGGATCGCCATCCAGTGGGCGGCATCGTCGGAGAATCCCTGTGCGCGCTGCGCCAGCCGGACCTGATCGGCAAAGGCACCGCCCCCGGGCACAATGAGGATACGCCGTCTTGGCGCCAGGCGGCCGACCGCCTCGAGCGCCCGTTGCCTGGTCGAGGCATCCCGGCAGATCGCTCCGCCGAGCTTGATGACCGTGAGCGCCAGTTCAGCCACGTTGTGCTTCAAGGAGCCGGGCCACCGCGACCGCTGGGGCGGCGCGACTGGTGTCTGTGTTCCACCCACTGCCGAGGGCGACGACGACCAGTCCCGCCGCACGAGCCGCGGTGGTCGCGATCGGGGCGCCAAGGCCGAGTACGACGGCATGGCGGAGGCGCGGGTGGCGCGCGCGAACCTGGTTGATGGCCGTTGCGATGGCGCTCACCTGGGCTGCTGCCACGTGCCTCGCGATGGCGGTAATCCCGGCATCGTCCACCATCGAGCGATCCGCGCACACCACGCGCGCCAGCCGCTCGCCGGCGCGGTCCCGTGCGGCCGGGCCGTCGTTCGGATCGTCAGCGAATGCATCTGGTGGCAGGGTGCCGAGCCAGCGGTGCACATCGGCGGTATGGGCAAAGTCATCCGCTGACGCGAGGGCCGAGCCGCCGCGCCACGGCACGCGTCGCACGAGGGCCTCGACCGGGGTGCGGAGCGCGCCGCTGTAGACCAGTTCGCCGCTCGCGAGACGATCTGGGTCGGTGCGGCCGACCGCCTGTATCTTGCCAGAGGAAATTGGGATGATGTCCGTGGTGGTGCTCCCCATGTCGAGCAGGATCACATCGGGATGCTCCTCCGCCACGATCATGGCGGTGGCCACCCAGTTCGATGCGGCGACCTCGATGGGACGGGATCGCGCCTCCGCAGGTGACCTAAAGCGGCCAGCAGTATCGAGCACATGAAACGGCGCGCCTGGGATGCGCGCCCGAGGGCATCGAGAACAAAGGCGACGCCCTCCGCCTTGGACCGGAAACGCTGGGAAAGCTCCGCGGTCATGGTCACCGCGTGATGGCCGTCGCCGGCGCCGATCTCCCGACCCAGGCGCTCGAGCAGCCCCTGGAGCCGGTCACCGTCGTGCTCGATCGAGAATGGCACCGTCATCGCCTGCACGGCTCCATCAGCGGCGATGCGCGCCACCTTCACATTGACGCCACCAATATCCCAGCCGATGGAACTCATCCCGGTCCTCGATCTCGCGCGTGGTGTCGCGGTGCATGCCATCGGCGGGGACCGCTCACGCTACCAGCCGGTCCAGTCGGTCCTCACGCCGGGTCGTGATGGCGATGCCATGTCGCTGGCGCGGGCATATCGCGCGCTGCCCGCGGTGGAGCGCTGCTACGTGGCCGATCTCGACGCCATCGCTGGCCAGCCGGCGCAACGCGCACTCCTGACGCGGCTTCAGTCGGCCCAGGGCTTCGATGGGCCGCTGCTGCTCGATGCCGGCGTTGCCTCGCTCGACGGGCTCGAGCGCCTCGGCGGAGCGTTCGATCACGTCGTCGTCGGTTTGGAGACGCTGTCCTCGTTCGCCGACCTCGCCAGGCTGGCGGCCCAGGTCGATGTGACGTTCAGTCTCGACCTCAGGGACGACCGTGCCCTCATGCGCCCGGAGCTGCTGGCGGAAGTGGGCTCGACTGACCCGCTTCTGCTGGCGCGGGCGGCGGTCGAGGCCGGGGCTGGGTCGCTGATCCTGCTGGATGTCGGCCGGGTGGGGCGGGGCACCGGCGTGGACCTGACGCTGCTCGCATCGCTGCGCCGGGCATTGCCCCGGGTGCGGATGCTGGCGGGTGGTGGGGTGCGAGACACTGGCGACATCGGTGCGCTGGCGGAGAGCGGATGCGACGGTGTGCTCATCGCCACCGCGCTGCACCGGGGCACCGTGACCGCATCGGCCCCCCGGCCCGGTCAGTCGGCTGCGAGCGACGTGCGATAGGTTGCCGACTGGCCGAAGTTCTCTTCCACCTCGAGTTCGAGAAGCGTCAGGTGGGTGTGGCCCTCCTTCTCCAGTGCGGTGCGGAGGCGCTGCGCCAGGTACTCGGCCAGCATCTCGGCGGTCGAATTCTGGATCGGGAGCAGGGCGCAGTCGGACCTCGGGAACACATAGGTAGGCTTCCCGAAGTAATCGACGTGCAGCATGTCGCCCTCAGTGCGGTATGCCAACTTGGGATTGAGTGTCGGCAGCAGCACCTTGTGGTCGATCTCGTCGGCGAGCGCCCGGACGAGCTTCTTGAGCACGCTGAAGTCGAGCACAAAGAGGCATTCCGCATCAATGCCCCCCTCGACCATGACGCCGACACGGTAGTTATGGCCGTGGAGTGACTCGCATTGATGACCGCGGAAGGTGAGGAAATGCGCCGAGGCAAACACCAGGTAGTCCTTGCTCACCTGCACTCGAAAGCTGCTCTGCACACCCGCTCCTTGGCTCACTACATCATTAGCTGGCACGAATACCCCGCTCAATAATAACGACGAACAGCGCGGCGGCGGTGAGGTCGGCCGTGGTCCCGGGATTTCGCCGATTGGCCCCGCCCCTGAGGCTGGCATCAAGCTGCTCGAGTTGCTTCCGTCCCTGGTCGGTGCGAACGCCACCGCTCGCGAGGACCTCGGCGGCGTCCCGGCTCACGGCGTCCGCGGCGGCGCGCCCGAGCTTGCGCTCGATCAGCGTGTCGCGCTGGTGGGCGAGGATCGTCAGCGATGTCTCCACGGCCGCCGCCGGCCACTCCAGGCCGGCATCCAGGGCGGCGGTGAGCGCCGGCGCCGCCGTCTCGAAGGTGATGGCAAAGTCGGTGGCGTACTCGGACGCGATTGCATCGCGCCCCGCGGCGAGGGCCATGGCATCGCGGAGGGAAACCTCCGGGTCGCGCGCCACGTCCTGCGCTTCGGCGGAGCCGAGCCCGCCCGGTGCGGCGAGCCGGATGGCCTGGTAGGCGACGCGGGCGTCGTCGATGGTCGTGCCACGCAGCACTCGTCGCACCGCGTCGCGCAGCGTCCCGTCGCCCTTCCGGAGCATGCCATGCGCCAGGGGCGACAGGAGGAGGATCAGGCCGAGGTTGGTATTCACCGCCGTCCAGCGCCGAGTGGCCTCGACGGCCGCCAGCATGGTGGCACCCAGGCCCTGCCGATGGGCGTCGAGGAAGGCGGGCCCGATGGCGGCGGCACTCGCGAGGAAGTCCTCGTAGCGCATGTCGCCGAAGGCGCGACCAGGCGAGACGTTGCCTGGCTTGGGCGCCGCCACCTCGAGGAGGCACGCCAGCTGGACGGCGCTGGCCACGTCGGCCGGCGTCATGCGGTGCCGCGGGCGTGCGAGTTCACGCCCTGCACCGCGTGCTCCACGATGGCTCCGGCCACGTCCAGTCCGGTGGCATGCTGCAGTCCTTCCCAGCCCGGGATCCCATTCACCTCGAGAACATACGTCGTGCCGTCGTTGCCCGTGAGCAAGTCGACCCCGGCATAGTCCGCCTCAATCGACGCCGCGGCGCGCAGGGCGAGCTCGGCGTGAGCCGCGGGCAGCTCGATGGCCGTCGCGGCCCCGCCGCGGGAGACGTTGGTGCGCCATCCGGGGGCGCGGCGCTCGATGGCGCCGAGAATCCGCCGCCCCACCACGAACGCCCGGACGTCGCGACCCTCATGCGGAATCATGCGCTGCAGGTAGTAGACGCCCTGGATCCGTTCGATGGTGCGGAACACGCGCCAGGCGAGGTCCTCCTCGGTGACGCGGAGCATGCCGAGTCCCATGGAGCCGAAGAGCGGCTTGACGATGACGTCGCCGCCCAGCGCGCGATACGCCTCCATCGCGGCATCCGGGGTTTCGCAGGTGCGCGTGTCGGGCACCGGGAGCCCGGCCCGCTCGAGCAGGCCGGTAGTCCAGAACTTGTCCACCGAGCGCTCGATGGCGCGTGCCGTGTTCACGACGTGCACGCCCCGCTCGCTCAGCTGGTGCAGGGCGTCAACGCGGTGGATGATCTGTTCGAGGGAGCCACTCGGGATGATGCGGGCGAGGACGACGTCGGCCCGTTCGAGGTCGATGCTGCCACTCTGCAGGCCACGCCGGCCCCCGAAGGAGCCGGCGAGGTGCTCATAGCGAGCCACCAGGTGCTGGTGACCGTGCTGCCGGGCAGCACGGTCGAGTTCATCGGTATGCCAGCCGGACTTCGACGCCAGCGTGACGATGAGCAACTACTGCTGTACTCCGATCATGCCGCGGATGCCGCCCGTGACGAAGTTGCCGTAGTCGTTGCCAACCTTGGCGAAGGCAGCTCCGCCCACACCGGTCATGAGCGACTCCATCGAACTGAAGCAGAGCTCTTCCTGGCGGTAGACGGCGGGGGGCGTGCCATCGAGGTTCGAGATGAACTTCGTGAGGTCGGTGCGCACGAAACCGATGGCGGCCTGCTCCGCGCTCAGGATCTGCAGGTGCTTCGGGTAGTACTCCTCGAAGGCGGCAGCATCGGTGGGCGTGCCAAAGACACCCGTCGCGACGGCAGGGCAGGGCGTATCGCTGGCCGTGCCGGTCTCCTCGGCGATCAGGGCTATCAGGCCGTCAGGCGCCACGAAGTTCTTGAAGTCGTCACCGACCGCCTTGAAGCCGGCGGTCGCGACGCCGGCCTTTGCCGCGTCCATCGACGGGAAATACAGCTCAGCCTGCCGGTAGTACTCGGACTTCGTGCCCTGCAGCGACGACTTGAACTTCGTCAGTTCGGCCCTGGTGAACCCGATCTCCTGCTGGTGGTCACCCACGATCTTGAGGTGGGTCGGGTAGTACTTCTCGAACTTTGCCGTGTCCTTGGGCCACAGGTAGATCACCGTCACGATGGCCTGCGGTGGTGGCGGCGGGGCGGCGACGGCGGCGGTCGTGTCGGCGGCCTTGGCGGCTTCTTTGGTGGTGCCGCAGGCAGTCATCAGCACGACGGTTGCGAGCAGGCAGGTTCCGGTGAGGCTACGCATGTCCAACTCCTGGGTGAGAACGAGGTCCGCCGTCAGGCGGGATAGCACGACGCGCGCAGCACATCCTGGTTGAGCTGCCCGCCGTGAAAGGTCCGGCCGCTTTCCGTACTGGTCAGCCGCACCTCAGCGGGACTGAACAGCAGCGGGTCGATGGCGTAGAAGTCCTTGTTATAGCGCTGGAAGATGTCGAAGAAGGGCGTGCCATAGTCGCGGGACGCCGACGCCGGCACCTTCGGGGCCAGTTCCTCCAGCTCGGCATCGCTCGCGCGCACGGTGAAATGCACGCTCCCGCCATAGAGGATGCAATCGTTCGTGCGCCCGATGGCCCGGACGTCATTCTTCGCCACCGGCGGCAGCGGCGCAAAGCCCACGGCGCTCACCACCTTCGACAGGTCGAAGTGCAGCTGCTCGATCTTGTGCATCGCCGTCTCGACGACGCGGGCGGCGATCTGCACACCGCCGGCAATGCT
This sequence comes from Gemmatimonadota bacterium, assembly GCA_031402225.1. Classification (GTDB taxonomy): domain Bacteria; phylum Gemmatimonadota; class Gemmatimonadetes; order Gemmatimonadales; family GWC2-71-9; genus JAGGAG01. The sequence goes on along the minus strand of JANNSD010000015.1, from coordinate 17,642 downwards.
CGCCGTAGGCGCCACAAGGAAGGTGAGCTGGCTGGGCGTGAGCTTCGCCTTGCCGGCAACCCATTCGGCCACGGCCTCATTGGGGAGCTGCCGACCCTCGAGGACAAGGACGCCATGCTCCGCCGTCTCGGCGTAGCCCAGCTTGCTGAACAGGTCTTTCTCCACCCGCGCATGGGCCCGGAGGGGCCCTGATCCCATCGCAAAAAATCCCTCGGGCGAGATGGCCCAGCCGGCGTATTGCGACGCCATGCAGCTGACCATCGGGTGATCGGTCCACACGGTAAGCCCGGGCCACGACTCGTTCCCGATGGTCACCGGCCCGAGCGCAATGTTGCCCAACCCGCCCATGCAGATCTCGGAGAGCGCGAGCCCGGCATCGTAGCCGCCTGGCACATGCACGCCGCAGTCGATGACGCGGGCACCGTTGGCGAGCGTATGCACTTCACAGCGCAGCAGGTCGGCGTGCTCCGCCATGCCGTCGGCAATGTCGGTTGCAAGTTCACCCATGCCGAGTGGCTTCATGCGGGACTCCATGCGAGAATCTCTCCCCGGCCGGTCTCGGCGAAATCGCCGCTGTAGCGGCGGAACCGGCCATCGATGTGTGCTGCAGTCACCGGGAGCCCATACGCATCGCGCAGGCGCCGGAGCAGCAGGCGAAGATAGACGGGCTGAATGATGCAGGCATACCGGTAGGTGGCCCCTGGCTCTACCGGCGCCAGGCAGACGAGCGAGCCGCGCTTGTTCCACAGCGCGGCATCCGGGCCGGTCGAGCCGCAAGCCACCACCGTACCGGCAATGCCGGAGAGCAGGGTGCAGCTTCCCGTCGTTCCGCCAACGGCCACCAGCCCGCGCCGCATCGCGGCACCGGTTTCTTCGCCGGCGTTGCCAAGCACCACCAGCTCACCGCCGGTCATACCGCGCTTCCGCCCCGGCGCGGCGGCACCGGTGCGGTTGCCGGCGTTGCCGCGAACAACGATCAGGCCCCCGGACATCCCTTCGCCGGTCGAGTGGCCGGCATGGCCGCTGATCTCGAGGCGCCCACCGCGAAGTCCTGCTCCGGCATGGTCGCCCACGCTGCCATCAACACGCAGTGTTCCTTCACCGAGGCCCGCCCCCACCCGGCCGGCCAGCTCGAGGTCGCCGGCGAGTGTCACGGTGCCATCAGGTGTGCCCTTGACCGTGAACAGGTCGCCAAGTGGCAGGGGCCCGGAGCGCGCGGACCACACGTCACGTCCAGCGATCTCGGTGGCACCGGCGCCGATCCAGGCGGCGGCGAAGGCGGGGCCAAGGTCGATTCGTTCGCGGAGCGGCACGCGGAGCGTCAGTCGCAGGCCGCTCATGCGCTCGTCCCGCCCATGATGTCCCGCAGCTTGAAGTGATGGGGCCCCAGCTTGCCGCCATAGTTGCCGGCGGTGATCGACACCACGCCGGGACGGCATGCCGCGTCAATGCCGGCGCGCATGGACGCATTGATCGCGGCCGCGTCGAGTCCATTCACCACAATTTCGAGCACCGAGTTGACGGTGTCCGGAAGTGCGGTGGCAGTGACGGCGCGCAGGGTGGGGCAGTACGCGTCATTGGTGGAGGCAATCATCGTCTTCGAGCGCTTGCTGCCCACTTTCGAGCCACTGCGCACGACGCCACCCGGAAACGGGAGGATGATGCCCGTCATGCCGTGCATGGCGTCGACCGCCGCCTCGGCGGCAGCGAGGGCCTTGTCAGCGTCTTCCGCGAGGATGAGGAAATTCCCGCCGCCGATGCACTTCACCATGCCAAACGTCTCGGCGACCAGGAATTCGCCTTCCATGACAGGAATGCGCCAGAAGCGCTGCCCGCCGATCACCTTGCTGGACTGGAAGCCGTCGCCGAAGTAGCGGAGGGCCGATCCGACCTTGAGGCGGTCGGGCGCATCGGGCAGGCCGTCATAGCAGGCGGTGGTGGGGCATGTCAGGATCGTCTGCCCGACGCGCTCGATGAGGCGCTTGGACAACTCATCTTTCGCCATCACCATGAGCAGCACGCTCACGCCAGGCCGTCCGTCCGGCGTCTCCGCCTCCGTGAGTTCGCGCTCGATGCCCGCCTCGCACTTGCAGCCGATGACCGAGGTGGCGAAGCCGGTGAGCTTGAGCGCCGCCTCGCGCACCCATCGCGCAGAGCGTGCCGTGACGATCAGCCGCGCCGAGCGCATGGTGAACGCCTCGGCGAAAGTGTCCTCGATATGAACGCCGCGGATCTGCATGTCAGTCGATCCCGAGCGGCCCGTTGGGCAGCCCCTGCACGGGATAGTGGTCGAACTGTACCGTCGAGTACCGGTCGAAGTGCGAGCGCAGGCCCGGCAGGATCGCCTCGTCGTAGCCGGGACGCAGGTACAATCGCCGGCCCGTCGGCGCGAGCCGCAGGTGACCGTCCTCCACCACGAGTTCGCCCTGCTTCAGCACGTAGCGCGGACTCGCAAACATCTGCGCGATGTCATCCTGCCTGCCATAGATGGTCACGTCGGCATCGGCGCCGACGCCGAGGTGGCCCTTGTGGCGCAGGCCGAGCAGGCGTGCCGGCCCGGCCCGGGAGATGATGGCGATTTCGCTCAGCGTGAACTGCCGGTCGAGCCCGTCGAGCAGGGCGCTGCCAGCCAGGAACTTCTGGTTCACCAGCTTGAGCCGCTCGTCACGCACTGTCCGATCCATGAGGAGCTGGATGAGTTGCGGGTAGGCGAGGAACGAGCCGCCATTCGGGTGATCGGTCGACAGCACAACCCGCCAGGGATCCTTCGCGAGCAGGAACAGCTCGAGGCCGATGGCCCACTGCAGCGCGGAGACCGCCGCCTTCTCCTTGTACTCGAGCGGCACGATGCCGCAGCCGGTTTCCAGCTCCACATCGATGTTGACCCACTTCCGGCCGCTCGACTTGTAGAGCAGGTACTCGACCGGGCCATCGGCGGTGACGGTGGTTGCCGGGCCGAACATCACCTGCCCCACGTCCACACTGAGCTCGGGGTGGATGTTGATCCAGTCGGTGAGCTCACGAGCCGCCGACTTCCATCCACCTCCGGCGCCGTAGGCGTGGAACTGAAGGTGGGTGAAGTGCGCCCGGCGTCCCTCGAGCGCCTTGAAGCTCTCCATCGTGGTCGTCACGTTGCCCGGCATGCCGAGGTTGTTGGCATGGATGTGCACGGCATGCGGCAGCGCGAGCGTGTTGGCGGCGTCAGTGAGCGTCTCGAGGATGCCGCGTGCCGTGACCCGGGAGCTGCCAAGCGGCTCATCCAGACCGGTCAGGTTTCGCTGGGGCGTCTTCCAGGCCTCCACGCCACCCGGATTCACGATCTTGATGGCGTACCCGCCGGTGGCCCCGAGAAGCCACGCGGCGTAGTCGCGCGCGCGGTTCCGCTCACCGGCGTCGATCAGCTTGAGGAGATAGTCGTCGTTACCCATCAGCACGAAGCAGCCGGCATCGATGCACGGCGTGTCGTTCATTTCATGGTGCGTGTGCCGAGCCAGGAGCGGCGCGATAGCCGCGTCGAAGACTGTCGTGTAACCGAGTCCGGCATAGCGATAACCGGTGGTGAAGGTGCTGGGCACGGTGCCACCGGTGCCGGATCGGCCGGTGCGGCCGCCGGCCAGGCGCGGGGCCGGCACCGGATCGGCGGCATGCTCCTCGGGGAGGAGGCGGCGGGCATGGTTGCAGCTGGAACTGGCGACGTGACTGTGCATGTCAACACCACCCGGCATCACGATCATGCCGCGTGCGTCGAGCGTCGGCGCGCGCGCGGGCAAGTCGGCTACGACCCGTCCGTCGGCGATGCAGATGTCGCGCACCGCACCGTCGATCCCGTTGGCCGGGTCGTAGACGGTGCCCCCGGCGATGCGGAGGCTGGACTCGGGGGTCATGCGGTCGGCTCGCGGAGCATCCTCGCCACCGCCTCCTCGAGCGCGCCGAGCACCATCGCCGCCGTGCGGGAACCATCGAGTGCTGGTGTCAGCGGCAGCGGCACATCGTCCATGCGATATGCCGTGCCTCCTTCGTGGATGCCGGCGCGCCCGGTATCGATGGCGACCCTTGGACTACCCGGTGCTTCGCTCGCTCCGGGCCCGATCACCACCGTCGGCACGCCGGCGAGCGCCGTGCCCGGAACGGTACGCCAGTCGCCGAGCACCAGGGCGATGTCAACGCTGGCGAGATCATCAAGGCCGCGCCGGTCTGCGGAGTAGGATGGCGCGCCACTCCGGAAGTCGACCGCGAAGGGGAATCCCGTCTGCCAGGTGAGGAGCGACTCGACACCATTGCGGTTGTCCCCGCTCCGCAGCGTGAAGAGCGCGGCGCGGGTCGGGCCATTCAGTGCCTGCGTCAGGGCGATCAATCCCTCGGCTCTTTGTAGTGGGCGGGCGGCGTCGCCATCTTCGCCCCCAGCCACGACCGCCACGTACTTCGCGGCGACCAGCCGCGTAGCCAGTTCCGGCAGGCCCGCGATAGTTGCGGCACCATCAGGCACCGAAGCGCCGGCAACAATGGAGCGGAGAATGCTGAGGGCAGCGAGTTCTGCGGCGGCGGGCAGTCGGAAAGGGAAGTCGGCAGCATCGTCACCGCCATCGGCTCCAATACGAACGCTGACCACCGTGCGCGACGCGCGCCCGGCCGGGGCATGGGTTCCCGTCGCGTTCACCAGGCGCTCGACGAGGCGCGGATGGGTCCGTTCGGGGTTGACGCCCCAGAATACGACGACATCGGCGCGGTTCCTGAGTTCGCCCAGCGTGGCCGCCGCCCGCCCGCGACGCTGGCCGGCGAGAATGCCCGAGGCGGCGGCGGCGCTCGTATCGGTATCCACCACGGCGTGAAGCCGGTCGGCAATCGCGACCGCCGGCTTGAGGGCCTCGATCGTGAGGCCTGGCCCGAGATACACCAGCACGCGCCCGCGCGCGCCGGCCAGCAGTGACGTGGCCGATGCGATCGCGGTCTCGAAGGTGACATCGCGCTGCCCGGACTGAATGCGATCCGGGACAGCGCCGGTGCCGAGCCAGGATGTCCCAAGGGCGCAGGCGGGGGACAGGCTGGTCAGGCGCCCGTTCGAGACGGCCACTGAGACGTCATCGCACAGCAGTCCACACCCGAGGCACGTAATGCCAACCCTGCGCGTCGTGTCGCTCATGGCCGCGTCATGCGCACGATCGCATCGGCGCGCTCCCCGAGGGCGTCGTAGCACGCGCCAGCCGAAGCGCCGCGCGCAAACACGGTGCAGATGGGGCTGCCCCGGGGCACCAGGCTCCGGGTCGTTGGCACGTCCCTGATGGCATCGTCCGCAAGCCAGTCGTCGGTGTCGGGCATCACGCAGTCGGATGGCGCGAACACCACGGCCTTGCCGAACACGCCTGCCGGCGCGGAGGGCGGGGCAACGAGCGTACCCTCGGTTCCGGCCACATGCGCCGCAAACAGTGGTATCCCGGTCGCACGCTCCACGAGTTCCGTCGCCGCCGTCCAGCGGGGATTCACCTCGATCACCACCGCGGCGCCGTCCCGCGCAATGAAGTCGATCCCGTTGACGCCACGGAGCCCGAATGCCCGCGTGAGCGCGCGGGCGGCGGCGGTGGCACTCGCCAGCACCGCCGCCGACTCAGCGAGCACCGGCGCTGCGGTGCTGCCAAGGAGGTTGCCGCACCATCGCTGACCGCTCGCACCGAAGGCCGGGTCGCCGATGAGTTGCCGTGTCAGCCCGAGCGCCACGGCATCGTGACCGTCCGCCAGGAACACCAGGGACGCCGGCACACCATCGACCCACTCCTGCAGTAACTCATCGTCGAGCAGCGGCTCGGCGGCGCGCCAATGGCGCACGCCCTGGCCGCCACCGCTGCGTCGTGGCTTGGCCACCAGCCTGCGCCCGCCCGCGCGGATGGCGGCATCGCCGCCGGCGTACACCGGCGCCGCAGGCAACCCGCAATCCTCGAGCACCTGCTGCACCCGCTCAGCGCGCCGCACCTCTCGCAGCACGCTGGGCGCGTTGCCGAGTATGGTGCGGCCGAGTGCAATCCGCTCCAGTGCCTCGGGGTGGTTCTCGAAGTTGGAGGTGTAGGCCACTGCGTCGTAGGGCATCGTGACATGGTCGGCCACCGTGCCGGGTTCGAATGGCGCCACTGTCAGGTGCCGCACCGGACCCGGTACCGGCTCCAGCAGGTCCCGGTCTCCATAGCCATCCGCGGTGAGCACCTCGTACCCGGCGGCGATCGCCGAGCGGGCGAGCGAGCGGACCGACACGCCGGCAGCGAGGATGCGCGGCAGTGGGGTCGTCACGCGAGCTCGAGGGCGCGCCGGGCGGCGTCCGGCGTCATGACATAGAGGTGATCCAGCGCGGTGCCCGACGCCTGGCGAATCCGCATCGTCTCCACCAACTCCTGGTGGCGTCCCCCTGCAAGGCCGTCGGCCAGCAGCGCCGCGCCCTGGGCTCCCTGCTTGCCATGCGATGCGAAACCGGTGAGGTGCCGCACCGGGCCCAGGTCGCCAAGGGCGGCGGAGAGTCGCTCCCGGACGGCGGGATCGGAGGCAATGCGCCCAGACACGAGCACCTCGCTGGCCAGCGGTGCGGACACGAGCAGTTGCCGCACCGCCTTCACCGCGCCCTCGATGAAGGCGTTGAATCCCGCTCCCGCGGCGTGCCGGTCCGATGCCGCCACCGTGGTGACGCCGCCCTGAAAGAGCATGGCCTTGTCGATGGTGCCGGCGAGGTATGCCACCTCACCGTCGAGCGCACCGGCCGCCTGCCAGCCGATCGGCCCGCTACTGCCGCCGATGCCGTCGACGATCTGGCCGTGCTGCACGGCGACGGCCGCGGTGAACGCGCCGCCGAGTTCAAGCAGCACGAAGGCGGCGTCACGCGGGTGCGCGCCGAGGCGATATGCCTGGTCGTGGATGCCGAGGGCGGCCGCGCAAAGCTTGTCGGCGGTACCCAAGTCGATGCGGTTGATCTTGCGGTGCTCGGGGACGGTATCGAGGTGAATGACACCTGGCAGCATGACGAGGGGGAGCCCAGCGTCAGCCAGCGCTCGTGTCAGCAACCTCAAGCCTCCGATGCCGCCGTGCTCGCCCTTCCGGGCGAGGAAGGCGAGCCGGAGGTCGTGGTCGCTGGTCTCGGCGGCGCGGCAGAGGGGCAGGCCATAACCCGAGAGGCCCGCCACGAGATCGGGCGCACCATGGACCGAGAGCGCCGCCGCAAACCCCGCCGGATCGGCCAGGGCCTCCGACGTTGGCCACGAGCGATCGAGCACCACCCGACCTCCCGACAGGCCACACACGTCGATGGAGACCGTTCCCGGGTCGATGCCGACGACCCGCGGCATCGCGCCTACTCCCTCGACTCGGCCAACAACTCGCGAGCCACGTCGGCAATGGCTTCGGCGTCGAGCACGAGGTCGTTCCGGGTGAACAAGCGCGCCACGCACGCCTTGTGCAGCTTCGTCTTGAAGTTGCCGATGCCGAACGCGCCAAAGCACCGGATGCCTTCGCGCAGCACGCCGGCATCGCCGACTTCGATCCCCTCGATACCGAGAGGAGGCGCCGCGTTCAGGTCGACCGCGATCTTCAGTGTGTCGTGCTTGAGCCAGGCCGACTTCGGTACCATCTGCACGCCGGCGGGCCCCGAGTTGAGCAGGATGTCCGCTCCTTCGAGGACCTGGGAAAGCGCCGACGGGTCGGTGAGCGTGGTGGCCTCGACGGCGACGTCGAACCGGGCGCTGATGAACTGGCGCGCCTTGTCACCCTGCTCCGGCTTCCGGGACGTGATGATCACTTTGACGCCGCTGCGGGCCAGCAGGCCCGCCGAGCGCTGACCAACCGGCCCGGTGCCGGCGAGGATGACCGCTTTCCGGCCGCGCAGGTTGCCCAGTGCCTGCTCGATCTTGGTGACAGCAGCCACGGCGGTGGTGTTGGAGCCGTTCGAGTCGAGCATCACCGAAACCGTCAGGGGCTTGAACATCGCGTCCACCGCCATGGCCAGCAGCTGCTCACCGGCCGTCATGTTGCTGCCGCCGATCCACACCGCGGTGCTCTTCAGGTCCCTTGACCCGCGCGTGAAGATGCAGCCATGGATCAGGTCCCGGACGTCGGTCTCCACCACGTTGCCATAGCTCATGATGGCGTCGGCGCCGGCGTCATGCGCCACCACCTGGTCGAAGACGCTGGGGAGCCGGGAGCTGTCGAGCTGGAGGAGGAGCTTCTTCATTGGGTCGTCAGTCGTGAGTCGTCAGTGGCTACGCAACCGGGGGGCGTCCCGAAAACCTGGGCCGCCCCCCGGCGCAAAGACTGGGCGAGAGGCCCGGCTCAGCCTTCGGCGCCGCTCGCAAACGGGTGACGCGCCGCCTTGTACTTCGCGAGCACATCATCCAGCGTGGGCTGGCCCTTCAGCGCCCGGGAGATGGACTCCTTCGTCGCCTTGTAGTTGAAGTCGTAGATCTTCTTGTCGTCGGCCGCCTGCCAGTGGATGAACACGCCCACGAGCACCACGTAGTCGTTGGCCTTGTCCTTCGGGATCGTGCCATCGGCAACGCTGTCCATGACGGCGCGTGCCACGGCGGCCTGCGCCGGGCCGAACATCTGCACCGCCTGCTTGGCGCCCTTGATGGTCACCTTGTTGAAGAGCAGCGTGTCCGGCTTGCACGCCAGGTTCGGCGTCACGACCGCGAGGAGGGTGGTGAAACCATCGGAATTGCGCGACAGGGCCTGGGTAAAGGCCGCACCGGCGTGCCCGCTCTTGGAGCCGATGATGAGATCGATGTGCGCGATCTCGTTGCCATCACCGACCAGCGATTCGCCAATGAAAAAATCCGCAGCCATGGAAAGCCTCCGTTTACGGTTGGTCGAGCCCAGGGAATCGGGGAACTGCCATCAACGTCGGGGTTACAACCTGGTCGTGGAGCAGCTGACGGCCGGAATCAGGGCCGGGGGCGGTCCCGCCGCGGCGGGTAGCTCTTCGAGGATGCCTAGTATGGAACCCGCACCTGAGGGTGTCAAGCCGCCGGGCCGCGGAGTGCCTCCGTACGATCCCCGAGTGCCGGGGATTGTCGGCCGTGTCCTCACCGGCGGACGGCTTCTGCCCGGGTATTTCCGATAACCGTCGGCAGGTGAGCGTGTTACGTCGTGGCACGCTGCTGGCCCATATGTCACGGAAGGGGACGGCTGGCCTACCCTGCACCTCCCCGGTGCTGGATCAACCCGATCCGGGTCAGTCTCCTCTCTTCAAGCGCTCCTGCCTCCCCGGCGGGGGCGCTTGGCTTTCCCCCTCCCGAAGCGCCACGCCGCAGTGCGCGCGCAGCACCGCTTCCACGAACCACTCCCAGCCGGCATAGTCGCGATATTGTGCCGATGTGACCCCGGCCAGGTGCTGCAGCCGTCGACGGAGCGTCCACAGATCCAGTCCCATGCGCGCTGCCGCCTGCGCGCTGCTCAGGCGAGGGTTACCGGCGCCGGTGGCGAGGTGGAACACCTCGCGCCATTCCGCCACCGCGAGATCGCCAAGCGAGTTGAGGCGACCCGCCAACCAGCGCACGCCGAACGCCACGCGCGCCAGGCCGCGCGTTGGTGCCGACATCGCGATGGTCATCGGCATCGCCACGGCCGGCCGCCGGAGCCGTGCGGCGACATAGGCCGCCACCTGCTCGGGGTCCGCGGGGCGCCGGCTGCACACCGCATGCTGCACCAGCGCCGCAACCGAAAGCCCCTCGTCCTGGCGCCGGACCAGGAATGCCGGGGTGCCCGGTACGCCATCGAGTTCACGCAGCGCGTCGGGGTTGGTGGCGGACGCACGCGTCACGACGAGCAGCGGCACCCATGGAGCACTGCGCAGCACGCCTCCCACTCCCCGTATCGCCGCGGCGTCCCTGTCCACATCCAGGATGAAAATGCTGCCGAGCGGGAGCGCGTCGGGCACGGGCTGGAGCGCCGCGTAGGGTGGCATCACGACCCGGAGTGGCGGGTCCCAGTCGGCGGCGAGCGGTGGCGTGGTCATCGGAATTGAGAGCATACCCCGCAGGTGCCGAGTCGGTCAATTGACTTGGCTTTTGTCTGCTGGCGGCGTTCATTCCCCGCTATGCATCCCGCCCGCGATCATCATCTTCCACCCGATCCCGACGCTTTCCGCCATGCCGCGCATCCGCGCGGCCGGGTCATCGTCATCGCGCCCACACGCGCCGCGTGCGAAACCATCGAGCTCGCCCTGGGCTTGCACCTGGACACCGTGCTCGAGCGGGAACACGGCGCCGAGCTGCAGGCGTGGGCCTCGGGTGGCGACGGCTTCGGCATCGTGGCCGGCACGGGCGTCGGCAAGACCCTCGGCATCCGCCCCATCGCGGAAGCCATCCTGAAGGAACCGCTTCGGGTGGGGGTGGTGAACCGGGAACGCGAAGCCACACCGGAGACGCCGTCCTGGAACGTGGTGATCGTGACGACCGGGATTGCGCGGCGCTGGTTCCAGGATGACTTCATCACCGGGCGCGACACCCTCATCGTCGATGAGATCCACCAGACCTCGGCCGAACTCGAGCTGTGCCTCGCCCTGGGCAAGCGGGCGAAGTGCCGCTTCATCTGGCTCAGTGCCACGGTGGATCCCGCCTACTACGCCCGCTACCTCGAGTCGGGCAACGTGCTGGTGACCCAGGCGTTCGATCCGGCCCTTCGCGCCAAGGTCGAGGTGGTGTCCCAGACGACGCAGGAATTCTTTACCGAGAAATATGTGAAGCGGCTCATACGCGACCGGCGTGGGGTGGCGGTCTTTGTGCCCACCCGCGCTGAGGTGGAGCATCTCGCGTCCGACATCGGGAGCCAGTGGCCGAAGCTGACGGCGGCCTTCTATCACGGTGGAGAGCCGATCCGGGTGGTCCGCCCCTTCCTCGAGGGCGAGGTGGAGCGCCCGTTCCTGCTGGCCATGACGGCGGCGGGGCAGTCGGCGCTCAACGTGCGTGGGCTCGACACGGTGGTGATCCTCGACGCGCGCTACGCGAACAAGGTGGACCGCGGCCGCAACGTGCTGCATCGCCTCTATCTCGGTGCGAACGAGATCCTGCAGATGGCCGGCCGGGTGCATGGGCGGGTGCCCAACGGCGAGGTGACCATCCTCAGCGACCGGAAGCTCGTGTTTGACGAGCTTCGGCCAACGCCGCCCGAGTTCCAGCTGGCGGGTGACGCCGAACGGGTGGCCATCACCTGTGCCGCCCTCGGCGTGGATGCCGGCGACCTCGACCTGCCGCAACCACTCGACCGGACCGCCTATCGGCGTGCCATGGAGCGCCTGACCTCGCGCGGCCTGGTGGAGAATGGCCGCCTGACGCGCTATGGGCACGAGGTGGAGGCGATGCCGGTGGACCGCCCCTGGGCCGAGCTGCTGGTGCATGCCGACCCTGAACTGACGCCGATGGTCGCAGTCTGCTCGAACATCGACTCGCTGCATCGCATGACTCGCGAGGAGCGGGAGCTGCACGGGGCGCTGGTGAATGGCAGCGATCACCTCACCGCGTACAACCTTTTCGCCGAGGCGGTGAACCAGTGTGGCCGCATCGGGGAAGTGTACGGCCTGCCCCGGCACGTATTCGTGGAGGAGGAACTCGCCGCGTGGGCTGAGCGCCGTGGCGTGCTGGTAAAGTCGATCGAGGACACGGCGCTGGGCACCGCCTCGGTGTACCGGGCGCTGGAGCAGCCGCTGCCGCAGTCGATGCCGTATGCGTCGAAGGAGGTCAGGCGGAAGTGGATCGACCTCCTCGCGCGGGTCATGCCGTTCGATCTCGTCATCGACGAGCGGACCGCGGACGGGCAGGAGGCGCGCATCTCGAAGACGTCGGTGGCCGGCAGCTGGGGCGCGGTGGCGGGCAACCTCCGGTTCTTCGCCGACCGGTTCGGCGCGCCGCGTGCGGGCATCGAGGGCACGACCATCCCGTATGACGTGGTGAAGCAGTTCGCCACCTGGGGCAAGCCGCAGGTCAGCGTCACCGGCCCGCGCAAGCACCAGCACCTGGCCACCCACCGGCGGCTCGACTACTTCGGCTTCCACCTCGAGACGGTGGTGGAGGAGATCGAGGGCAGCGTACCGCCAGCGCTGCTCGAGCCGGCGCGCGATGCCCTGGTCACGGCACTCCTGGAGGGAGAGAGCCCGCATCCCGACCAGGGGCGCATTCGCCGCGCGGTGACCGACCTCGACGAACTGTGGCGGCGAAGCGGCGGCACGCTCACGGCCATCGCCCCGGCGGCGGTTCGCGCGATCCTCCGATCGCAGCTCGAGCAGGTGACGAGCTGGGATGGCTTCCTGCGCCAGCGCGTCGCGCTCGACCCGGAGGCACTCGTGCCCGAGGATACGCGGCGCGCGCTGGCGGCGCTGCCGACGTCGGTGCGACTGCACGGCGACGCGGCGCCGCTGCACTACGAAATGGAAGAGGGCGTGGGCGTGGTGCGCCTGCACCTGCGCGAAGGGCAGGCGCGCCGGTTCCAGGATCGCGACCTCCCGCCGCTCGATCGACCCGTCCGTTTCGCGATCGTGCGCGCGCGCCAGGCACCGGCGCTCGGCGCCACGGTGGCGGAGGCGATGCGCGCACTCCACCGGCGTGGTGATGAAGGCGAGCGAAGGGACGGGAGCCGGGGCCGGCGCGGTAGCCAGCACTGGCGAAAGCGGCACTGATGTCGCCTGCGGTTCCCCTCGCCCTGATCGTGGTACAAGTCCTGTTCGCGAGTCTTGCCATTGCCGGCCGCTACGTGCTGCCCGAGTTCCCGGCGGGCCTCCTGGTGACGGTGCGCGTGCTGGGTGCCGCGGCGGTGCTCCTTGCAGTGAACGCCCTGCGGGGCGGGCCGTGGGTCACCAACCGGCGCGACCTCGTCAGTTTCGCCGTGCTGGGCCTCCTGGGCATCGCCGCCAACCAGTCGCTCTTCCTGTTCGGGCTCAAGCACACGACGGCCATCAACGCGACGATCCTCGTCACCACGGTGCCGGTGTTCACCGTGTTCGGCTCCGTGCTCCTTCGCCGCGAGCCGCCGTCGGCGTGGAAGTTCGCCGGAATCGGGCTCGCGGCGCTGGGCACGGTGTACCTGATCGGCCCCGACCGTATTTCACTCGCGCCCGACGTCGCGCTGGGCAACCTGCTCATCGTCATCGGCATGCTCTGTTACTCGGCGTACTTCCTCCTGGCCAAGCCGATGATGGCGCGGTACGACTCGATTACCGTCAGCACCTACGTGATGCTCTTCGCCATCGCGGGCGTCCTGCCACTCGGGCTGATGGCACTCCGCGGCTTCGATCTGGGCGGCGTGCGCGCGCCGGTGTGGGGCTGGATCGGCTATATCGTGGTGGGACCGACGATCTTCACCTACCTGCTCAACATCTGGGCCCTCCGCCGGGCGTCATCCAACATGGTGGCGATCTTCATCTACCTGCAGCCACTGTTTACCGCCGCCGTGGCACCATTGGTCCTGCGCGGGGAGTCCATCACCGCACGGGCGGTGGCGGCGGCCGGTGCCATTTTTGCCGGCCTGGCGACGGTGATCCTCGCGGAACGACGACAGCAGCGGCAGATGCCCGACGAGCTGCCGGTCGGCGAGTAGTGTTTCCCCTCAGGGCTGGGGCGTCCTTGACCCATAGACGGCGGGAGATGACCTTGACCGTCTCGGAATGGAACCTTTGGTCCCCTTGGCCCGTATCTTCATATATGACTGAAGGACCAACCACTACCAGCGGCCAGCCATCAGTCTTTTCTCCGCTGGCCCGGGCTCTCCTCGACGGATTCAGCGAAGGCGTCATCGTGTTCGATGCGCAGGGTCGGGTCATGTATGCCAACCAGCAGGCGCGGGAGGCGCTGCGGTCCTTCGACTTGAGCGCCGACGCCCGCGATCTGTTGCCGCAGCTGTCGGCCCTGGGTGGACGGCTTCGCCCCCTTCGCATCGGACAACTCGAGCTGGGTGAGGCGATGTTCATTCCGGGGGTGGCCGGGCCGGCGACGTTGGCGGAGCGCGAGAAGGAGGCTATCGTCAAGATGCTGGATGCCAATAGCTGGAAGCTGGCAGACACCGCCCGGCATCTCGGCATCAGCCGCACGACTCTCTGGCGCCGTCTCAAGGCATACGGGCTTCACCGGGACGGCCGGACCAAATGGGCGCATTCCTCGCCACGCTAGTTGCTGCGTCAGTTCTTTCCCCGACATCGCGCGACACCGTTACCCCATTCGCCAGCGCCGCTACCCAGGCGCTGGTTGAGCGTGCCATGGCGCGCCAGCAGGAACAGGATTCTCTCGTCAGCGATTACTCGGCGAGCCTGCGTTACCGGCTGACGGTATCGATGGGCCGGCGCCGCTGGGGGCGGAGCATGCCGGCGGCGGTGGAGGAGCAGGAGGCCCGGGTGACGTGGGCGGCGCCGAACAATCTCCGAGTCGACATCGTCGGGCGCCGGGCCGACTCGAACAACCAGGAGCTCCAGCTCCAGAGCGTGTGGGATCGCCCGTGGTTCGTGGCCCGCGGGCTGACCGACTCGATCCGGCTGTTCAGCGACGATTTTCCGGCCATCGCCCCGCTGCACCCGTTGGCGTCTACCGGGCCGCAGTGGTATCGCTACGACTTAGTGGACAGCCTTCGGGTCACGCTGCCCACGGGCCGTCGAGTGATGCTGCTGGCGGTGGACGTGACACCGGCACGCGACGGGCAGTCGCTGGTGGTGGGGAGGCTCTGGCTCGATGCCGAGACCGCCGAGACGGTGCGCTTCTCCTTTCGCTATGTCGGCACGTCGCAATGGGTGGCCCCGGAGGGCGAGACGAGGAAGGATTCGTCGAGCTCGCGGCGTGCCAACAGGCTGGTGAGCCGGTTGCTGACACTGGATGCTGACCTGGAGTACTCGCTGCAGGAGGGCCGCTACTGGATGCCGTACCGGCAGGTGCTGTCGGGCCGCGTCAGTATCCCGTTCGCGGGCGACCTGGTCCTGCCGTTCGAGGCGGTTACCACCTTTCGTGACTACGAGATCAACACCGGCCGGCAGCCGGTGTTCTCCCTTCCGCTTCCTGATTCAACTTTGTCGAAGGACAGCCTCAGGGCGCTGGTGAAGCTGCGGCAGGACACCCTCCGTCGGGCGCGACGCAACGGCGAGGTGCCGGACAGCCTCTGGGCAACAGGTTACGCTGCGGCGTGGACGGGCGGTCGCTTCGAGATTCACCGGGCACCGGCCGACTCGCTGGCGGCCTTCAATGAGTGGGGCGATAGCCTGACGCTGGCCGCCAACCCGGATGCCGCGGCCCAGCAGCGCGAAGTGGAGGCCGATCTTTCGCGAATGGCGCAGCAACTGCCGTCCGGCCTCACCGGGGACAAGCCGATCCGCTTTACCTATCAGCGGACAGCGGATGCCTTCGGGTTCAACCGGGTACAGGGCTACTCGCTGGGCGCCGGCATCGGGGTCCGGTTGCCGTGGTGGAGCTTCACCGACCTGTACGGCACCGTGCGATACGGCTTCAGCGACCAGAGGGTCGCCGGCCGGCTCGGGGTGTTGCGCAATGGCCCCGGCTGGAAGCTGACCGTCGAGGGATACTACGACATCGTGGACCAGGATGTGATTTCGCCGGGACGCAACCTGGTGAACTCGTTCAACGCGATCTTCACGGCGCACGACAATGCCGACTACATGCTGGGCGGCGGCGGAGCTGCCGGCGTCAGCGTGCCGCTGAGTGATCGCCTCGACCTCCGAATGGGCGCGAAGGTGGAGTGGCAGGGAACGGTGGTCACCGAAACCGGATCCGGGGTGAACGACTTTCTCGGTGGATCGGGCGACATGCCCCCGAACGCGCCGATCACGGAGGGCACCTTCGCGGGGGGATCGGTCGCCCTTCGCCAGACCGGGTCGGTCGGGTGGACGCTGACCGCGGATGTATTGGGTGGGGCGGGGACGGTGACCGGCCGCGCCTGGGGTGATCTCCGCCTCAGTGTCGGCAGCTCGGCCGGCGCCACGCTGCGCGTCAAGACCGGTGTGGCCACCAGTCCGGTGCTGCCGCAGATGGAGTTCCGCGCCGGCGGCATCAACACGGTGCGTGGCTACCAGTATGGCACGCAGCGCGGGGCCGCGTTCTGGACGGCACAGGCTGATGTGAGCCCGTTCGCCGGCCCGGTGCGACCGGTGCTCTTCGTCGACGCAGGCTGGGCGGGAGGCCCATCGGACTACTTCGGTGGCCCTCCACTGGTGGGTGCCGGTATCGGGCTGTCGATCTACAGCAAGCTCTTCCGCACCGGCATCATCCGGTTCGACCTGAGCCGGGCGCTCACCCAGCGCGACACGCCGGGCAATTCGGCGTTCCGCTTTGACGTCATCCTGACGGCGGTGCGGTGACCCTCCGCTGGTGGCTGGCGGTGGTCTCGGCGGCGTCGCTTGCCACCGCCTGCCGACCGACCGGAGGAGAGGGGAGGCTGCGCGCACGCTGGGCCAGCCTCGACACGACGCTGGGTACCGGCACGGTGGCGGTGCCCTTCCTGGCGGCATGGTGCGAGCGGCGCGGACGGCTCACCCTGTCCGGGGTGTCGGGCGACACCGGTGTCGGCATCCTGATTCGCACCGTGACGCTGGCGCCCGGACGGTTCGACGTGTCGGACACCACCGCTCAGCGCGCGCCGGGGGCCGCCATCGCGCTCCGCGTCGTGAAGGGCGCCTACCTGTTTGCGCTGAGCGGCGACTCCGGGATGGTGGCGATCACCTCCGTGCAGGAGGGGCGGGTGGCCGGGCGCTTCGCGGCCTGGCTCTCGCGACCGGACGAGCGCCCGGTGCTGCTCATTGGCGACTTCAGCGGGGCCTCCGCCCAACCGGACAGTGTGCGCTGCGAGTCGTTCACGCGGCCGCCGACCCCGCCACCAGCGCCGACCGATTCGGGTGTAACTTCAACGCCATGAACAGCACCTACTACCGGAAGGGTTTCGGCCTCAAGGGGGCGATCGAGGAGCAGCGCAGCGCGGACTACCACAGCGGACTGGTGGACCTGCTCCGCGCCCGCGACTACGTGCTCGAGGTGGGCCCCCTGACCTTCCGGCTGGCCCGTGAATTCGGCTTCTGCTACGGGGTCGACCGCGCGGTGGACTATGCCTACGAGACCCGCTACAAGTTTCCCGACCGGCGACTCCTGCTCGTGGGCGAGATCATCCACAATCCGCACGTGAACCGTAAGCTCGAGCAGATGGGCATCGAGTTCCTGCGTCACGGCGACGATGGGGAATTCGACTTTTCGGGGGTCACCCCGGACGACGTCGTGATCATGCCGGCATTCGGTGTCACGATGCGCGACTTCGAGCGCCTCCGCAGCATCGGCTGCGTCATGGTCGACACCACCTGTGGTTCGGTGCTCAACGTGTGGAAGCGGGTGGAGCAGTATGCCCGCGACGGCTACACGGCGGTGATCCACGGAAAGCATTATCACGAGGAAACCAAGGCCACCGCATCCCAGGTCAACAAGCACGACGCGGGCAAGTATCTGGTGGTGTTCGACATGGCTGAGGCCAAGGTGGTGACCCACTTCATCGAGCACGGCGGCGATCCGATAGCACTGGCCGAGCGCTTTCAGGGGAAGGTGAGCGACGGCTTTGATTTTCGGACCGATCTTGATCGGGCTGGCATCGCCAACCAGACGACGATGCTCGCCGGTGAGTCACTGGCGATCGCGGCCGAGTTCCGGCGC
>JANNSD010000014.1:0-2363 GCA_031402225.1 Gemmatimonadota bacterium | reverse complement strand
GGCGACGCCCTGGGCGAACATCTCCCCAGGCGGGCACGTGGTGACGGTCAACACCCGCTTCGCCTACAGCGACACCAACGAGGCGAACCGCACCGACCTCCTCGCCTTCATCCTGCCCAGGTCCGGCGGCCAGTAGGGTCGAGACACTAGATACGCCGTGGTTCGGAGGAGTTCGCCCGAGCCACGGTGGAAATCGAGCCTAGTGATCTGAAAGTATACAGCATTAGTGACTCGATTGTGACAGATAGGCTATACAGTAAAAGCACTTATAGGGCAAGCCATTATGGTGCTTAACTGTGATTTCGATCACATAACGCGATGTCAATAAGTTGGACATTGCAGGTACAGTGTGTCCTCAGGTAGTTTCTCGCCTCGCACAATGCCGATTCTGTCATTCCGGCACTGCGAAGGCACGCTGCCTCAGAGCAAAGCCGCCGAAAGGCGGTGACGCAGAGCCACGGGGCTACGGTGTTCCCTCACGGAGCACCACGCCAGCCGAGCCACCGGCGAGCCGATCTCATGGATCCGAGATCGTGCCTCCGGTGGCTCGATCATTTCTGGCTGTTTCATCAACCCTCGTGGGGTTTGCCGATGTCCTTCCGCTTCGCGCCGAAGTCGCTCATGCATCGCAACGCGGCGCTGGTCGCCGTACTACTTCTCTGGTCGGCCTCGTGCAATCTCCAGGAACCCGCGGTCATCGATCCGCTCGATCCGGGAGTGCCGACGGCGTCGGACACGCTCGCAGTGACGCCACAGGACCACTCCATGCAGGTCGGCGACTCGGCGCGCTTCGGCGCACCGGACACCACGGTTGAGGGCACTCCGTTGACCGGCCAGGTGCAGTGGATCGTCCTCAGTGGCAACGGTGCGACGATCGACGGTACCGGGATGTTCCGGTCGACACAGTCCGGTGACTTCACCGTGCAGGCCACCCGCTCCGGGCGGCGCGGTCGCTCCCGGGTTCGCGTGTCCAGTCCGGGTGCGACGCTCACGGGAGTGCGCGTCGCCCCTGCCTCGATCACGCTGCCGCCTGGCGCTTCATTCACCTTCGGTGTCACTGGCGTGCGCTCCGACAGTACCACGGTTCCGGTGACGGCCACCTGGACCGCGACCGGCGGCACGGTGGACGCATCCGGCGCCTACCGGGCGGGTAATGCGGCGGGATCGTTCCGTATCATCGCCACCGAGCAGGGCGGCACGTTTGCCGACACGGCGATTGTCACGATCAGCCCCGCGGCACCCACACTCGAGGCCGTGCTGGTTACGCCGGCCAGCGTCACGCTTACACCCGGCGCGATGCAGCAGTTCTCCGCCGTGGGCCGCATGAGCGATGGCGCCTCCTCGGCCGTGTCGGTCACCTGGACGGCCACTGGCGGGAGCGTGACTGCGGCGGGGGCCTATACGGCCGGCGCGTCCAACGGCACTTTCCGCGTCGTGGCCACGCAGCAGGGCGGCACCAAGGCCGACACCTCCGCGGTCACCATTACCGCCACGCCGCCTGCCCCGACGCTGCAAGCTGTCGAGGTCACTCCGGCGAGCGTGAGCCTTGTTGCGGGCGGAACGCAGCAGTTCGCGGCGATCGGTCGCATGAGCGATGGCAGCACCTCGAGCGTAACGGTCTCCTGGACCGCCACCGGTGGCTCGGTCACTGCCGGAGGTAGCTACACCGCCGGCGCGACCGCCGGCTCCTTCCGCGTGATCGCGACGCAGCAGGGCGGCACGCGCGCCGATACATCGAACGTCACCATCACCCTGCCGGCGCCGACGCTGCAGGCGGTTGAAGTCAGCCCGAACAGTGTAAGCCTCGCCCCCGGCGCATCGCAGCAGTTCTCGGCGACGGGCCGCATGAGCGACGGCTCGACCTCCAGCATCACCGTCAATTGGTCGGCCACCGGCGGCAGCATCTCCGGCAGCGGTGCGTATGTCGCTGGCAGCACCGACGGTACCTTTCGCGTGCTCGCCGTGCAGCAGGGTGGCACGAGGGCGGACACCGCGACGGTTACCATTGCGACGCCGCCACCGACCGTGACGCTGCAGGCCGTCGAGGTCTCGCCCATCAGCGCCAATGTGCTGACCGGCGGCTCCCAGCAGTTCTCGGCGATCGGCCGCATGAGTGATGGCAGTACCTCGAGCGTGGCCGTGACCTGGACAGAGACGGGAGGAACCATCACCGGCGCCGGCCTGTATACGGCGGGCAGCACCGCCGGCAGCTTCCGCGTCATCGCGGTGCAGCAGGGCGGCACACGGGCGGATACCGCGCTGGTCACGGTGTCGGCGCCGGCGCCGCCCCGGCAGGCGGGCAGGAGTTCGCCCGCCACCCGGGCCCTCAATGCCCGGGGCCCGCAGCACTGTTCGGCGGTGGG
>JANNSD010000013.1:0-14539 GCA_031402225.1 Gemmatimonadota bacterium | reverse complement strand
GCCGCACCTGCGCATCGAGCACCGGCCGTTGCCGGCGGGTCCGACGATCCTCGACGAGGTGGCGAATGCGGCGCTCTTCCTCGGCCTGCTGCTGGGCGTGGAGCGGCAGTACGGTGACGTGCGGACGCGGTTCCAGTTCGGCGACGTGCGCGGCAACTTCCTCGCCGGCGCGCGCTACGGCCTGAACGCGATGTTCCAGTGGGAAGCGGGCACGACGGTGCCGGCGCGCGCGCTCATCGCGGAGCACCTGGTACCGCTGGCGCACGAGGGGCTGGCGTCGGTGGGGCTGCCGCAAGAGGAGCGCGATCGCTATCTCGGCGTGATCGAGGCGCGGGTACGCGGGGGGCGCAACGGTGCTGTGTGGACACTGGAGGCGTTCGAGGCGTTGAGCGACATCCAGAGCCGCGGGGTCCGGTCGCAGGTACTGACGCAGGCGATCATGCGGCGCCAGTGGACCGGGCAACCGGTGCACGAGTGGACGCTGCCCACCCCGGAGGAGCGGGGCGCATGGACGGAGCGCTTCCAGCGGGTGGCGCAGGTGATGTCGACGGACCTGTTCACGGTGGGACCGGACGACCTGGTGGACGTGGCTGCGAGCATGATGCAGTGGAAGCGGATCCGGCATGTGCCGGTGGAGGATGCGCAGGGTCTGCTGGTGGGATTCGTGTCGTACCGGTCGCTGCTCAAGCTGGTGGCCGAGGGGCGGGCGGGACAGCCGGTGCCGGTGCGGGAAATCATGCAGGCGGAGCCGGTGACGGTGGGCCCGGGCGAGAGTTGCCTGGGCGCGATGCGGCTGATGCAGGAGAAGGGGGTGGCGTGCCTGCCGGTGGTGCACGAGGGCCGGCTGGTGGGGATCGTGAGTGAGCGCGACTTCCTGGCGGTGGCGCGAGCGCTGTTCGAGGAGGCGCTGGAACGGGAGTCGTGAGTGGTGAGTCGTGAGTCGTGCGTCGAGAGGCCAGGCTTCGGGCATGCTGTTGCGGCGCGAAGCGCCGGTGACACGCTTGATGCCAAGGGGGATCGGGGGGAACTCCAGCGCCGCCGATCGGCGATCGGCGCAGGCTCCTGATCCACGGATGCGTTCGCTGGCTCCTCCATGGTCGGCCTACAGCTTCCTCAGGGCGGCCGCCGTGTCGGTGCGCAACTGTGCCTCGTACGTCGGGAGCGGGTTGGGCACCCCTCCGAGCAGCAGCGACAGGACCGTGGATCCCTTGACCACGATGTACTGGATGGCCCTTGGCGTGGAGACGAGATACGCCTTGTCGCCCAGGCCGGACACCTCCTTCGCGGTGGCGTTCTCTTCGCTGAGCTTCTCGGGCTCCAGTTGGGCCGCGGTGGCTTCTCGCGCGGCGCTGGCACTGGGGTAGTCAAGGCGAATCACGACCACCATCCGCTGCTCCGCCATGTAGGCACACATGGTGCGCGTCGCACCGGTTTCCTCGTCGGGTTCGGGACCCGACGGGTCCATCTTGGTGACGGGGGTACCGAGAAGCGCGCCGGCCGCCGAACGATCCAGCAGGTCACAGGGACCAAGGCCTGCGGGGTCAAGAACGGCGAGTGCCAGCGACCAGGCGATGGTGGCGAGCATGGAGCCTCCATCCACAAAGCAGCAACGAGCGATCCACCGGGTCAGGAATCCAAGGTCTAGTTGCCGCCTTCCGGGCCGCGCGTCAAGGCCCGGCCGGCCAGGGGAGGGTGGGTCCGGTGCCTCTGGCACGCAAAGCTGGGCGCAGACCCCGGACCAGACATTAATTGTGCCATCATGGCTTTCAATGTGTCTATTGACATGGCATACTTAATGGCATAGCGTTTGACCGTATGGCTAAACGCGGACAGGAGGTTCCCATGGGCTCGTCCTATCGTGCCGAAGCGGCACGCGATCAAGTGCAACGTGCGGTCGAGTGGGCGTCAGGCACACTCGAACTTTCCGCACAGGAGGTCGGCCATGCTTTCGGTGCGTCACAGAGAACCGTGGTGCGCTGGAAAGACGACGCCAACTACCCGAGCAGCAAGCACGTTCAGGCAGCCGAGCGCATCCTGGTGCTCGCCTTTGCGCTGCACGAGGTATTCGGGGATGACATGAAACGGCTACATGCCTGGCTGCACGAACCTCTGCCGACGTTCAAGGGGCGCACGCCTCTTCGGATGATCCTCGACGGAGCAATCGAAGAGGTGACCACCGTCGTTGCCAATGTCGAGGGCGGCGTGTTCGCTTGAGCGCCTTTGCCGGCCTGGTGTGGCGCCACGTTCCGGTCGGCGCTGTCGCGCTCCACGTCGGCAAGCTCTTCAAGCACTCGGAAGGGCGCTGGAATCGGAAGGGCGAGTTCGCATGCCTGTACACCGCCCTCACACGGGTTGGCGCGCTTGCCGAACTCGCAAAGGCCCGCGCAACGGCAGGCAGTATCGTTGGAACCCGCGATCTCGTTTCCATCCAGATCGGACGGCTCGAACCAGTCCTCGACCTCACCGAGGCCTCGGTCTACCGCGCTACCGCCCTGGCGGCAGGCGAGCAACCGGACGCCTCCCTCATGACAACTAATGGCGATGCGGCATATGAGCATTGTCGCCGCCTGTCCGAGGCGGCGAGGGCTGGCGGGTGTACGGCGCTCATTGTGCCCTCAGCCGCACAGCCTGGGGAGAAGAACCTGGTGATCTATTTCGACGTGGTTGTGCCGAAGCAGGTTGACATCGATGACGGTCCCGACCGAGAGACCATTGCGTTCACCTCGTGTGGCCGCGAGCATGATGCAGTGGAAGCGGATCCGGTCGTGAGTCGTGCGTCGTGGGTCAGGGAGCGCCCACGACGATGACGCCGGCCATCCCGGTGCCGGTAGGGCCACCGTGGGCGGTGCAGTAGAAGGTGTAGTTGCCCGATGCGGGGAAGGTATGGGACTACACGAACGGTCCATTCTCGAGTTGCGTCATCGTACCAGAGCCAGGTGACGGTTCGGGCTCCGGCGGAACCACCACACTGCAGCCGGTGAGTGCTGCCGCGATGGTGATGCAGCGCATCGTGCCGGACGTCACGCCGGCATCATGCTTCCTGCCAGCGCACTTCGACGCCGTCGGACGAGCCCAGGGCCTCGCGCAGCACGGCGAGGAGGTGCTCGGTGGCGTCCCCGCTTTCCTGCAGGACCTCGATAGTGGCCTTGTCGATGTAGTAATCGGTGTCGCCGGGGGAGGTTTCCTCGAGGTTCTCGATGAGGACCTCGAGATCCGCTTCGGTAATCGATCCCACCACGGCGGCGGTGTCGGCGATGAGGAGTGTGATCATCGGTTGCTCGCTGACTTTCGGTATCGGGTGAAGGTGGACAGGACGCGCCCCCGGATAAGCTGCCATCCGTTGGTGCCCGGGCGCAAGAACGGGGCGGCGTGCTGACTGCGCTCGTCCGGGGTAGTTACGTACGAAGGGGGCACCGGACCCTTGGTGCGATGTGCGTCAACCTGCAGTGGCCGAAAGGCCAGGAGAGTCACATGCGAGCATTCAGGAGAGTATTGGCGGTCGGCGGCGCCGTGGCAGGGCTGGCGGCCGCGACGAGCTCGGCGTCCGGCCCGGAGTGGAAGGCGGTCTTGAAGCCCGGTGCCGGGTCGAGCATCACCGGGGAGGCCGAGGTCGAGGGTAAGGGCGACAAGGCCACTGAGGCCGAGATCAGCATCAAGGGGGCGACGGCCGGAGCAGAGTTGCCGTGGCATGTTCACTCGGGGAAGTGTGGCAGCGACGGACCCGTCGTCGGAGCGGACGCGGCCTATCCGCTGCTCAAGGTGAAGCGCAACGGCGAGGCGGAGGCGGAAGCGAAGCTCGACGTCGCTACTCCGACGTCGGGGGACTACCACGTCAACGTCCACAAGTCGGCCGCCGAGCCGAAGACCATCGTGGCATGCGGTGACCTGGTGCTGCAGAGTGAGAAGGACAAGGCGAAGACATCCGGATCAGGCTACTGAGGAGCGGGAGGCCTGCGCGACCGGCGTGATTGATTCGAGAGGATGACCGCTGCTCCGAGCGCCTGGCACACCAGCCCCGTCGAGGTACTCACCGAGAGCCTCGGCACGAGACTGCCCGACGGCCTGACAGCCACGGCCGCGGCAGCTCGCCTCGCCACCGCGGGCCCGAACCTGATCACCGAAGGCCGCCGGCGCGGCCCGGGCCGCATCCTGCTGGACCAGTTCGCCGACGCGATGATCCTGCTGCTGCTCGCGGCTGCCGTCGTGGCGGGCGTCATCGGCGAGCCGCAGGACACGATCGCGATCCTGGCGATCGTCATCCTCAACGCCGTTCTCGGGTTCACGCAGGAGTACCGGGCAGAGCGGGCGGTGGCGGCGCTGCGTGCGCTCGCCGCGCCACAGGCGCGCGTGCGACGGGACGGGATGACCATCGAGATCGCCGGGGCCGAGGTGGTCCCCGGCGACGTCGTGCTGCTCGTGGCGGGGAACATCGTGCCGGCCGACCTGCGGATCGTGGAGAGCGTGGCACTGCGCCTGGAGGAGGCGGCACTCACCGGCGAGTCGCTGCCCGCCGAGAAGGTGGCCGACCCCCTGCCCGACCCCGAGCTGTCGATCGGCGAGCGCCGCAACATGGCGTACAAGGGCACCGTGGTGGTGCACGGCCGCGGGTCGGGTCTCGTCGTGGCGACGGGCATGCAGACCGAACTCGGTCGCATCGCGACGCTCCTGCGCGAGGATGAGGGCTCCGCCACGCCGCTCCAGCGGCGCCTGGCCCGGCTGACGCGCCGGCTGGCCCTCGGGGTCGTGGTGCTGTGCGGCGTCATCTTCGGCGTCGGGCTGCTCCGGGGCGAGCCGGCGGTGCTCATGTTCCTGACCGCCGTATCGCTCGCCGTCGCGGCGATTCCGGAGGCGCTGCCCGCCGTCGTGACGGTCTCGCTGGCGCTTGGTGCGAGGCGAATGGTGGCCCGTCACGCGCTGGTACGCCGGCTCACGGCGGTGGAGACGCTCGGATCGGTGACGGTCATCTGTTCCGACAAGACGGGGACGCTGACGCAGAACCGGATGCAGGTCGAGGCGACCTGCGATGCGGGCGGACTGCCGGGTGCCGGCGACTTCGTGGTGCCGTCGGGCGAGGCCGAGCGACTGCTGCATACCGCGCTCGCCCTGAGCCACGACGCCGAGCGCGACGCCGGCGGGGCGGTGCGGGGTGACCCGACCGAGGCCGCCCTGCTGCACGCGGCCGACGCGGCGGGGTACGTGCGCGCGGCCCTGGCCCTGCGCCACCCGCGAACGGCCGAACTTCCCTTCTCCGCCGAGCGGGGCCGGATGACCACGCTGCACCAGGACGCGGATGGCGTGCTGGTGTTCACGAAGGGCGCGCCGGAACTGGTGGTGCCGTTGTGCCGCGACGGCCTGGTCGGCAACCATGCCTCGCGGCTCGAGGCCGCCGCGCTCGCGGCGGCGGTGGAGGCGATGGCCGTGCGGGGGCTCAGGGTGCTCGCGGTCGCCGCGCGGCGGCTGCCGGACCTGCCCGGCGAGGTGCTGGCCGAGACCGTGGAGCGCGACCTCACGCTCGTCGCGCTCGTAGGGCTCCGCGACCCGCCCCGGCCGGAAGCGCTCGACGCGATCGCGCAGTGCACCACCGCGGGCATCACCGTGGTGATGATCACGGGGGATCACCCGGCGACCGCGGTCGCGATCGCGCGCGACCTGGGGATCATTGGTGACGCACCGGCCGGGGTGGTCACGGGAGCGGAACTCGCGCGCCTGACCCCGGCGCAGCTGGATGAGGTGGTGCGGGACGCGCGGGTCTACGCGCGCGTGGCCCCGGAGCAGAAGCTCGCCATCGTGAAGGCCCTGCAGGCGCGGGGCGACTTCGTGGCGATGACGGGCGACGGCGTCAACGACGCCCCTGCCCTGCGCCGGGCGGAGATCGGGATCGCGATGGGGCGGTCGGGGACGGACGTGGCCCGCGAAGCGGCGCAGCTGGTGCTGCTCGACGACAACTTCGCGACGATCGTGGCGGCGGTGCGCGAGGGGCGCCGCATCTTCGACAACCTCCGCAAGTTCATCCGCTACGCGCTCGCCTGCAATTCGGGCGAGATCTGGACGCTCTTCCTGGCCCCGCTGCTGGGGCTGCCGCTGCCGCTGCTTCCCATCCACATCCTCTGGATCAACCTGGTGACCGATGGCCTTCCCGGCATCGCGCTCGCCGCCGAGCCGGCGGAACGCGGCATCATGCACCGGCCCCCACGCCGTCCGACAGAGAGCGTCTTCGCCGGGAGGCTGTGGCAGCACGTGGTGTGGGTGGGGCTGCTCATGGGAGGCGTGACGCTGGTGACGCAGTGGTGGGCCTGGCACAGCGGCTCGGCGCACTGGCAGAGCATGACCTTCACGGTGCTGGCGCTGTCGCAGCTGGGCCATGTGCTCGCGATCCGGTCGGAACGGGAGTCGCTATTCCGGATCGGCATCGCGTCCAACCTTCCGCTGCTCGGCGCGGTACTACTGACGATCGGGCTGCAGCTGGCGACGCTCTATGTCCCGGCGCTCCAGCAGGTGTTCAAGACGCAGCCGCTCAGCGCCGGGGAGCTCGGGCTCTGCGTCGCGCTGTCGGCGGTGGTGTTCGTCGCCGTGGAGATCGAGAAATGGCTGGGACGGGCGAGACTGTCTTCCCGATGACTTCGGGCACCCGTAGCACCTGAAGGGCGCGCAAGTGCGGCGAGATGTCGCCGGGGCGTTCGTCCGTGAGCAGACGATCGTCCTATGGTTGCAGTGCGCGGACGCGGCGGGTGAGGCCATCAGGGAGCTGGTGGGTGATCGCGGCGAACGACACGGCCGGGCCGCGCCAGCGGAGCGCATCGACGTCGCCAAAGAGGGCTGCGTCGGTACGCAGCGTCGCCAGTTGCTTGAACAGCAGCGCGGGCCCGACGTTGTCGGCAAGGACTTCGGGAGGGAATTGTTCAATGGGGCCGTGGCGCTGGATGAGGCGGGCGGCCGTCTTTGCGCCGATGCCAGCGATGCCGGGATATCCGTCGGCGGTATCGCCGACGAGGGCGAGATAGTCGGGAATGTGCGCCGGTGTGACGCCGAACTTGGCGAACACGCCGGCGGCATCGCGCATCTGGCCACTGCGACGATCCATCTGCACGACGCGATCGGCGACCACGCACTGGGCGAGGTCCTTGTCGGGAGTCCAGATGCAGACCTTCTGCACCCGCTCATCGGCGGCGGCGAGGTGCGCGGCAGAGGCGAGCGCGTCGTCGGCCTCGAGCTCGACCATGGGCCACACGACGACACCCATCGCGGCGAGTGCGTCCTCGAGCGGATGAAACTGGGCCCAGAGGGCGGGGTCGATGCCCTCGCCAGTCTTGTAGCCGGGCCAGAGCTGGTTGCGGAAGGACTCGATGACGTGATCGGTGGCGACGCCGATGTGCGTAGCGCCACTCTCGATCATCTGCACCACGGTGCCGAGCACGCCGGCGACGGCGCCGAGCGGGGCGTCGCCGGTGTTGCCGCGACGGAGCCCGTAGAAGTGACGGAAGAGTTCGTAGGTGCCGTCGATAAGATGAACGATCATCTGGTGGCGCCATTCGCGTCCGGGAGCACGCTCACCGACAGGTGCGAGGGATACCGGGGCGTGTGCCAGATGCGGTGCGTCGCTGCCCTGAAGTCGGACGGCTTCGCGTTGAAGATGTTGGGAACGAATGTCTGGGGGTTGCGGTCGTAGAGCGGAAACCAGGTGCTCTGCACCTGCACCATGATCCGGTGCCGCTTCTGGAAGCGGTAGAGTTGCTGGTGCAGGTCGATGGTGAAGGGCGCCACCGAGTCAGTCGGGATCGGCATCGGATTTGAGAACCCCTGCCAGTATCGGCCGCGCATGATGTCGGCGTTGACGATGAGCTGGTAGCCGCCCATGGTGGGTCGGTCGGTGATGCTGTCGGGGTAGACGTCGATGAGCTTCACCACCCAGTCGGCGTCGGTGCCGGTGGTGGAGGCGAAGAGGCGAGCGGTCACGTCTCCCGCAATGGTCAGGTCTTCAGTGAGCGGGTCGGACACCCAGGTGGCCACATCGGGACGATTGTCGACGAAGCGCTGGCTCTGCACGAGCCAGGTGTCCCAGCCGTTGCCGTCGTCGGGGCGTGGCATGTAGGGAACCGGCCGAGCGGGGTCGGAGATGTACGAGTCAAATGGCGGCGACCCGCTTGGCGGCGGATCGAAGGAGAGCTTTCCCTTCGCGCGGAGGTAGATATTGCGCGGCTCGGCGTTCTTCGGTGGCCACGCGTCGAAGGTGTGCCACTGGTTCTCGCCGGTCTCGAAGGCCCAGGCCTCGGGGAAGTTGCCGTCTCCCTTGTCGTGCAGGTACCAGGCAAACCAGGGACGCTGAATGTTGGCGCGATACCAGTCGGCGGTGCTGCTGCCGAACTGGATGGGGCCGAGCGAATCGCCGCCGGGCCGGGCCCAGCCGACGTGGTCCCACGGTCCGAGGACGATGTGGTTCCAGTCCTTCGTGTCGGCCTTCTCCAGCGTTCGATAGGTGAGTTGCGGGCCCAGGATGTCTTCCTGGTCCCACCATCCTCCCACGTTGAGTGTCCGGCACTTCCGGGCGCGTGAGCACGCTTGTGAGCGCGCGTGCCTGCCAGAACGAATCCCACGCCGGATGCCGGGCGAAGTCGATCCACGACGGGAGGCGTGACGCGCCCGTGGCCGAGGCGAGCGAGTCGAGCGTGGGGAACTGGAGGTAGAAGTCGTAGTGGTCGTACTCGGGGATGGTGAGGAAGGTGAATCCCTTCGGGTCGGTCTCGAAGAGGATGGTGGCGACGAGGCCCTGGGTCTGCCGGAACGCGCCCTGGTGGAAGAAGTCGTCGCCCATCCAGACATCGGCCACTGGTGCCTGGGGGGAGATGGCCTTGATGGCCGGGTGCGCGCCGACGCCAGCCAGTGCCGCGAGCAATCCGGGATAGGACGCGCCGAGCACACCGACCTTGCCGTTGTTGCCGGGGAGGTTCTTCACGAGCCAGTCGATGGTGTCGTACGCGTCGGTCGATTCGTCGGTGGCGTTCGGGTCGTTCGGGTTGCGCGGCGGGCGCATGAGGACGAAGTCGCCGCTGGAACCGAAACGCCCACGGATGTCCTGGCTCACGAAGATGTAGCCGTCCTCAGCGAGTTCGCGGTACGCGCGGGGTACGGTGGAGTCCCGGAAGGCGTTGGCGGCGGAGAACGGGGTGCGGATGAGGAGGATGGGGAGGGGCTCAGTGATGTTCGTCGGGACGAGTGCGACGGCGAAGAGGGTGGTGCCGTCGCGAACGGGGATGGAGAGCTCGCGCCGCTCGTAGGTGGTCGGCTGCTGCGCGGAGGCGGTGGAGACAGCAAGTGTGAGGGCCGCGGCGGCGAAGGCAGAGTACAGGAGGCGACGCAAAGCTCGCACGCAGGATCCCCGGCTGGATGAGGAGGGGAAGATAAGCGGCGGCGCCGGGCGGCCGCGTGAATTGCCCCGGCGGGTTCACCCCGTGACATTGGGCGGCATGACAGCAATCCTGACCGTGCTCGCCCTGCTGGCGTTTGCGGCGAACTCGCTGCTGTGCCGGATGGCACTGCGGGGTGGCGCCATCGACCCGGCGAGCTTCACGAGCATACGACTGATATCGGGAGCGGCCATCCTGATCCTTGCCGGGGCGGGTATGCCGGGCAAGGCGGGCGAGAGCGAGTTGGGGCGACCACGCTCGTGGTACCCGGCGGCGATGCTGTTCCTCTACGCCGCTGCCTTCAGCTTCGCCTATGTGAGCCTGACAGCGGGAACCGGTGCCCTGCTGCTGTTCGGCGCGGTGCAGGTGACGATGCTGGTGTCGGCGATGCGTCAGGGTGAGCGACTGGGCGGATGGCAGTGGGCGGGCTTTGTGGCGGCGGTGGCCGGGATCGTGTACCTGGTGCTGCCGGGGCTCTCGGCGCCCTCACCGACGGGCGCGGTGCTGATGGCGACGGCGGGGGTGGCGTGGGGGCTGTACTCGGTGCGCGGGCGTGGTGCCGCGGACCCGCTGGGACAGACGCGGCGCAACTTCATGCTGACGATCCCGATGGTGGCGGTGCTGGCGCTGGCGTATGGGTCGACGCTCGAGGTGACGTGGCGGGGAGCGTTGCTGGCGGTGATCTCGGGGGCGGTGACGTCGGGGCTGGGCTATGTGATCTGGTACCGGGCGCTGCGTGGGCTGAGCGGGGTGACGGCGTCGCTGGTGCAGCTGGCGACTCCGGTGCTGGCGGCGCTGGGCGGGATCGTGTTGCTGGCGGAGCCGTTGACGGGGAGGCTGGCGGTGTCAGCGGCGCTGGTGCTGGGGGGGATCGGGCTCGCGGTGGCGATGCGCCCGGCCCCGCGATGAGGGAGCGGGTTCGAGCGCCTGCGCCGACGTACGACCACCTCGCACAACCTGGCGCTGGAGCGGCAGGCGATTGTCACTGCCAAGGTGTAGCTTGAAGAGCCTCGCAGGAGGGACTGGAGAGTGAGCGTTGCGGGATGGGCAATCGCATGGACTCCGCTACTGGCCCTGCTGGCCTGCCTCGGGCTGTACCCGGTCGCGCTCCTGAGCGTCTCACGATGCTCCCGTTGGGCTCGCCGCGGGCTCGCGCGAGGCGCCTTGCCCAGCCGTATCACGGCCGTCATCACGTGCCACAATGAGAGCGAGGAGCTGAGCGGCGCGATCGAGGCACTGCTAGCCCAAGAATGCCCAGTACCGCCTCAGATCATCGTCGCCTCGGACGCGTCTACCGACGACACGGATATGATTGCCCTGCGGTACAGCGCCGCCAGCGTGACGCTGCACCGCCATGAACCGCGGGCCGGCAAGACCGCCGTCGAAAATGGCCTGATCGGCAGGGCAACAGGAGACATTATCGTCTTTATGGACGCCGCTTCGCGCCCGGCACCCGATGCGATCGCCATCATGCTGAGGGAATTCGATGACGCCGAGGTAGGTATCGTGTCGAGCCGCGATGCGTCACCGCGTCCCCTCGGTGAGGACACCGCGTCGGGCGCCGAGGCAGTGTACCTGACACAGGAGATGTGGCTGCGCGACCTGGAGACGCAGGCTGGCGGCATTGTCGGTGCCAGCGGGAGTCTCTATGCCATCCGGAGCGAGTTGTTTGTCACTCTGGCTCCGCACACGACCCGCGATTTTGCCTCGGTCCTGCTTGCACAGCACCGCGGCTTCAAGGCCGTTGCGGCACCGGCGTGCTGCACCGTTCGGCCGGCGGCCGACCTGAAGAATGGGCAGACGCGTCGCATACGGACCATGACTCAGGGTATGGTCACGCTGCTCCACTATCGCCGTTGGGTTCACCCACTGAATCGTCCAGGCTTCGCGCTCAAGCTATTCTGCCACAAGGTGGCCCGCTGGCTGGTGATACCCGCTGCCGTCCTGGGTGTGATCGGGGTCGTTGCGGGATCGGTGGCGGCTGACGCCGACCTGAGGTTCATTGGCTGGAGCGTTGGCCTGTTGAGCAGTATCGCAATGCTGGAGTTCGTGCTGGTGCGGCGGGGGTACCTGGCGGTGCCTTGGCTGGGCACCGCAGTGGCAGGTGTGCTGGTCGGCCTCGCGTCATGGGCGCGGCTCTTCTTTGGTAGCCGGACCGCAAGCTGGGATCCCACCAGGCGCTGAGCGCGATCAGCCCGGCGTGCGCAGCCCGAATTTCTCCAGCAGCATTGCAGGCTGAAGCTTCGCGAGCCACCCCATGGGCCCGAAGTGCAGGATCCACGCCTTCCTCACTCCCGTCGTACGATTCGGCCCGGTAAAGTGCATCGTGAGTGGCGTGTGAATGGTGAGACCGCCCGCGGCCAGCGGCACGGCAACGGCTGTCGACAGGTCGGGTGACGCCGAGTAGGTGATGCCGCCGCTCGCATTCTTGAGCGGCTCATGATGTGCCAGACCCGCGCGGTGGCTGCGAGGGATGAAGTGCATGCAGCCATTCTCCTCGTCAACGTCCTGTAGTGGAACCCAGAAGTGCACCGTGCGCATCGGCGTGTGATGCCCGGTGTACACGTGGTCCTGGTGCCACGGCGTGACCGCGTCTGCCTTCGGCTGCTTCGCAATGGCATGGTCAAAGGTGTAGCCAGCAAATGGACCGCGCAGTGCCCGCGCGATGCGCCGGCACTCCTGATAGACCCTGGACGAGCCCAGCGCGTGATCGACACGGAGCACGCGGTTGATCTCGGCGCTCTTGAGGACCTTCGCGGTGCCTTCGCCCGCCTCGGCAATGTCCTGAGCACGACTCGCAGGAAGCTGGTCGAACGCGGCGAAGAGGCGATCGAGTCGACTGCCCACTTCCTCGATGTCGCCGGGACCAAAGACGTCCCTCAGCACCAGGAAGCCATCCTGATCCAGGTTCTCGCGAAGCTCGGTCTCATTCATGGCCCAAACTCCTTCCGATCGCCCGCGTCGCGAGTGACTCTGCGAGGATTCGTGAAAAGATCGCGCGCCCCCCTGCGCCCAGGTGCAGCGGGTCAACAAAGTCGCCGGGTGCCAGCGCGGGAACGACCTGGAGGTCGATCACCGTGGCCATGGAGGGTACCGTTGCCTCGATGGCCAGCGGCCCGTCTCGCGCTGGGGCTGCGACGAGCAGCAGCGCCGCGTGATGCCTCTCCGCGCTCGCCACGACCTGTCGGAGGGCGCGGTACGTGGCCGGAACAGGCGCCCTGAAAACGCCGGGCCGCAGGAAACGTCTGGCGATGCGGTGGCGCAGCGCGAAGGCGGCCGAGCGTGACGATACGGCGTAGTCGGTGCGCTGGGACATACTCAGTAGTGAATCGAGCTCCTCGCCGGGTGACGCGCTGCCGTTGCCGAAGAAGCGAGCGAGGCGCCCGACGTCGAGTGACTCTCCCTCGTCAGCAAACGCGTACGGCGCCCCCAGCAGCACGACCGTGGCGGGAGCCAGGTCCGAGGACCAGAAATATCGCTCGAGGACAGCGGCCCACGTGGTCATTCCTGACCCGTCGGTCGGGAACACGCTGACGCAAGGCGGCGACAGGCCTCGTGCGCGGACGGCGTCCTGGATGGCCAGTGTATCGACCCCGGTCTCGGCGACGGAGTTACCGACGATGGCAATACTCCCGGCACAAGCGGCGAGCGTGCGGGCGCTCTCCTCGAACCCCGGCAGGCGGGTCAGGTCGCCTGATCTGGGGAGGAGCAGGAAGCGAGCTGCCAACTCCAGGCCCAGAACAATGGCGACAACGGCCAGGAGGGCAAACAAGGCGGTCGTGGCCCCGGGCGATCGGTGCATGAGCCAAGGTGCACTCCCTCTCGCGCACACCGCAATGTGCGGCCGCGAAGGAACACTGGGAAACCGCCTGCTGACGCTGCGTGTCCTGAGCCGGGTGCGATCGGTCGAGCGCGCACTACCCCGCTGCCGCGGCCTCGAGCGAGCGGACGATCCAGGCGTTGAGGCTGACGCGTGCCCCCTCGGCGGCGAGCGCCGCGGCTCGATGCAGGTCGGGGCTCATGCGCACAAGCACGCGACCGGAGAGAGGCTTTTCGGGCGGCTCGTTCCGCTCGGCGCAGAAGTCGAGGTAATCATCGACTGACGCGTGGAACTCGCGCTCGAGTTCCGTCACCGATGTGCCCTCGAAGGTGATCACGTCGCGGAGGTTGATCACCCTGCCATGAAACGCCGCCGCCTCGGCGTCAAAGTCGATGCGCGCGGCATATCCCTTGTACTCCATCACGGCGACACGCCAGCGTTGTCCAGGAACTCCCGCATGCTGCGGACAGCGCCCCTGCCCATCTCCTTGCCGGGATGTGGCCGATGAAACACCGCCCGCGTGCCATTCAGCGCGATCCGCATTCGTGACCCCCGTCCCTCGGACATTTCAGCGCCGAGCGCCCGCAGCAACGACTCGACCTCACGCCACTCGACGTCGGCGCGAGCGGGAAGCTCGAAAACCCGCCCCAGTGTGACGCGGTGCCTTCGGCTCACGTCCGGGTGAATGTTATGATATCATAAATTGATATCATAAGCAATAGTGTAAGCGATTGGGGTGGCGCAAATCCCTGTTCATGAATGACATGGCATGCGATCGACTAAAGACAGATACGGGCTTCGGGGAGGAGAGGCCGGGAGGATATCGCCGCACGGGCAACTGGGTGACACGCGGCACGGTGACCAGAAGCACGCCCAGTGGCACGGCGCGACGCAACGAGCGTGTTCGCTTACGCCGTCCTGCAGCGCGGTGAGGTATTCCTCACCGGAATGGAGAGCGGACGCCTGTTACTGCTGGCGCTCCGCGACCCGGCGCAGACGGGGATCGACGAGTGCCGGGAGGTCGGGATCGGGATCGGGCCACTGCCCCATGAACCGGCGCGCCGCCGCCGATGCCCGGTCCGGCATGTGCGCATCGTCCCACGCGAGCGCCGCGCCGTACCAGCCAAACTCGGCGATGCTGTAACCCTCCCAGTCGATGGAGCGCCGTTCGCCAAGGGCCTCGTAACGGCGTGCTGCCAAGGCGAAGGCACCGTCGCGGGATGCGACCATCGCCGCCGACTCCAGCACATCGCTCGCGGGATCGAGCACCAGCGCCTGCTCGATACTCGTCCGCCCCTCGCTGACCCTGCCGGTAGCC
>JANNSD010000012.1:0-2689 GCA_031402225.1 Gemmatimonadota bacterium | reverse complement strand
CAAAAAACGCCAAATGGCTGGTCGAGAAGAAGGGCCATCGCAGCCCGCTCGACTGGCGTACCGAATGGCTCGCCCAAACCGTCAGCGCGGACGGTACCGGGTCGGGTTGGGGCAAAGTCGGCCTTCATGCCGTACTAAAGTGTTCGCTTGTAGCGCGACGATCTGGATGGTTTTGTGCGTCAATCAGGATGACGCGTTGACGGCACGGCGAAGGGATGATGGCTGGTAGTGATTGTCGCTGGCAAGCGTGTTGGTGTCGCGGCGCGACAATCAGGATGGCGGGTCTGTGAGCGGCTCGGTGTGCTTGCCGGCCTTGCGTGATGCGGCGGATCGGCGTCGGTAGCTCTCGACGTTCATCTCGAAGATGGTTGCGTGATGGACGAGGCGGTCGATGGCGGCGACGGTCATGGCGGGGCTTGGGAACAGTCGGCCCCATTCGCCAAAGGGCTGGTTGGCGGTGACCAGCAGGGATTTGCGCTCGTATCGGGCGGCGATGAGCTCGAACAGCACAGAGGTTTCGGCTTGGTCGCGGGCGACGTAGGAGAAATCATCGAGGATCAGGAGGTCGAAACGGTCGAGCTTGGCGATGGCCTGCTCGAGTTGTAGCGCCTGGCGGGCGAGCTGGAGGCGCTGGACGAGGTCGGAGGTCCTTGCGAACAGCACGCGGTAGCCGTTCTCGACGAGGGCCTGGCCGAGGCCGGCGCAGGCGTGGCTCTTGCCGCTGCCAGGCGGGCCGAACATCAGCAGGTTGGCGCCTCGCTCGAGCCAGCCGGTGCCGGCGGCCAGCGCCATGACATGGGCCTTGCTCAGCATCGGCACGGCGGTGAAGTCGAAGGTGGCCAGCGTCTTGCCGGGCGGCAGGCGGGCCTCGGCCAGATGACGCTCGATGCGGCGTCGGGCGCGGTCGGCGAGTTCGAGTTCGGCCAGTGCGGCGAGCAGGCGCGCGGCGGGCCAGCCCTCCTTGTCGGCGCGGGCGGTGATGTCGGGCCAAAGGCGGGCGATGGTGGGCAGTCGGAGCTCGGTGAGCATCAGCGGCAGGCGTGCTGCATCGGCGGTGCTGGCGGCGGTCATGCGGCGGCTCGCGGGGCGAGGAGGGCGTCGTAGGTGGCGATGTCGGGCAGCGGGACGGCGATGTCTGGTGGTGCCTGGGGTTTCGGCGTGAAGCGTTCGCGCAGGCTGGCGATGTCGGGCAGCGCGCCATCATCGAGAAGGGCGTCGAGGGTGGTGGCAAGTTCGGCCTCGCAGGCGCGGTCATGGGCGAGGGCCAGCAGGCCCACCATGGTGCGGCAGGCGGCCTGGGCCGGCAGGGCGGCAAGCAACGCGTCCCAGGCACGGCGATAGGCGGTGCGGGGAAACAGTTGGTCTCGGTAGGTGAGGTTGAGCAGCGCGCCCGGTTTGCGGCGAAGGCTGTGGATGATGTGGCGGTAGTCGATGACGTGGGCTCGCCGGCCGCGTCCACCGTCCGGTGCCCGGCCGCGCGGCAGGGTGACGACCGGGGTTGTGCCGAGGAAGCATTCCAGCCGGTCGTCATGGAGGCGCACGCGCAGGCGGTGGCCGATGAGGGTGGAGGGGACGGTGTAGAAGACGTGGCGCAGGCTGAAGCCGCTGCTGCGGGTGACGGTGACGAGGGTTTCCTCGGCGGCGCCGGCGCGCTGCGGGGGCAGATGCGCGAGATGGGGCCGCTCGGCCTCGACGAGGCGGCGGCGGGCGGCATTGGCGCGGCCGACGACGGTGTCGACGAAGGCGCGCCAGGCGGCGAGGTCGGAGAAGTCGCGATGGCCACGCAGTAGCAGCGCCTGGCCGAGCGCGTCTTTGAGGTGGCGATGTGGCGCCTCGATGGAGCCGTTCTCATGGGCGATGCCGGCGTTGTTGCGGGTCGGGTGCATGCCGTAGTGGGCGCACAGCGCCTCGTAGCGACCGGTCTGGTCCAGGGCGGCGTCGCGGGTGAGGTTGCGGAAGGCGGCGGAGAGGCTGTCGGATCGGTGCTCCAGCGGCGCACCGCCGAGCGTCCAGAGGGCATCCTGCAGCCCCTCGGCGAGGGCGGTGAAGCTCTCGCCTCCGAGCACGACGTGGACATGCTGCCAGCCGGAGAAGGCGAGGCGGAAATGATAGAGCCGGTGATCGAGCGGCTGGCCAGCGATGCTGACGCCGAGCGAGGTGGCCTCGGTGAAGTCGGACAGCCCCTGCCGTCCCGGCGGATGGTCCTGGCGGAAGATCACCTCGCGCGCCGGGCCGGCCACCGCCTGCCAGTGTCGGATCCGTCGCTCCAACGTGCGGCGGATGCCGACGGGGAGGTCAGGATGGCGGCGCCGCAGTTCCTCGAGCAGCGTCACCGGCCGCAAACCCGGGGCGGCCTGCAGCATCGGCACGATGTCGCTGTCCCAGACCGCGGCGAGCGGATCGGGCCTGCGCCGGCCGCGGGGCGTCGCCCGCTCCGATGGCGGCCGGGGATCGGCCTCGATCCGCCCGCCGGTGCTAGGGCTGAAGCCCGACATTGCGGCCGCGGTGGCCCGGCCGTGGGTGCGTCTGAGCGTCATGTAGCGCCTCGCCTGATGATCGGTGATGTGTGAACCGGGCAAGGCGGCGATCCCCTGGGATGGGCGCCCATTGCGGCACACCGAACCGCCAAGGCACCTCCCCCTGTTGGGGAAGGGGCCCGCCGGGGTCAGCCTGATTGACGCTGGCAACC
>JANNSD010000011.1:0-13360 GCA_031402225.1 Gemmatimonadota bacterium | reverse complement strand
CCTGTGTGCGGCCCCAGGCATGCATGGCACAATTCATGCTGAGTTTCCGTCTCAGTCTCCGGAGGACGATCATGCGAACGCGCCTTGCTCTTGCCTGTGTGCTCCTTTTGCTGGGCTGTACCGCCGAGAACTCGGCCTACGACAACGACGGCGGCGCCGACGAGGACCTCACCGGCGGCATGTCCGACGACAGCGGCGGCGGCGGGCCGGACGGCGGCAGCGGCGCGCTCACCTGCGACGAGATCAAGCCCCAGGTCGAGGCCCTGCTCAAGCGCGCCACCACCTGCAAGGTCGATGAGGACTGCACGCTGGCCCAGACCGCCTGCGGCCTGCCCGCCGCCTGCGGCGACTTCTACGCGAACAAGGACTGGAAAAGCGCGGACTTGAGCCGACTGCTCAAGGGCTGGAGCGACGGCTTGTGCGCCCCCAAGACGTGCCTGTGCCCGGATATTCTCCTCTACCCGCCGGGCTGCATCAACGGCGCCTGCGGTCCCAAGAAGGCCGGCACAGGCGCCATCGGCGACGCCTGCACGAGCGGCGCTGGCTGCCAGAGCGGGACCTGCATCACCGCGGGCGAGGATCGGACCTACGCCGAGGGCTACTGCACGATCAAGGGCTGCGGCGACGGAAACCGCTGCCCCACGGGGTCGAGCTGCCGCGGCACCTCGGGCACGACCCGCATCTGCCTCAAGGACTGCAACGTGACGGGCTGCCGCAAGGGCTACGGCTGCTGCTGGGGCCCGGGCCCCGGCACGGGCAAGGGCTGGTGCGCCCCCGAGCAGTCCTTCCTGTGCCTGGCCCGGTAGCGCCTCGGTTGCTGGGCTCGGGCTGACCGGGGGCGGACTTCAGGTTTCTGGCCTCGCGAGATCACGTCCCTGCGCACTGTCTTGCGCCCCATTCGCCTTGTCTGATATGGAGAGGTGCCGCTTCGGCGGCGCTGGCATCTACAGATAAACAGGCGAAACAGGGAACGTCGCGCATGACACAAGTCCACCTCCCCGTAGTCAACCGGGAGCAGGGAATCAGCCTTGGGGACTAGGCGTGATCCCGTGGTCGAGGTGCTGCACGGAGTCGAGGTTGCCGACCCGTATCGCTGGCTCGAGGATGGCGCCGCCGCCGAGGTGCAGGCGTGGACCGCCGCGCAGAATGCGCAGACCGAGGCGTGGCTCGGTGCGGTGCCGGCGCGCGCCACGATCCGCCGCCGGCTGCAGCAGTTGCTGGGCATCGGTGTGCTCGGTACGCCCACCCCGGCTCGCGGGCGGTATCTCTACCAGCGGCGGGAAGGCAGTACCAACCAGCCCATCCTCTACCTGCGGGACGGCCTCGAGGGTACGGACCGGATCGCGATCGACCCGAATGCATTGTCCGCCGAGGGTACCACCGCGCTCGACTGGTACCACGTCAGTCCCGACGGCCGGCGCCTGGCCTACGGGCTCTCGGCCAACGGCAGCGAGCAGAGCGTACTTCGAGTGCTCGAGCTCAACACGCTGGCACCGCTGACCGACTGCATTCCCCACACCCGCAGTTGCGACCTGGCCTGGCTCCCCGACGCGTCGGGGTTCTACTACACGCGCTATCCGGCGCCGGGGTCGGTCCCGGCGGGCGAAGAGCAGTACCACCGGGCAGTCTGGTTCCACCGTCTCGGGGACGATGCCGGCGCGGATCGTCTGGTGTTCCAGCCGGCGGCCAAGGAACACTGGCCGGGTGTTGCCCTCTCCGATGACGGGCGATGGCTGCTGATCGGCGTTGCACGGACCTTCGACGAGACCGACCTGTATGTGCAGGCGCTCGCGCCGGACGGCGCGCTGGTTCCTGTTGCCGTGGGGATGCCCGCCACATTTGACGGACAGATTGCACGCGGTGTTCTGTACCTCCGTACCAACCTGGGTGCGCCAACCTTTCGCCTGTTCGCCGTTAATCCGGCGGCGCCAGCGCGCGACAACTGGCGTGAGCTCGTTCCGGGGCGACCGGATGCGGTGCTGTCGAGCGTTGGCGTCACCGCCGGTCACCTCGTGCTCGACTACCTCGAACGGGCGACGGCGCGGCTCCGGCTCGCCGCCCTCGATGGCAGCGGCGTCCGTGACGTCCCGCTCCCGACGCTCGGCAGCCTCTTCGGGCTGGGCATGGAACCGGATGGCAATGAGGTGCTCTTCGGCTTCTCGTCATTCACCGTACCGCCCAGCGTGTACCGGCTGGACCCGGCGACGGGCACGACGACGCTGTGGCGCCGGGTGGAAGCCGGCATCGATCCCGAGCGCTTCAGCGTGCGCCAGGTGGAGTATCCCTCAGCGGACGGCACGCGCATCACGATGTTCCTGGTGCACCGTCGCGATGTCGATCGCACTGGCCGGCTGCCGACGTTCCTGACCGGCTATGGCGGCTTCAACATCGCCATGACGCCGGCGTTCTCGCGCTCGATGCTGCAGTGGCTCGAAGCCGGCGGGGTGGTTGCGATACCGAACCTTCGCGGCGGCGGCGAGTATGGCGAGTCGTGGCACCAGGACGGCATGCTCGGGAGGAAGCAGAACACGTTCGACGATTTCATCGCGGCGGCGGAATGGCTCATTGCCGACGGATGGACCAGTGCGCAGCACCTCGCGGCCCAGGGCGGGTCGAACGGTGGCCTCCTCATGGGCGCCGTCCTGACCCAGCGGCCCGACCTGTTCCGCGCGGTGGTCGTTCAGGTTCCCCTGCTCGACATGCTGCGCTATCATCGATTCCTGATTGCCCGGCTGTGGATCCCGGAGTACGGCTCGGCCGACGATCCGGAACAGTTCCGCTGGCTGGCCGCGTACTCGCCGTACCACCGTGTCCAGGACCGCACCGTGTACCCCGCCGTCATGATCGCCACTGCGGAGAGCGACACGCGCGTCGATCCGCTGCACGCGCGCAAGATGACCGCCCGGCTTCAGGAGGCGACGTCGTCCGGGCTGCCGATCCTGCTGCGCCTGGAATCGCGGGCCGGGCATGGCGCGGGCAAGCCGCTGGCAAAGGTGCTCGATGAGCTGACGGACACCTGGACATTCATATGGCGCGAGCTTGGGCTCACCCCCCCGGAGGATCGATGACGGACCCCACGATGCATCCCCACCGTACACGGTCCGGTCAGGGTCTGGCCCTGATCAGGATCATCGTCGGCATCTGGTTCGCGAAGGCCTTGTTCACCAAGCTGACGCTGCTCGGCGGCGTCTTCCCGCTACCCTTTGCCTCGGACCGGTGGGTCGAGATGATGCCGAAGATCATCGGCAGGCAGATGGCCGAGAACCCGCTCGTGTCCTACAAGGCCTTTGTCGAGGGAAGCGTCCTGACCCACGTGCCACTGTTCGCCAACCTGACCGCGATCGGTGAGGCGGTGGCAGGCACGCTGCTGGTGCTGGGGCTCTTCAACGGCGTTGGGGCGCTGGTGGCGCTGCTCCTCACGCTCAACTACGGCATGGCGAGCTGGCACATGTCACCGGCAAGCCAGGGATTCCACTGGACGCTCGCCGCGGTCATGCTGGGGCTGTGGTGGGGCCGTGCGGGGATGACGTGGGGTATCGATGGCAGGCTGGCCGAGTTGAAGCCCGGGTGGTGGGGAAGCAAGCGGCCATGGAGCTGAACGGTCAGTACGGACCGCGGCTCATGTGGCTCAAGCCGGAAACGCCCGACACCTCGCAGAACGCCTCGCTCTCCAGGTAGAGCACGCAGAACAAGCCGTCCACCTGCCAGCGTTGCCACCACATGAGCATGATGCCGCGGTCAGCGCCCGAGAAGTTGGGGTAGGGGTGCTGGCCATCGTAGCGCGCAATGTGGGTATGGACGGTGCCCAGCCAGTCCGGTGGGCCGCAGGCGTCGATCGAGCTCTGGGCTGACACTCCGAGCGAGTCGGCGCCAGCCACGTCGAGGAGCAGGACGCGCGTAACCTTGACCTTGTCCTCTTGCACCTCGCCCATGATGCACGCGACGTGTTCACGCTGGTTCGCGGCGCTTTCGGCCCATAGTCGATGGAGCAGTGTGGTTGCGTCCGCGCTGAAGCTGAATCGCACCGGCAGCTTCTGGAACTCGGGCTTGGGAACGGGCGGCATTCGGTTTCCGCGCGGCTGCTGGTAGGATGGCGCGGAGTCCTGGGCGCTGGACGCCGAGGCGGCAAGGAGGGCCGGAAGAACCAGGGTGCTGAGGCGGCGCAGGATCGACGTCATTCAGGGCGCAGTGCCGACGGCCACGCCCCACGGCACCTTCCCAGCCGGCAGGGTCCGGGTCACGGAAAAAGTCGCGAGATCGATGACGCTCACGTCGTTGGAGGGACCGTTGGCGACATAGAGCTTCTTCCCGTCGGGCGACAGCGCAATCCCCCACGGCCGCTTACCGACCGGCGTCGAGCGCGTCACCTGGTTGGTGGCCACGTCGATGGCGCTCACCGTGCCGCCGCGACCGTTGCTGACGTAGAGGGTCTTTCCGTCGGGTGACACCACAATACCCATCGGCCTGGCGTCGGCCGGCATCGCGATGGTGGCGATGACCTTCCGCGAGGCCACATCGACGACCGAGACGCTGCCACCGGCCTCATTGGTCGCGTAGGCGCGGGTGCCATCGGGCAGGAAGGCAATGCCTCGGGGCCGGAGGCCGACCACCACCCGGCCCTGCTTCATCCCGGTCTCCGCGTCCAGGATCGTCAGGTCATGGTCGGTCTCGCCACTGATCCACACGGCCTCGCCATCGGGCGTGAGGGCGACACCTTCCGGCTCCTTTCCCACGGGAACGGTGGCGACCACCTTGCCGCTGGCGATCTCGATGATCGACGCCACGCCGGCATCCTCATTCGAGACGAAAATCCGTGCGCCGTCGCGCGAAACGTCGAACGCCTCGGGATCGGAACCGCCGGGGAACACCCGGGTGACCGCACGGGTGGTCGCGTCCACCACCGCGATGCCGTCCTTGCTCTTGTCGGAGGTGAGCTTTTCGCACTCCGCGTCCGGCAT
This sequence comes from Gemmatimonadota bacterium, assembly GCA_031402225.1. Classification (GTDB taxonomy): domain Bacteria; phylum Gemmatimonadota; class Gemmatimonadetes; order Gemmatimonadales; family GWC2-71-9; genus JAGGAG01. The sequence goes on along the minus strand of JANNSD010000011.1, from coordinate 8,402 downwards.
GCTCGGGGGGCACTTGGGTGAGCCACTGAGCGCCACGAAGACCAGCTTGCCGTCGGGGCTGACCCTGACACCGCGCGGCCGGGTGCCGACCGCGATGGTACCGATGACGGAATCGCGGTCCACATCGATGATCGTGAGGTCGTGCGAATCCTCGTTGGTGACGTAGGCGTATGCCGTGGGGGGTGGCGGAGCCGCCGCCACCGGCACTTCCTTCGCGCGCTCGGCGCACCCGAGGGCCATCGCGGCGCCGGCGGCGATCCAGGTCCGGCCCGGCGCTGTGTTGCCACGCTGCATTGCGTGCACTCCGGTGGAACGTGAGAACGACAACTCAGGGCGAACTGAACTTGGCCTTGTCCACGTTCCGCGCCTCGTCCAGGCCCTTCATCTGCTCGCGTCCGGTGATGTCAATGAAGATGGCGCCATCGACGTTGGACTTGTTGAACTGCGCGCCGCTGACGTCGGCACCGGTGAAGTCGGTGCTGGCCAGGTCGGCGTTCTGGAGGTTCGCATCGACGAGTTTCGCGTTGCGCAGCGAGGCGAACGAGAAGTCGGCCTTGAAGAGGTTGGCCCCGGTGAAGTTGGCGCCGGTGAGGTCCGCGCTCACAAACTGCGCGCGCATGACGCCCATCGACTGGTTGCCCGGATCGGCGCCGATGTTGGCATTGCTGAGGTTGGCATCGACGAGGGTGGCGCCACGCAGGTAGCCGATGATGCGGGTGTCGCGGAGGTCGGCGCCATTCAGGTTGGCGCTCTCGATAATGGTCGCGAAGAGGCTGGCGCCACGCAGGTCGGCCCGGGCCAGGTTGGCGCGACGCAGGGTCGTACCGTCGAGGTTGGCCTTCTTCAGGTCGGCGCCCTCGAGCACCGCATCGGTGAGGTCGCAGCTGAAGAGGTCGGCCCCGGCCAGCTTCGCCCCGGAGAGCCGTGCACCGGTGAGGTTCGTGCGCTTGAAATCGACTCCCTCGAGGACGAGCCCGCTCAGGTCGGCGCCCTCGAGGTTGGCGGGCGTCGCGTCCGTGGCCTGCGCGAGCCGCGCCTTGACCTCAGCCGCTGTCAGGCGCTGGGTCTGCGCCGCGGCCGGATGCGCCCCGATAGCCAGCGCGAGGAGCACTACCGCCACCGCGGCCACCCCTGCATGGTATCTCAGCCGTCGGCCTTCACCGCCGGTCGGCCGGCAGCGACCTTACCGTCGGCCCGAAGCTTCAGGTACGCATAGATGTTCTGGATCTTGTCCATTTCGAGACCGAGTTGACACCAGGCGGGCATACCCTTGTCGGGGCGGCCCTGGCACACCACGGTGATGAACGCCGTCTGGTCGGGCACGGTACCGCCGTCCTTGAGCGACACGACCAGCGACGGCGCGAAGGTTGTGCCCACGCCATACTCGCCGTGGCAGCGGGAGCAGTTGAGCTCGAACTGCTTCCACCCCTGATACGCGTTCTGGGGAATCGTGTCCCGGTGGCCCGCCTCGTTCTGCTTGATGTAGGCGTTCCAGTTGACACTGTCCTGCGCCTCCGCGCGGATGGTGCCGGCGAACATGAGCGCCGCGATCACTCCGGTGGCGCGGGCGGCAAGACGAATCGGCAAGCTGGTCATGCGGCTGACAGATCCTTTCACGCGTTCAGTTGGTGTTTGCCGAGGGCGGTCCGCCGATATCGAGCGGTAGCATCGGCACGTTATAGCGTCGCAAGATCTTCTCCATGTCCCCGCGCTTCTCGTCGATCACGGCCTGGAGACTGTCCCGGAACTTGGTGTCCCGCCGGCGGACACCCATTCCCATGCTGTAGACGAAGGGGATACCCTGCACGGTGTCCTCGGCGACTCGTTGCATGACGAGCGGTACCTTGCTCTGCTGCACGAAGTAGCCCGCGATCGGGCCCCACACGATGGCGACGTCGATGCTGTCCCCGAGTGCCCTGAAGATGTCATCCGGCCGGTAGATGTCGCTGTAGTTCGTCGGAAATCCCACCAGGTTGCCCACCACGCCGAACGTGCTCATGGCCATTGCGGGCGGCGTATTCTCGGCGTCCGAATTGAGAATGTGCACCCCGATACGCAGTCGGCGGAAGGTGCTGTCCGCCAGCGACGAGAGGTTGAGGCCGCTGTCCTTCCGGTAGACGATGTAATAGCCGGATCGGAAGTAGGGGCCCGTGACCCCGGCGATGTCGAGCCCGGTCGGCGCGGTGATGGCCACATCGCAATAGCGGCCGTTGAGGGCCCGGCTGAAGAACCCGCGGCGCACCGGCCACCAAGCATAGTCTACCCGCCAGCCCCAGGTTTGTGCGATCAGTTCGGCGATCTTGATCTCGTACCCCTCGCCGGCCTGGTTTGATGCCGGGAGGTTGTCGGGGTCGGCGCAGACACGCAGCACGCCGACCTCCCGGCCAGCCTTGAGCTGGGTGCTGTGCAGGGAGTCTTCCTGCGCTGTGACTCGGCTGGTGGTCAGGGCGAGAGCGAGGAGGGCGATGAAACCGGTGCGCATGGTACTCCGAATCGTTCTGCGGCCAGGCACGATCGCCCGACGGGATCAGGCAATAATAACGATGGCGCCGGCCGTGAGGGCAACTCGCCCCTCTACCGCCAGCGCCATCGTTGTGACTGCGGAACCAACTGCACCGTGGGAGCCCGGCCGGAGCCGGACTCTCACGGGTGGTGCATTTAGAGCGAGAAGACGGTGAGCACGCCGCCCTGCGTGGAGAACATGGCCGCGTCGCCAAAGGCGCCGAGCGCGCCGAGACCGGCGGTCGGATCCTCTGCACCAATGCCCGCCGCCACGCCGATGCCAGCCCAGCCACCGATGCCCGAGAGCACGGCGACATACTGCTTGCCATTCGGCGCGAGGTAGGTCATCGGGTTACCGATGATGCCCGACGGGGTCTTGAACTGCCAGAGGGTCTTGCCGGACTTCTGATCGACCGCCTTGAGCCAGCCTTCCATGGTGCCGTAGAAGGCGATGCCGCCGGCAGTGGTCAGAGCGCCACCGTAGGCCGCAAGCGGCTCCTTGATCTCCCACACCGTGGACGCCAAGGTGTTCTTGCCGGCCGTCGGGTCCCAAGCGAGGAAGCGGCCACGGAACCCGCCCGGGCCGGGGAACATGCGGACGATCGCGCCAACGTACGGCTGACCGGCCGTGTACTTCACTTCCACGCCCTCATAGTCCATGCAGATGTGGTTCGTGGGGACGTAGAACAGGCCCGTCATCGGCGAGTACGCCGCCGGCTGCTGGTCCTTGAATCCAATCGCGGCCGGGCAGATGCCCTCCGTGTTCTTCTTCGCGGTGGTACCGAACCGCGGATCCTTCTGCGGGATACCAGTCGCCAGGTCGACCTTGGTCGCCCAGTTGACCGGGCCGTACGGCTCGGCCTTGGTGAGCTTGCCGTTGGTGCGGTCGAGCGTGTAGGCGAAGCCGTTCCGGTCGAAGTGCTGGAGCAGCTTCTGGCCACCCTTGTCGAACAGGATGTTCTCGTTGACGCCGTCGTAATCCCACTCGTCATGCGGCGTCATCTGGTAGGCCCAGGCCACCGTGCCATCAGCCGGCTTGCGCGCAAAAATGGTCATGGACCACTTGTTGTCGCCGGGGCGCTGGTCGGGGTTCCACGAGCCCGGGTTACCCGTGCTGTAGTAGAAGAGGTCGAGCTCGGGGTCGTAGGAATACCAGCCCCAGGTCGTGCCGCCGCCGATCTTCCACTCGTTGCCCGTCCACGTGGTAACGCCGAGGTCCTTGCCCTTGTGCGAGGCATAGTTGGCGTTGCCGACACCACCTACGATGCCGACCTCGTCATCCGGACCAGTGCTGTACTTGACCCACACGCTCTTGCCGGTGTTGACGTCGAATGCCGTGATACGGCCACGAACGCCGAACTCACCACCGGAAATGCCGGCCATGACCATGTCCTTGATCACGATCGGGGCGTTGGTCATCGTGGCGCCCTGCTTGTAGCCGTTTGCCTCGACGCCGGCGTTGGACTTGTCTGCGTGCTTCGCCTTCCACAGTTCCTTGCCCGTCTTCGCGTCAAGCGCCAGCAGCTCGCCCTGCAGCAGCTGGATGAAGATCTTGCCGCTCTTGTGGTAGGCAGTGCCACGGTTGACCAGGTCGCAGCAGGCGATCGGAATCGCGTCCGGCGACTGGTTCGGCGTGAACTGCCAGATGATCGGCGCGCCCGGCTTGGAAAGATCAAGCGCGAAGACCTTGTTCGGGAACGACGTGTGCACGTACATCACGTTCCCGATGACCAACGGGTTGCCTTCGTGACCGCGCAGGGTGCCGGTCGAGAAGCTCCAGGCCGCCTTCAGGTTTGCCACGTTGGCAGTCGTGATCTCCTTGAGCGGACTGAACCGCGACAGGCCGTAATCACGACCCGTCATGACCCACTCGCCCTCTGCGGCGCCATAGGTCCACGCCCCTGTGCGGGCTGCCGCCTGGGCGTTGGCGGACGCGACGGCGAATACGAGCATGCTCGCCGCAATACCGCCAGATATCACCTTCTGGCCTCTACGGTTCATACTGACCTCTTCATAAAGGGTGACTTCGACCGCACGTGGAACCGAACACCGCGCCCGGGAAATGGGCGACCAGTGAGACTGAAGACACACGCCGTACAACGCTGCTTCCGGCGTGGCACGATCATCGATCCGCGCATGACGCGCCAGTCAAGCTGCGCGCCCAGCGGAACGCCGGCGATCGAGAGACCGATTGTCTGTGGGATGCACCATGGTGAAAGCCTGAGTGCGCAATGAATCCTGTATTAGGATACGCCTGCGCCAGCGGATGTCAACAAGCTGAGGTTGCATCCTGAGGCGCCTAGCATACGACGGGAACCCAAGGCTGTCAATCTGCCGAGGCGCCGCGGGTCAGGAGCTGGACCAGCGCTCCCCGGTTTTCGAAAGCGCCTGCGACCACCAGGCCCGCCGCTCCAACCTGTTCCCTTGCTATACCCGCCAGCCGGTCCGCGGCTTCATCGCTGCCCGCCAGGCCGTAGACCGCCGGTCCCCAGGAACTCTGGCCTACCCCGGCCGCCCCGCCGTCGCGGAAGCGCGCAATGAGCTGCGCGGTCGGGCCAGGGGCGAATGGGCCGCCCTGGGTGGCGGCGAACCAATTGCCGGTGACGTGCTGCGCCTCGGCGAGCGCCGCCCCGAAGTCGGCCAGGTCCTCCTCCACCAGCGCCGGGAGGAGCTGCATGAGGATGAGGTGGGCGACATGTTCCACCTCGCGCTCGGGTGGCCGGGGCAGGGTGCGGAACGCCTCCGCTTCCAGGTCGCCGCTCAGGCCCGGAGCCGTCGCCGGCACCGCCACCACGCAGCGCCATGATGTGGGCATGGGCAGCCGGGTGAGCAGGGGGGCGAGCCCGGCCCCCTCCCGGCGCCCGCCTTCCAGGACGAAGCCTCCCCGATCGAACAGCCACGTCCCGACGCCGGACCGGGCGCCACGGCCCACCAGCCGGGCCAGGGTGGCGGCGTCGTGGGGCTGGTCGTACAGCGCCGCCAGCGCGCGCGCCACGCTCATGGCCAACTGGGTGCCCGATCCAAGTCCGCTATGGGCCGGCATCGAGTGGGTGATCCGGATGCGGGCGCCACCGGGGATCCCGGCGGCAGCCCCGTACCTTCGGGCGAAGGCGACGGCGCGTTCCGCGTCCGGTCCCGTCGCGTGGTACCCGTCGGCCCGTTCCGCCTCCAGCTGGAGCGCCGGCGCCGGCACCGCGGCGCCCATGCCTCCAAAGCGCCTCCCCAGCACGCCCCGAAGGTCGAGCACCCCAAAATGGAGGCGTGCCGCGGCCCGAACACGCACCTGCTCCGTGGGCATGCTCATGCCGGCGCGGGACGCGACGCCGGGTGCGCCGCCACGTATCCGCGCAGGAGTGCCCAGGCCTCGCGTTCCCGAGGGCCTGCAGTCTTCTCCACGAGGGTCTCCAATCGATCCAGCTCTTCCCCAACCTGTGCTGACGGGAGCAGGTGCACCCGGGTGGCGAGGATGGCGGCCTCGAGTACCGCATGCTTCGCCCGGTTGAAGCCGACGAACTCGCCACCACGCCCGCGGTGCACCACCCGGGCGTTGATGCGCGATCGCGGGGGCGTCGGGTCGATGCGCTCCACCTCGAGCTCGCGCCATGAGCAGGCGGCCTCCAGCACCGCCCCGGCGATGTGTTCCGCTGGTCGCCAGGGAAACTGCGGACTGCCGATCGCGGCCTGGGCCAGGAGCATGACGTCGTCGACGAGGTTGAACACGGCGTTCCCGCGCGCGGTGAGATTGCGAAACGTCGTCGTTTCAAGGAAGGGCTTGAGCACCAGGTGCTCGTCGCCCCACTCCACACCCATGGGGGCAAAGTTGACCTGCCCGTTGCCGTCCACGGTGGTGACGATGCCCTCGACAATCATCGCCAACTAGTGGCCAGCTCCCAGCACCGGGAGGTCGACGTACGACGGATACCGCCCGCTGCGGTACACGCGATGCGTGGCCACGCGGAAGTCTGCGTCGGCGGCATCGAAGATGTTCGGGACAAAGGTCTGCGGATTGCGGTCGTAGGCGGGGAACCAGGTGCTCTGCACCTGAACCATGATCCGGTGTCCCTTCCGGAAGGTGTAGCTCTGCTGGCGCAGGTCGACCACGTACTCGTTGACGGCATTCGGCACGATCGGCCTCGCACGCTCGAACCCCTGCCGATAGCGGCCGCGAAGGATCTCGCTCGCCACCATCAACTGGTAGCCGCCCAGGACCGGTCCCTGGGTGATGGTGTCGGGGAAGACGTCGATCAGCTTCGCGACCCAGTCCGCGTCGCTGCCGGTAGTCGAGGCGTACAGGTGCGCCGCAATATCGCCGCCGATGGTGATGTCCTCGGTGAGCGGTTCGGTGCGCCAGACGAGGATATCGGGGCGACCGTCGACGAACCGCTGGTCTTCATAGAGCCAGGGGCGCCAGTGCGAACCCCGGGGGTCGTAGGTCAGCTCGATCGGCCGCTTGCGGTACGGAATCGGGTGGGCCGGGTCGGAGACATACGAATCGTACTTCGTGAGTCGTGAGTCGTGGGTGGGGGCGTCGAACGACAGCAGCCCATTCGCGCGAAAGTAGAGCTTCCGGGACGTGCCTTCCCTGGCCGGCCAGCTGTCGAAGCGCCGCCAGCGATTGCTGCCGCTCTCGAACAGGGTGGCCTCGGCCAGGTCGAGCTTCCCCTTTCCCTTGAGCCAGAACGCAAACCAGGGCGCCTGAATTTCCTCACGGAAGTACTTCCCCGTGGCGCTGCCGAAGTCGATGTCCCCGACCTTCTGGCCGTCGCCCCGGGACCAGCTGCCGTGATACCAGGGACCCATGACGAGATAGTTGCGGCTCTTCGTGTCCAGCCGCTCGAGCGCGGCGTAGGTCGTGATCGCGCCGAAGAAGTCCTCCTGGTCCCACCAGCCGCCGACCACCAGCGTCGGCACGGCGACCTCCGTGAGCCACGTTGTCAGTGCCCGGCTCTTCCAGAAACTGTCGTAGGCCGGGTGCTGGCTGAAGTTTGTCCAGCTGGGCGAGCGTCCCGCCAGCAGCCGCGTCAGGTTCGCGAGCGAGCCCTGCGACAGATACCAGCTATAGGTGTCGTAGAAGGTGACCGGCGGCGGAATGGACTGGTCATTCGAGAGCTCGAGATCGGTGGCGTACTCGAAGCCATAGCTGAGCCGGAATGCCCCGTTGTGGAAGAAATCGTCGCCCTTCCAGGTGTCGGTCATCGGGGCCTGGGGCGAGATCGCCTTCACCGCCGGATGCGGGTTGATGCCCGCCATGGCAGCGAGCCAGCCGGGATAGGAGACGCCCAGCACGCCCGCCGCGCCATTGTTCGACGGCACGTTGGCCAGCAACCAGGCGATCGTGTCCCAGGTGTCAGTGCTCTCATCGACCCCCCGCAGATCCTTCGGGTCGTGCAGCGGCCGGTTCATGACGAACTGCCCCTCGGATCCGAACCGCCCGCGGATGTCCTGGTACACGAAGATGTACTGCTCGCGCGCCAGCTCGGCGTACGGTCCTTTCGCCTCAAGTTCGCCGCCCGATCCCTCGATACCGTAGGGCGTGCGCGTGAGCAGGAAGGGCAGCGCCGCCGACGAGGGTGGCGCATAGATGCGCGTGTTCAGCCTGACCCCGTCACGCATGGGGATCATGACCTGCTGTTCCCGGTAGGCCGGGAGCGAATCTTCCTGCGCGGCGAGGCCGGCCGGTGCGGCGAGTACCGCGAGGACAACGGCGTGGGTCAGGATCGCACGCATTCGCAAACCTCCAGGTGGCCTGTCAGCCGTGATACCACGCCGGTGGTGGCTCTTCCGCCGGGACCGCCTCGGCACTGCCTCCGTCCGCGGATACTGGCAGGGCGCTGACCGATCGATCGGGGCCGAAGAGGAAGCGCGCCAGCATGCGGTACCCGTGGCGCGTGAGCACCGAT
>JANNSD010000010.1:0-13097 GCA_031402225.1 Gemmatimonadota bacterium | reverse complement strand
GTGATGGTGGCGCGAGTTGAATCAAGTCCGAGCGCCTTCCAGTCGATGACAAGCGGCACGTTCACCGTATCGGGGGCCCAGCTGGCGATGGCCAGCAGGGCCTTTCCGTTTCCAGCGTACGTGGTGACCAGGACATCACTACGGCCGGTCTTCACGGGTGGGTTCGGCACCCACCAGCCGATCATCTTCGTGTCCTGGATACCGAAGCGGTCCCACTCCTGCCAGATGGGGCGAGGATCGCCGGACCAGGGCAGGCGATTGGTCATGCCGAAGAGCATGCCGCGCCAGGGATTGCCGCCGCCCTCGAGCATCTCGCCCATGAGGCCGAAGGGAATGCCGGAAATTTCCGTGAGCCAGTAGTCGGGAGGCGAGTCGTAGTCGAAGTACTCCCCGAACCAGAGGCGGTCGATGAAGGGGAAGTGCTCCAAGTACAGGTTGGCGCTGCTCGCGAACCCGTCGCGCGGGTTGTACTGGTTGGCGCTGTGAAGATCAATGAGTGAGCCGGGGCGGTTCCGCTCCAGTGCTTTCCGGGCGCGCATCATGGTGGTGCGGTCGAAGGCGACGTCGTCGAGATAGAGGCCATCGATGCCGATGTTGCGCGCCAGCCAGTCGAGTCCCTCGATGTAGAAATTGTGCCAGCGCGACACGCCGCTGGTGACGAGTGCCGCATCACTGATCTCGGGAACGAACCAGCCGCCGAGATAGCTCCCTTCCACATGCTCCTGGAGCCAGGACCATCCGCCGCCGGGGCCGTCGGCGAGGACTTCATCGTTGAGCGTGCGCAGGGTCCAGAGCTCTGGCGCACGATTGGTGAGCTCGCGCACCGTGTAGTAGATCTTGACCTTCATCTGCCGGGCATGGGCCGAGTCGATGTAGGCCCGCATGGTGTCCGGGCGGAGGAAAGGGTAGTTGATGAAGGGGTTGATGGGCGTGGCGTGATGCACGTTGATGACGTTGGCGCCCATCTTTGCCACCGAGTCGAGCGGCACGTAGGCGTGGAAGTAGCGCTCCTTCCAGTGCTGCGCGGGGTCGATGGGGTGGAACGGGGTGACCATGAGCCGAAAGTCGTAGTGCAGTGTGTCTCCGGCCAGCAGGGTGCGGGGCCCGCTGAAGCAGCTTGTCCTATACATGGCGCCCGTTTCACGGAAGCTGCAGCCGCCTCGGCCCCGGTTGGCCCAGGAGGCGGGCATGACCAGAGGCTTCTGCTGGTAGAAGTTGGTGTTGAGCGGGCGGACGTAGGCGTGATCGTCCTTGAGGGTGAACTGGATGCCGCCGTTCACGTTTCCCAGCCAGGCGGCGTCCTGGTTGCGGGTGACGTCCCATTTCCAGTCATAGCTCGCCGGCCGCTTGCCGCCCTTCAGGTTCATTCCCATGAAATATCGGACGGCGGCGTTGTCCATCGGGAGCTCGAGGCGCACGTCGGCGAGGTTCACGTTCGCGGTGCTGCTGAGTGCGGCCTGATACTCGAGGGTGCCGTCGAAATCGAGCTGGGCGCTGAGGCGGAGCGTCAGCGAACCGCTGGTGCTGGTGACGGTCCACGCGGCATCGCCCTCGGACTTCTTCGTGAAGCTGAGCGGGCCGGATTGCCACGGCAGGAGTGTGCCGTGAGCGTCCTCGACATTCAGCGAAACGGGCTGTGCCATGAGCTCGCGCGGAGCGGAACCGATGGCGGTCATCTCCGGGGTGTAGAAGCTCCGGATCGACTCGGGGAGGCCGTTGGCGCCGAGCCGGACGTCTCGGCCCAGGACGCCGAGCGTGGCACCGGTGACGGTGACGGCGGTGTACGGTAGCACGAGGCCGTCATCCTGGTAGAGCGTCGAGTTGAGCCAGCGGAGCCGGGAGAGGCGCCAGGGGTCGTTGTCGCCGTGGGCGGGGATGGTGTCGGGGAGGATGGTGAGGGTGACCGGCAAGTCGTGAGTCGTGAGTCGTGAGTCGTGAGAGAGACGTGAGTCGTGAGTCGTGAGTCGTGAGCCGTGGACGGTTGCCGTGCCGGTGTAGCGGCCGGGAGTCGCGTCCTTCGGGATCTGCACGCCACACCACAGCGGATAAACCTCGCCCTTCGCGACGGTGACGGTTCGCGTGAAGGGGCGGCCGCGCCAGTCGATGCCGTCGACATTGATGCAGGTGAAGGCCGATGCGGCAATGGTGCCGGGTCCGCTGAGTGTGGTGAAGCTGGCGCGGACGCTGTCGAGTGCCTGCCTGTTGGCGTAGACGCCCACTTGGAAGGCGAACCATTCGCCGCGCATCGCGTTGCCGGCGACGCTCTTCGGCGCCGTCGGCGAAACCCAGCTCGCTGGGAGGTCGTGGCGCATGCGGATTGGCCGGGTGCGGTCTTCGGGGAAGAGCAGGAAAGGCGCGGCACCGCGCGACTGCACCAGCGCATTGGTCTCCGCGGCGGTCGCGATGACCTGCATCGGCGAGAAACTGTTGAACGCATCGATCGACTCGATCGCGACGACCGTTGCCCGGGGCAGGGTGGCCCACGCGGATTGCGTGGCCGCGAGCCACGCCGGGTCAGCGGTTGCCGTGGGTGCTGGATAGAAGATCCGCGGGTAGCTGGAGGTGATCGACCCGCGGTAGGGGAGATAGTAGAGGTCGTAGTCGCCGGCGCCGTCCACCGGCGCGAACGCGAGGTCACCCGACTCGCGGGTGATGCTCCGGCGATAGAGGTTGGTGATACGGGTGCCGCGGGGACCGATGACGATGATCTCAACGGCGTCGGGCTTCGCATCGGGGCGGCGCCAGGCGACGTGCACGCGCACCGCGGGGGCCGGCGCGTTGAGGTGAACGACGACGCGGTGATTGCCAAGCGAGTCGGGGTTCCACTGGCCGGTGCGCCGGGGGACTTGCTGCGCGGCGGCGGGCCGGGTGGCCGCGAGGCAAAGCCCAAGCAGCATGAGGAGGCGGAAGGGGTTCATGAGCGGTGGAACATGCCGCATCGGCCGCCCGGTGAGAATCCCCCTTGGCTGGGAGCGTTCAACCTGAGTTGCCCGAGTCTTGTTCCCCACTATCAGGAGTCCGTCATGAGGTCACTGGGAGAGTGGCGGGTAGCCTCGGCTGCCGCCATGGTGCTGGCGCTCGCATCTGGTTGCAGCAGCGACAGTTCGAACCCGAATCCCACGAGTGACCTGGCCCAGGAGGCCGCGGCGCTGTTCCCGGCGGGGACGACCCGAGACGAAGCAACCACGCTGATCACCACACTGGAGAACGCGGCGGCGGGCGGGAGCGCGGCCGATGCCGCGGCGTTCGACCTGGCCACCCTGTCGCTCGACGAGTACGCGGCGGGTCGGCTGACGGGCACGGCGGCCGCGCAGCGGACGGGGCTCAGCGATTTCCTGACCGATGTGTTCGCAGAGGCGGGCCTGCCCGATCCGCAGCTGTCTCCCGAGAGCTTCGGTACCGACGGTGTGGTGGCCGTCGTCGATGCCGCCGGCGGCGAGTTCGTCACCCAGACCTTGCATGCCGGTATCACCATTCCGGCGGGGGCCCTGAGCCGCGAGGTGCTGCTGGTGGTCGAGCGGCTTCCCGACAGCTCGCAGTATGCGCCGGGCGCGGGCCCGCTCCCGACGACCCTTAACCAGTACCCGCTGTTCTACGAGTTCACCACGACGCCGGCAGCGACCTTTGCGAGCGACGCGATCCTCGGCCTGTGCCAGGTGACGGAGTCGGCCAGTGCCTACTACGCGCCGGCACCGGTGTACGACCGGCTGCAGATCGCGCATCCTGATCCGGCAAACCCGGGCACGATCGAACTCCTGCCGCGGGTGGCAGCACCGTTCCTCGACTGCGACGGCGTCACGGCGAGCGGCAGCCGGGCGAACATCCTCCTGGCCCGGCGGGCCGGGATCGGCGGCCGGGTGCGGAAGTTCAGCCCCTTCGGCGCGGTGGACCCGGAGCCGGGCCCGCCACCAGACCAGTTCAGCATCACCTACTGCAGCGCGGCGGATGCACCGATCTGGGTGGCCCAGCAGGACGGCAATGGTGCGTGGCAGCGAGTCCAGCCGGCCCAGGGCACGAGCATGTACACCTTCTCGTTCCGGTCGGGACGGGGCGGCATCGCGACGGTGTTCGACTACGGCACGGGCGGCATCAACGCCGCCTTCAGCTATGCCACGCTGGCGGAGCAGCGACAGAACGTAGCGTTCCTCAATAACTACTGCGGGAACAAGACCGTGAACGGATCGGTGGCGGGGGTCGGCGCCAGCCAGTTCGCCGCCATGCATCTCGGCTTTGACGAGGACCTCGCGGGCGGCACCGCGGGCGACGACCTGTTCCAGCTGCAGAACGTTCCGCTCGGGCCTCGCGACCTGGTGGCTGCCCTGCACGACGACGCGACGGAGCGGGTCAACCGCTTTGTCCTGCGCCGGGGCGTCAACGCGCCGGACAACTCGACGCTGCCGGTGATCGACTTCAGTGCGGCGGAGTCGTTCGCCCCGGCGAGTGCCACCGCCACCGTGACCGGACTTGCCGGCGATGTAGCCGGGGTGTTCACCGGCCTCGGTACCTTCTACTACCCGCGACTTTCGCAGTTCAGCCTCGACGTCTCCACGTCAGTGCCATACGATGCGCTGCCGGCGGCGCAGCTCGCGCCGGGCGACGTGCAGCGCCTGGTCGGATACACCCAGAACTGCTGCGAACCGGAATCGCGTACCGTTGACGTGTACTTCAGGAACGTGGTCGACCGCACCCTGGCGTTCGGGCCGACGGCCGCCATACCCACCATCAGCACGGTCACCGGTTCCAGCTTCGCCCGGCCGCGCATCCAGATGCCGGTTCAGCCGGAGTACAACCGGTCTATCGAGGCGTTCTTCTCCCAGGGGACTGGCGCCAGCGAGCGGTCGGCGTACTACCGTGCGTCGTCGGACTACTACGCCACGGCGCCCACGACCTGGGACATGACGTATCCGGATGTGAGCGGGGTGGCGGGATTCAACACGGCGTGGACGCTGCAGGCCGGTGCGAGCACGAGCTGGACTGTGTTCGTGTTCGGGGGTGACTTCCTGCCGTTCGAGGATGCAACGCTGCCGGCGGATGGCGATGCGTACCGGACGGCGTACCGCGAGGGTGGTCCGTTCACGGCACTCCGGAAGGCCACGAGTGGGGACGCGTCGATGGCGCCACGAGGGTTCGGTCGGGCGCCGCTGGGGGTGAAGCGCTAGCGATGCCGGGCGGGCAGCTTACGGTGCCAGCACCGCGGCGACGCATCGCCGAAGCGCGGGCACCCGGCGCAGGGTGGCGGCATCCAGGCTCCCCGACAGCTCCTGAAGGTCGCTGCGAGCGAGCGTGATCACCTGCGAGACGTTGGCTACCGAGTCGCGGGGAAGGCCTGCGACCTGCGCGGGTACCAGGACATTTCCCGGGGCATCCAGAAGACGGACATTGGATGTCAGGACAACGGCGATCACAACGGGGGCTAGGTCAGCAGGAAGCGCTGCTCGCTGAAACGCGGGTGTCCATCGGCCTCCAGATGGGCGACGATCTCCGCTGCCGGAAGGGACGCCGGGAGGACGCGACCTTCAGCCGCAAACTGTTGGAACATGTGGACAATCAGGACGGTCTCGGCCCGGAGGTCGAGTTCCGTGCCCAAGACCATTCCGGCCATGCGCAACGCGGCTTTCGTTGCGCCATACGCGCCCAAGCCAGGCAATGCCTCGACGGCCGCGCCCGACGACACATTGACGATCCTGAGTGGGATCCGGGCTGGCGCGGTGCGCAGGACCCAGCCTATGAGAAGAACCGGCGCCACGGTGTTGACGGCGCAGGCGCGGAGCATCGCCGCTGGGTCGAGCTGATCCACTTGGCCGAGCAGTGCCACGTCCGCCGCATTGTTCACCAGGGCGAGCCGCGTGAGCCCCGGGTCGCGGAGGCGAGGGCCGAGATCTGACTCAAGCCCACGTAATAGCCAAGGTCCCGGATCCCGAACTCATTGTCGGCGAAGTTGTACATCCAGTCGTCAACGGCATGCGGGCTCAGGATCACCACGGCGAAGCGGTCACGGACCTGTTCGCGGTGGGCCCGGCCGTAGGCGATCGCGGGGGACGCCGATACGCCACCCATGGCCGTGACCGACACGAACTCCGCAATGCCCTCGTACAGGGACCGATAGAGCAGGTTGTATGCGTGATCGCGCTGCTGGGTATGGACGTACTCGTGCACGTTCAGCTAAACGACCTGGGACATGGGGTTGCCGGCGAAGTACGGTGTCAGGTAGGCCAGCTCGATCGGGAACTCGCTCACGTCGGTAGCAAGGTCGCCGAGGGCCAGCTCGGCGCCGATCAGCACCTGGCCATCGAGTATCGTCCCCGGGGACCGGAACGCCCCGATGACGAAGTAGACCGGAGCTGGCTGCAGGGTCGGATACAAGTCTCGAAGCCGTGCCACTCCATCCATCATGGACCGCCCGAGGGTGGGCGCCTCGAGGGTATTGGCGCGAATCGACTCCCAGAAGCGGGGGTAGCGGGTGATGGCGCGGAGGTAGTCGTCGGGCGTGTACCGGCGCGCCTGCATCATGGCGTGGAGTCCGGGCGAGCCCGGTTCGATGTAGAGCGCGAGCAGCAGGGCGCGCTGCTCGGCGGTATCGGGCGTCGCGCGCACACGATCGTAGGCCTGCCAGAACCGGTCGATGTCGGCGGTCACGACCGCGATGGGTGGTGACTGGCCGGAGAGACGGCTGGCTCCCGCCAGCAGCATCAGCCCGAGCGCAAGAAGTCTTGCATGGGCGGCGCGGTGCCGGAGGAGGATCATTGTCATTGCCATCGAAGCTACTGCGGTGGTCCCCGGAGTGCGGTGGCCGGGTGAACCGTGCATCCGGCCGTCCTGCGGCAATTGCGCTGGTCCTGGTGCTGGCCGGGCGCGGACCGGCCGTCGCGCAGGCGCCACCGGTCGTGCCGCCGGGCGAAGTGCACCTGACGTATCTCGCCAACATGGGCGTGCTGCTCGAGTCGTCGGACGCGCGGGTGGTGATCGACGGCCTGCATCGCGGTGCCCTCGCCGCGTACGCACCCCTGCTTCCCGGGGTCCAGCTGGCGCTGGAGGAGGCGCGCGCGCCCTACGCCAAGCTTACGGCGATCGTCGTGACGCACCGGCACCTCGACCACTTCCAGGCGGCGGCGGTGGCGGCACGCATGGCCGCCGACACCAGCGTGGTCTTCTTCGCCGCGGGTGAGACGGTGGATTCGCTGCTGGCCCGTGCTCCCGCGCTCCGGGGCGACGGACGGGTGCGCGTCATGCGTGGCGGCGAGGCGCAGGTACTGGATGGCGTGGTGATCCGGGCGATCGAGCTGCCGCACAACCCGACCCGCACGCCGCGCGCCGAGAACCTGGGGTTTGTCGTGGAGCTGGGCGGGCAGCGCATCCTCCATGTCGGCGATGCTGATCCGGATGCCGCCGTCTACCGGGCGCGACTGGTGGCAGACCTGCGCGTTGATGCGGCGGTGGTGCCGTTCTGGTATCTCACGGAGCAGGCACAGGTGCTGCAGGCCATCGGGGCCCGGCGATACATCGGCAGCCACATTCCGCTGGCCGATACCTCCGCGGTTGCGCGGAGCATCACCGCCGCGATCCCGTCGGCGTCGGCACTCACCACGCGCGGGATGCGCGTGACGCTGCCGTAGGCCGTCATGCGGCTCGCCCCGCGAGAACGTATCTTGTCCCCATGCCAATCCTGATCCCCACGGAGCGCGCGAGCCTCCTCGCCTGTCTCACCGCCAGTGACACGAACTTCCGGGCCGCGACGGAGCACCTTGCGGAGGAGGCCTGGAACCGGGAGCCGGCACCGGGCAAGTGGTCACCGGTGTTGCTGGCCGAGCATCTCGTACTCAGCGAGGTGTCGGTGCCGAAATTGATCGCCATGGCGCTGGACGAACCGGTGTGGGAGTTTGACCCGGCCGAGGCTGCCCTGCGCGACCGGGAGATCGCGGCGAGTATGCAGGACGATACCCGGCGCATGACGGCGGTCGAGAGCGTCCTCCCCCGCCGGCGGTATGCCAGCGGAGCTGAGGCCGCGGCCGCCTTCCACGCGCAGCGCGCCCGCACGCTGGCCTATGTCCGGGACACCGACGACGACGTGCGGCAGCATCGCTTTCCCCATCCGGCGTACGGCCCCATCGACGGCTATCAGTGGCTGCTGATGCTCGCGCACCACGCCGACCGGCACGTGCGACAGATCGCGCGCGCGGTGCGCGGAACCTGACCGCACCGGTCAGGCGGCAATCGCTCCCGCGCCCGGGTGGCGCCGAAGTACCAGCCACTCGGCCACGATGTTTGCCTTGATCTTCCAGCTTCCGTTCACCTGCGTCCATACGTTCAGGTACTTGCCGCGCTCGGTCACGTGAGCGGGGCCATAGGTCACGACGTAGGTGCCGGCATCAACCGGGCTCCACCGCCAGCCAGATCAGGACCGCAGCAACCTGTTCTGCGCCCATGTCTCGCGGGTGACGCAAGCGGTGGAACCGCACGAAGCGGACACCCCTGCCCGCGTAGGCCTGCTCCGTTTGCGAAGAGGAGGCGGGGAGGGGCGCACCCCCCACCCTATGGGTGAGGAGGCGAAGCACCAGCATCAGGGACGCGCAGGTCCTCCGGACCGGTCGCGAACCCGGGCTGGGCCAGGTCGTGCGCGAAGGTGAACCCGTGAGGTCGGGAACCACTCACGGAACTCGACCAATAGGTCAATCGACCTACGTCGTTCAGACTGCTTGTGAACGGGTGCCGCGCACAATCGAAGACGTTGTCCGCTTCTACTTCGCGGCCGCGCCAGGTGGCGGGCCATCCGGGTGCGGTGAGCACGCGGGCGGCTGCTCCACGCTCCAGACCACGGAGGCGATGCGCCAGCCAGCTCCGGTCCTGAGTAGCGTAAACACATCGACGCCGCAGTGAGACCACTTGCCATCCAGGTAGAAATCGTAGGGCAGCCATACCATGGCGACGGGGCCCGATACGAGCACGGTGGGGTGGTAGCCTCGCTCCGTGAAGCGGGAATCCGTGCGCATCGCCCGTTCCTGGGCCCTGGACCTGAACTGCGCCTGATACCGGCCATTCCGCATTCCAGCGGAGAACGTGACAGCCGAGTCGAGCATCAGGTCGGTAAAGCCCACGAAGTCCGACCGGCTTATGGCGGCGAGTGCCGAGTCGGCAACGGACAACGCAGCGGATTCATCTCCGCCTGCTGCCTGAGCGCTCAGGGTCGGGGCGAACAGGACCGCAAGTGCAGCGGCATGGGACGAGACGCTGGCAAGGCGCATCATACGACCGATGAAGAAGTGGAAGAGGGATCGGCTCCGGAAGAGTCCAGGGGATCAGCCGGGCGGCATGGGCGTGCACCGCGACGATACTGGCTAGTCTTGGACCGCACCCGCGCCGCTGCGCCACATGCCAGCGACTTCCGCACGGATCGACCACATAAGCGACTACTTGTTAAACTAGGTCCGCAGGTTCGACGCCCATATGTGCGCTACACCAAACACCATTGAGGCCCAAAGCATCCACCACGAGTCCAATACATACGCGGACACTACCAGCAGAGCAACAGGCGCAAACGCCAACGGTAGAGGAATTCCGGCCATTGGTGCACTGAGGAGGTCGGGAGAGCTTCCGCCGAGGAAGAATCGCGCCCACGCTGTGTAGTAGACAAATAGGGCGAGCACCATGCCGGTAACGGCGGGCGCCGAATACTTCTTCGTCAGGTGCAGCGTGCAGAACAATGGAAACGCCAGCGTCCCAACCCGGGCAACGTTCTCCACAATTGTGAGGGCGACGGGGACGGTAGCCGCCGTGCCTGCCGCCGGCTTTGGAAGCAGCATCCACGCCACATTGGGAAGCATCAAGAGCACGGGAATGATCGCGCCCGATCTCACCGTGAGTTTCAATGAGCCAGAGACTCCGAGATCGCGTAATCCAGGAACACCGTGCTGCCTGCGATACCGCGATGCAACTGGGTTGCGATATTGCCTGGCTGCTTCTTCATCCAGTTTGCGTCCGCTGCCCAGGCCGCGAGCAACGCGGAGATGCCCGCTGCCGCGACGGTGAAGACGTTCACCAAGACGACTGGCGCCTGCTCCGTGTGTACTTGGTGAAAGATCGGAATGGCCGGGTTCAGCGGTGTGAGTTGAAGCATGAGAAATTCTTTTCTAGTGTGAGTATCAAGGGAACCGGACCTGCGCAGATCGCGTCAAGCGGCCTAACGTCAGGTTGTGGCGTGGCCAACCCGCTGCCCTAGCTGGTCATCGGTCACGAAACGCCGTTAGACGGTGCCACTGCTCAGCGAGGCCACGCAAGACATCAACCGCTACTCCTTGCGTTTCGTACTCCCGTAGTCGCCAGCAAGGCAAGCATCACAGCGAAGCTACCGATGAACGTGAGCGGCTGATTCATCGACCCCACGAACTCCGTCAGCGGCTCGATCAGCCTGTTCTTGTCCAGCGAGGATCTGATCACCTCGTTGAGCCGGAAGAACAGGGCTGCCAGCAACAATGCCCATCCGTTCCTGAAGTCCTTGGCGACGAACACCAAGGCCACGACGAGGCAGATGGCTTGCCCGGTCATCGCGGCTGTTCCGAATCGGTAGAAGGTCTCCGGGCCTTCGATCTTGAACTGCGGAACGAAGCTGATGAGCGTGAATAACAGCGCAATGCCCATAAACATGATGCAGGTGCTCAAGAGGAAGGCCGCGTGCAGCCTCCTGCGCTTCCTCAGAGCGAATGCAAGGAAGATGAGCACTGCCAGCTCGAGCGTCACTCCCACGTTCTGCATGATCAGGAAGTCACCCTCTCCCGACACAACTCCCTTGCGAGCCGACCGAACGGAGAGCAGGGCCGTCGTGGCGATCAATAATGGCGCGATGCCCAGAATGACCAGCCCCATTCTCCTGTGGTCTCCGAACCGCGTGCTCCCAATGAGGCTGAGCTGGCAATACAACAAGCCCAGCCAGATGGCGTTGGTCACCACATGGAGATGGTGGAAGGGATTGGGATCGGCGTTCTCCCCGAAATAGATGTCCCAGAATCCCAGGACGCTGACCAACATCGTTGCGACGATCAGCCCGTACTCGAACACATACGGTCTCACGCTCTTCATGGTGGGTGCTTCCTCAGCTTCGGGTTCAGCTCAGCCACAGCAGCCAGTGCCCAGTGATCGAGCACCCGAGGAACCGGCGCGCCTCGCGTGCCTCGCGGACACTCTCCCTCTCACTCCTCGGCATTCCAGGGACCCGTTCGCGAAGCAGCCCCATCTTGTTGGGAGGCGCCGAATGTATTACAATGTAAGGCATGAAAACATCTGCCTTGACGATTCGACTCGATCCGGACCTGGAACGCCAGGTGGCGCAGGCGGCGCGGCGCAGTGGCCGGAGTCGCAGCGAGGTGGTGCGTGAAGCTGTGCGCCGCCAGCTCGCCTTGGCCCAGTTCGAGGACCTCCGGCGCCGCATCATGCCGTTGGCCGAAGCGCGAGGGTACCTGACCGACGAGGACATCTTCCGCGACGTGTCATGAAGGTCGCGCTGGATACCAACGTCCTCGTCAGCGCCGTTGCGACGCGGGGTCTCTGCGCGGACCTGTTCCACGCGACCTTGGCCGAGCATCAACTGGTGGTCGGCGAGACGGTGCTTGCCGAGCTTCGCCGAGTGTTGCGGCAGAAACTACGCGTCCCCGCCGACACGATTGATGCGCTGGACGCCTTCCTGCGTCGTCAGGCGATTGTCGTGTCGAGCGCGCCTGCGCTTGGGTTGAAGATCCGCGATCCAGCGGACGGTCCGGTGCTGGCAGAGGCCGTCGCCGGTAGCGCGGATGTGTTCGTGACGGGCGACCACGACCTGCTGGAAGTCGGCACCAAATCGCCCATCCCCATTCTCACACCGCGCGCCTATTGGGAACGACTCCGGGCGAATCCGGGGTCTGCGGAGTAGCGCCTTCGCACGCTGGTTTCTGTTGCGAGCCGACCGACCGATACTGCGCGCTACGCTGATGGTGGGTCCGCTCGTCAACAGCAAGCATCGTTAGGCCGACGATTCGCGGACGTTGCGTCCAAACGGCGTGCGCGCAGTGCAGCGCGTCCCCCGGTCCGCGCGGTGCTCTATATGGCCACGCTGGTGGGGCTCAAGCACCACCCCGTCCTCCGGGTGTTCTACGAACGGCTCCGTGCCGCCGGCAAGCCCTTCAAAGTCGCGGCCACCGCCTGCATGCGGAAGCTGCTCACCATCCTGAATGCCATGCTCCACCAGAACCGTCGCTGGGACCCACAACACGCTTGACTTTCAAGACAGTTGCCAACGCTCAGCATCAGCGGCGGCGCACAGCGCCGTCCGCTACATGCTGTTGTTCGGCAGCGGGTCGACTCGGTAGCTAGCCATGTGCCGCGGACACCTGATCCAAGTAGAATACGTTTCCATCTGCGTCCGAGATCATCGCCATGAAGCCGCCCCATAGTTGCCTCGTAGGCGGCATCGTGAAGCGAACGCCCAGACCTGACAAACGTGTGTGCTCTGCCTCAAGATCGGCAACTTCAAACCCAACGCCGGTATGCCGCCCTACAAGTTCAGCGTGGTCTGCCCCCGGCAACGCAACCCCGAGTCGAACACTACCTGCCGCGAAAGAAGCGTAGCCATGCTCCGGCGAGGAAAACTGGAGGTTGAGTCCCAACCTATCGCGATAGAACTCGGTGGCCTTTTCCAGGTCTGCGACAAAAACGTTCACGTACGAAAGCTGCATGATGGGTTCCCCTGCATGATAGTCTCTGCTGCTGCCTAACGTGAATTCGACGGCGCCATGCCAGGCTCCGCCCTCATTCGATTGTACGACCCGCAGTCCAATCCGGAAAGGCTGCGGGGCGGGGCGGACCGCGCGCCCGCGGGACGATCTCCGCGCGCCGCAAAGGACGCCCCAGCACCTCCCTGTACAGGGAGAGCGGCGCCGCCTGCGCCTGGACCTGCGTCGGCGCCGCCACCCTCCGCTCCACCGCCAGCCAGATCAGGACCGCAGCAACCTCCTGTGCACCCTTGTCTCGCTTGTGACGCAACCGGTGGAACCGCACGAAGCGGACAACCCAGCCCGCATAGGCCTGCTCCGTTTGCGAAGGAGGAGGCGGGGAGGGGCGCACCCCCCACCCTA
>JANNSD010000009.1:0-16290 GCA_031402225.1 Gemmatimonadota bacterium | reverse complement strand
CTGACATACACCCAGCGCCGAAGGTGCTCCTCCAGGCGACTGCCGTCGGGCCGGAGTTCCTGCACGTCGCGCTTCCTCCAGAAATGGCCGATCCACGCGCCGACCGAATCCGCCGGCAGGCTGTCGTATTGCGCCAGCTCGCGCGGCTTGGCCACCCACGACAGGTCCCGGCGGTAGTTGGCCCGCGCCTCGATGGTCTGCACGTGGGCGCCGGCCACGTATTCGATTGCAGCGTTCTCGAGCTCGCCCATCCAGGCGAGCGAGTGCGCCATCTCGAGGTCGCCGACACCCGAGTCGCCCCCCTGCTTCAGGTGTGCGTCGAGGCGGCGCACCGACTGCGGCGCGTTCCCCTTGAGGCGTGCGGCGCGGGCCAGGATGAGCTGTATGCCGGGGTTGGTGACACCCGCCGAGTCGGCGGCGTATTGCAGGAGTGCCAGGACCGGCCCCGGCTGCTCGCGGTCACCCTCCGCGCCCAGCGTCTCAGTGAGCCAGGTAATGGCCGGCTCAAAGGTCGGTTCTTCCTTCAGGAGCCGTTTCATCTCGATGACGTACCCGTCGTAGTGAGTGCCGCCCACCACATCGTCATACATGGCCGGAACCGGGTATCGGTGGCGGTACAGCTCGAGCGCCGCCATGGAAAGGCCGAGTCGGGCATACGGCCAGTCGGGGTGCACCCGTACGACCTGGTCAAAGTGCTCCCACGAGTCAGTGAAGAGTTCGCGACTGTCCGTGAGCTCACCCTGTCGCAACTCGATGTAGGCATCGCCCAGGCGTTCCACCGGGTTGTCCTTCGGGGCATCCCAGCGCGCCTTGATCTGCTCCACCCGCGGAACGCTCGCCGCACTGTCGAGCGCCTCGCACAGTTCCTTCAGTTGTGTCCGGTAGGGAGCATCCTGGGCATGAAGCACCTGCGGCCCGGAGCACGTGAGTGCCCAGGTCGTGAGCAGGGCCAGGCCCTGCCGGACAACCTCACCGGGTGTCAGGGACCGAGACCTTTTCCACCGAGATCGCGCGCTGCCGCACCACGCGGCGCCTGGTGGCAACCTCTTCCACGGTGATGAGAAGCTCGTACTGCCCCGGCTTTGCGTCGTTCAACGCCAGCGACCGGTTCGAGGCCAGGGTGGGGCCGGCCGCGCGGTCGGTGAACGTCAGGGTGCTGGCGAACTTGGTGTCACCGGTGCGCCGGAGTGATAGCTTCGTGCGATACTCGCCGCCGGTCACGAGGCCATACAGTTCGTAGTAGAGCTGCACCGCATTGCCCACGGTGTACGTGCTGAACGCGCTGGCCATCACCGTCGCACCGTTGCGCTGCCACGGCACTGACCCGGTTTCGCCACCGAGCACGATGTCACTGGCCGAGAAGCCGTTGCCTGCCGGGTCGATGGGCCCGCTGAAGATGCTCCCCCGGTCATCCTCCTGCGAAACGGCGAGGTGTACCTCACGGAGCCTCGGCTTGAGCGGCAGGATGGCGGCGAACGAGATCCACGCACCTTCTCGCACTAGCTGCCGCGTCGTCACGAAGTGGCGCACGGTGTCGATCTGCGTGGCTTCGCCGGTCATGCTGTCGATGGCCGCAATCTGGATGTTCACCGCGAAGCGCACAGAGCTGCTGTCACCCTCCACCGGCTCCGCGGCGAGTTCACTCGCCCGCATGGCAAGCACCGCGAGCAGCTTCCCGGTACCGGCCGTTGGCTGGCCGATCGCTGAAAACTGCAATGCGGCCGTGAGCGGCTTCGAGAAGCGGCGCACGTACGTGTCGGTGGTGACCGCCACCGCGGCGTCGCTGCGCTGCTGGCGAACAACGTCCTGATACCAGCGGTCACAGTCGCCCGACACCCTCCGGTTCCCGCTGAACGCATTCACCTGGGTGGAGCCGGCAAGCCGGGCATACGACGACGACAACGCCGCCAGTTGCTGCAGCACGTCGAGCCTGGGCGGCTGGTAGAGGATCATGGTGCTTGGGCTGTTCCGTCCTAGCGCCATGTACCCCATGAACGTGAAGACGCGGAGCTGGCCGCCCATCAGGTACACCCACGTCATGCTGCGGGTGGCATCCGGTTCCCAGAAGATGTCCTTGAGTGACGACTCAAGGCCGCCGATCTGAGTCTCCATTGGTGGCCCGTTACTGAGCGAGTCGGGTGAACCACCGAACTTGTACAGCGGCTCGCCATGCCGCATGTAGACGATGGCGCGATGGTCGAACACCCGTTCTGGCGCGCGGTAGCCGCCCTGCCGGGCTGGCTCGCTGTAATCGAGATCGTCGAGCGTGTACGCGCCGTCCTCCATGCACTGCGGGCGGGTTCCTGGGCCGGTCCATGGCATGTAGGCGGTTTTCCACGCCGTGCGCCGCCCAGGATCAGGCACGCGGAAGTTCTGGCTGACATACACCCAGCGCCGCAGGTGCTCCTGCAGGCGGTTACCGTCGGGGCGGAGTTCCTGCACATCCCGCTTGCCCCAGAAATGACCAATCCAGGCGCCAACCGAATCGACGGGCAGGCTGTCATACCGCGCGAGTTCGCGCGGCGTGGCCACCCACGACAGGTCCAGGCGGTAAGTGGCCCGAGCCTCAACAGTCCGTACCTGCGCGCCGGCCAGGTACTCGGTGGCGCCGCTCTCCAGCTCGCCCATCCACGCGAATGATCGGGCGATCTCCAGTCCACCGACGCCAGAGTCACCGCCTTCGCGCACGAAGGCATCGATGCGGCGCACCGACTGCGCTGCGTTCCCCTCCAGACGCTCGGCGCGGGCCAGGACAAGCTGGATATCCGGGTCATCATTGTCGGTCGAGTCGGCGACATACTGCAGCAACTTCAGGATCGCCCCCGGCTGCTCGCGGTCACCCTCCGCGCTCAGGGTTTCGGCAAGCCAGGTGATGGCCGGCTCGAAGGTCGGTTCCTGCTTCAGGAGCCGCTTCATCTCAGTCACGTAGCCGTCGTAGTGCGTGCCACCGGCCACGTCGTCGTAACTGGCGGGAAGGGCGTATCCTCGGCTGTAGACCTCGAGCGCCGCCATCGCCAGGCCGAGGCGCGCGTATGGCCAGTCGGGGTGCACCCGCACGGCCTGGTCAAAGTGATCCCACGCCGTGGTCAGGTAGTCACGATCACTCGTGAGCACGCCAAGTCGGAGCTCGGCGTAGGCGTCGCCCAGGCGTTCCACCGGGTTGCCCGTCGGGGCATCCCAGCGCGCCTTGATCAGTTCTACCCGCGCCACGCTCGCGGCACTGTCGAGCGCCTCACACAGGTCCTTCAGTTGTGTCCGGTAGGGAGCATCCTGGGCACGAAGCGCCAGCGGCCCGGAGCACGTGAGTACCCAGGCCGCGATGAGGAGGCGCAGTGTTCTTCGAACCACGTCACCTCACGACAGTTGGATCTGGCCTCCGGCAAAGAGGAACTGCTCCATGCTCTTGAGGAGCGTTTCCTTCGCCTTGGGATCGCGAACGTTGAGGCCGTAGTGGTTGATCATCTGCTGCTGCGCCTTGATCCACTCGGCCCAGCAGGGGGCACAGATCTCCGCGTAGAGCTTCCGCCCCAACTCATTCTGGAAGGGCTGAAAGGCCATCTGGTCGCGGGTCTGGCCGCACCGGGTACAAGTGATGTGAGTCATGACGAAAAAGTAGCGTGCCCGTGCACTGCTGGCGAGGCGCCTCTCCCACCGCATGCCGTTCCATCCCGTGTTCATGGGTAGAGCCTCCCACGTGAGGCGTCGGCGCGACCAAGCGCCCGCACGCCTGCTGCCGTGCCCATGCCGGCGCCCACGCCAAAGACGACCGCGGTGCCCAGGCTGATGAGCGGAAGGGCGGACAGGGGCCACGCCAGCAGGAAGGCCGCCGCGCCCGCGATCAGGGGGGCGAAGGGAGACCGCATCGCGTCCACGAAGCGGAGGCGACGCTGCACAAAGCTGCGCGCCAAGAAATAGCTCCCCAGCGCCGCCGCGGCGAAGATGAGCAGGGAAGTCAGAGCCATGAGTGTGCCCACCATGTGAGACCCCGGTTTACCAGTTGGAAGCGGTATTCGCGTTTCAGTACGGAACAACGGCCGGGCGAGTTTCATGCGTATCGCTTTGCTGGCAACAAGGCCAGTATTCCCGCATCACTACCCCGGAGACGGTCGGCATGGGCAGCAGGCATCCGCTGGTCACCATTCCCGATGTGGGCAGCATGGACCACGCGTGGGATGTGCTCGGTCCGTGGGAGGTCGACCTCGAGCTCCTGGAGCGGAACGACCGCGTGCCCGGTGAGCTGGCGTTCAATTCATGGGACGAAGCGGAACTGCGCCTCGACGAGGCTCGTGCCTCGGTGATGGGTGTGCCGCCGGTGGTGCGGCTGGAGCGGGACAGCGAGATCGAACGTACCGACGCGGGGGGTGGCGCCCTCGAGTGGATGATGGAGGCATCGGGCGCGCCGTGGTCGCTGCGCTGCGTACTGTGGCCCGGGGACCTCTACCTGCGCATCGAGCATGCGGATCATGACGAGGAGCTCTTCCGGCTGCGCGCGCGCCGCACCCGGGAGTACTACGCCGCCAAGTATCCCTGACCTCCGCACTACCAGCGGAGGGCGACGCTTCCCCACATGAAGCCGGAGCCGAACGCGGTGCCGACCACGAGGTCACCCGGCTGCAACCGTCCGGCGCGCGCGCACTCGTCCAGTGCAATCGGGATCGTTGCCGCCGTGGTATTGCCGTACGACATGATGTTGTTGTAGACCTGATCGTCGCGCAGGCCGAGCGCCTTCTGCACCATCTCCGAGATGCGCAGGTTGGCCTGGTGCGGCAGAAGCAGCTTCACTCCCTCCAGTGGTTCACCCACGTTCGCCAGCACGGCGCGGACCGACTCGGGCATCCGCACCACGGCGTGGCGGAAGACTTCCTTGCCGTCCATGTCGAGGAAGTGCCGGCCTTCCTCCAGGAGCGCCGCGCTGATTCGGGGGTGATACATCGAGCCGGGCGCATCCACCCAGAGCTTGTCGGCGAAGGCGCCATCGGAGTGCAGGTCAAAGCCGAGGATGCCCCGGACGTCGGTGGACGACGGGCCCAGCACGACGGCGCCGGCGCCGTCGGCGAAGATCACCGCGGTGTTGCGACCGCGCGTCGTGACGTCCATGCCGGTAGACTGTACCTCCTGTCCCACCACCAGCACATGGCGGAACAGGCCCGAGCGAATGTAGGCATCCGCGGTGGCCAGGGCGTAGACGAAGCCGCTGCACTGGGCGCGCAGGTCGAGTGCGGGGATCGGCCCCAGCTCGAGGCGGTGCTGCAGGAGCACGCCGTTGCCGGGTGCGAAGTGATCCGGCGTGGATGTGGCGAGCACGATGGCGTCGATGTTCCGGAGGGCCAGCCCCGACGCCTCGACGGCACGGCGGCTTGCCTGTTCGGCCAGGTCCACCCCGGTCTCGCCCTCCCGGACCCAGTGCCGCTGGCGGATGCCGGTACGCTGGGTAATCCACTCGTCGGACGTGTCGATGACCGCCGCGAGGTCATCATTGGTGACGATGCGATCGGGGACGGCCATGCCGGTGCCGAGGATGAGGCTGCGGGTCATGAGTTGCCGGATGGCGCGGGAGGGTGAATGATGGAGACGGCGCGGGGGGATGTTGTCGGCCGGAACGGCGATTGGCAAGACCTGGGCATCAACAGCGACATGCGAGAGGATGGGCAGCGCGATGGATGAGGAAGAACGGGACGGTGAGGACCGGGCGGAAACAGAACAGGAACTCTCCTGCCCCTACTGTGGCGAGACGGTGGAGATCACCGTGGATCCGACGGGCGGGGCCGCGCAGGAGTACGTGGAGGACTGCCCGGTGTGCTGCCAGCCGTGGCAGGTGCACGTCGAGGTCGATGCGGACGGCCGCGTGCACGTCTGGGCAGACGCGGCCGACGAGTGACCTGGCTCCCGGCGCTACTCGTAGCGCAGGGCGGTGATCGGGTCCAGTGACGCCGCCTTGCGTGCCGGCCAGATGCCGAAGAAGAGACCGACCCCGGCGCTGAACGCGAACGCGATGGCGATGGACGCCGGCGAGATCAGCGTATTCCAGTGCATGAGCCTCGACAGGCCGATGGCCGCGCCCACGCCGAGGATGATGCCGATGGTTCCGCCGCTGATGCAGAGCACCAGCGCCTCGATGAGGAACTGGAGCAGGATGTTGAGCTTGGTGGCGCCGAGCGCCTTCCGCACGCCGATCTCGCGGGTGCGCTCGGTGACCGACACGAGCATGATGTTCATGATGCCGATGCCGCCCACGATGAGGCTCACCGCTGCGATGGATGCCAGCAGCGCCGTGAAGACCTGGGTCGCCGCCTGTTGCGTGGCCAGGAACTCGCGCTGGTTGCGCACCATGAAGTCGTTCTCCGCGCCGGGGCGGATCTTGTGCTCCCGGCGCAGCACCCGCTCCATGTCCACCATGCCCTGCTCCAGCGGCACGTCCTTGGCCACTTCGACCGTGATCGTCCGGAGGCGGTCGGTACCGAACACGCGGAACCGGGCCGTCTGCAGCGGGATGAGGACCTGCTCGTCGGGATTCTGGAAGCCCTGGGACCCCTTCTCGCTGAGCACGCCAATGATCTCGAACGGAATGCCGCGGACCAGGAGTGTCTGGCCGATCATTGCGGCCGGGTTCGCTCCCAGCATCTCGGGCACCTGCGAGCCAAGCACGGCATACCGCTCGCGCCCGGCATCGTCGCCGGTAGTGAACATCCGGCCATGGGTCACCGTGTAGTTGCGCACCGCCGAGTAGTTGGCGGTCGAGCCCACCACGGTGATGTTGACGTTCTGGTTACCGAATTTCACCTGCTGCTGCCGCGACAGCTCAGGCACCACGCTGCTGATCAGCGGGGCATCGCGCTTCAGTGCTTCCGCGTCGTCCACCGTCAGGCTCACGCGCTGGTCGCTGGCCACCCCGCGCACGTTCATCTGGCCGGGGTAGACGTTGAGCAGGTTGGCCCCGAGCGAATTGATGCGATCCTCCACCGCCTTCTGCGCGCCACTGCCCAGTGCCACCATGGTGATCACCGCGCCCACGCCGATGACGACGCCAAGCATCGTGAGTGCCGCCCGCAGCTTGTTCGCCCTGATGGACTGGAACGCCACCGCCACCGTCTCCCCGAGTTGCATGGCTACCGTCCTGCCGGTGCTGACGGGCGGGCGCCACCGGCCGCCGGGGTGGTGGTCTGCTTCATGCCCGGCATGCCGCCACCGGTCATGGTCTGAATGCGCTTCTTGAACTCCTGCTGCGAGCTGATGAGGCTCGCACTTGGCAGCACCAGGACGGAGTCACCGGCCGTGAGCCCGGAGACCACCTCGCTGTAGTCGAGGTCGGTGAAGCCGGTGCGGACGTTGGCCGCTCGCGGGCCGTCGGCCGTCGCCAGGAACACGACATAGCTACCGCCGAACTGGTAGTCATTGCTCTGGGGCCGCGGGCGCCCGCCGCCGCCGCCACTGTTGAGCTGCCGCATCTTCTGCAGTACCTGTCGCTCCGCCGGCGTGGGCGTCTCGCCGGTGCGGAACTTGGCGAAGATCGTGCGCATCTGGGTCTCGGTGACGCCCTCCGGGAGCTTGACCACCCTGCCGTCGGGCGTGGTCATCGTGTTCTCCGCGGGCTTCCCCGCGGCTCCCGCGGGGGGCGCACTGGCACCGAGCGATGCCTGGCGCGAGGCGGCGGTGTCGCCCTGTGGCGCTTCCGGTGCCGTGGCGGCCAGCTGGGCGTTGACCTGGTCCATGGTGAGGCCCAGCACCCCGGCCGCCGATTCCACGTCCTTCAGCGTGCGCAGCGCCGAGTTCGGCACCGAGAGCACGCTGTCCCGCCGGCCCACATGAATCTCCACCTCGGAGTTCATGCCCGGGCGCAGCAGCCCCTCGCGGTTGTCGATGCGCACCAGGACCGGGAACATGGTGACGTTCTGCTGCACTTCGGCGAGCGGCTCGATCTTGAGCACTTCGCCCTGGAACGGCCGGTTCGGGTAGGCGTCCACTGTCACCGTCGTAGCCTGGCCGGGCTTGATCTTCCCGATGTCCGTCTCGTCGACCAGCGTACGCACCTGCACCAGGTTGAGGTCGGCCATCTTCATCAGCACCGTGCCGCCCCCGGCGTTAAACGTCGCCGAGGCCACCACCTGCCCGCGCTCCACGCCCTTCTGGATGATGACGCCAGTGATCGGCGCCCGCACGTCGGTGTCCTCCAGCGAGATCTGGTTGTTCTCCATTTCGATGCGCCGCTGGACCGCCGAGGCGCTGGCACTGGCATAGGCGAGCTGCGCGGTCTCGTACTCCTGCTGGGTGATCGTCTGTGCCTCCAGCAGCGTCTTCGACCGGTCCAGCTGTGTCTTCGCGTTGTCGAGCTGTGCCTGTGCCAGCGTGAGCTGCGCCCTGGATTGATCCACCGCGTTCTTCGCCTGCCGCGGGTCGATCCGGATGACGAGCTGGCCGCGGTTCACGAGCTGGCCCGTCTCGGCCAGGATCTGGAGCACTTCGCCCGACGCCCGCGTCTTCACCTCCACCGTGGTGTCCGGCTGGATCGCGCCCGAGGCCTGCGCCGAGACCACGATGTCGCGCTTCTCCACCGCGAGCGCCTGGTACACCGGCTTGGCGACCGGCTTCGAGCAGGCGGCAGCCAGCAGCAGCATGGATAGGGAACGGATGCGCATTACGTGGTCCTCTCGGTCAGGAAGTCGCGCTCGACGCGACCATCCTTCAGGTGGATCTGTCGGTTGGCGTGCATGGCGATGTCGTGTTCGTGGGTGACGAGTACCACGGTCTGGCCCTGGACATGGAGGCCCTCGAACAGGGCCATGATCTCCTCGCTCGTGGTCGAGTCGAGGTTGCCCGTCGGTTCGTCGGCCAGCAGGATACTTGGCTGGTTTACCAGCGCGCGCGCGATGGCGACCCGCTGCCGCTGGCCGCCGGACAGCTCGTTGGGGCGATGGTGCATGCGATCGCCCAACTGCACCCGGCGCAGCGCCTCCGAGGCGAGTTCCCTGCGCTGCTTCGAGGGCTTGCCGGCGTAGACCAGCGGCAACTCGACGTTGTGCAGTGCCGTGGCACGCGGCAGCAGGTTGAAGGTCTGGAACACGAAGCCGATCTCGCGGTTCCGGATGCGCGCGAGCTCGTCGTCGCCCAGCTCAGATACCCGGTGCCCGTTGAGCCAGTACTCGCCGCCGGACGGCGTGTCGAGGCACCCGATCATGTTCATCAGGGTGGACTTGCCGGAGCCAGACGGTCCCATGATCGCCACATATTCGTTGCGGCGGATGACCAGGTCCACGCCCCGCAGCGCGCGGACCGTCTCCGTGCCCATGATGTACTCACGCTCGAGGTTCCGGATGACGATCACCGCATCGGGCGGGGTATCGGCCGGCAGTTGCGCCATGCGCTCGGCGGTGTCGAGCAGGCTTCGGGTCATAGCGGCCTCCCCACGGTGGCTTCGATCTGGGCCAGCGCCTGCAGGTACGCAAAGCGCGCATTCACCACTTCGAGTTCGGACTGGGTCAGGCTCTCCTGCGATACCAGCAGGTCGACGATCGTGGCCACGCCCAGGCGGTACCGCTCCGCCACCACGCGCAGGTCCTCGGCCGACGCCTCGTAACTCTGGTGCGAGATCTCGATCTGGAGCTTCGCGGCGTCGACCTGGGCGAACTGCCCCAGCATTACCGATTGCACCTGGTGCTGGGCGTCCGCGGCATTGGCCTCGGCGATCTCCAGGTTGCTCACCTGGAGCTTGATGTTCCGCTCCCGCGCGAAGCGGTTGAACACCGCCCAGTTGAGCGTCAGGTTGGCCTGGCGCTGGTTCTGGAGGCCGAAGTTGTTCGAGTTGTTGCCGTTGTACGTCCAGCTGCCACCGAGCGCCAGTTGCGGCCACCAGGTGGACTTGGACGCCTTGAGCTGCGACTGGGCCTGCGACAGTGTCGCTGCGGTGCTCTGCACCGCCGGCGAGCGGCGCATCGCCTCGTCCAGCAACATCGTCGTGTCCACGACGGTCACCGGGTGATAGAACGCTGAGTCATCGGCCGCGCGGACACGGCCGTCGTAGCCGATGAGCCGTGCCAGCGCCGCCTCAGCGGCGATCAGGTTGGCCTGTGCCTGCGACCGCGCCACCTGCGTGTTGCCGAGCGTCACGACCGAGCGAAGTGAGTCGGAGCGCGTGGCGGTGCCGGCATGCAAACGGGCCACGGCGGCCTTGAGCTGCTCCTCCGCGCGCCTCACGCTCTGCTCCCGCACGGCGACGATCTCGCGGCCGGCCAGCGCGGTGAAGAACTGGAGCGTTGTGGTGAACCGTTGCTGGTACGTTGCATTCGCGAAGCTGGCTTGCGCCGCCGAAACGCCCGCCTTCGCCGCCTGGGTGTCGTTCTTGCGCCTGAAGCCGGTGAAGACATCCCAGCTTGTGCTCACGCCGAGGTTCAGCGTCTGCGTTTCCTGGTCCGCGCCGATGAACTGGCCGGTGATCGGGTCCACGCGACCGGATCCCTCGGCGTAGAAGTAGCCGAAGCCCGAGGTCGCGTTGAGGTTCGGCAGCCAGTTGCCCACGGTCACCAGGCGCTGCGCTTCCGCATTGCGTATCGCCGCCTGCGCCTGCACAACGGATGGCTGCACCCGGTTGGCCAGCGTGATTGCCTCCTGCAGTGTCACCTCCGGCACCATGCCGGGCGTCACCAGTGTCGCGGTTGGCTGCTGCGCCCGCCCCAGCGCGGGCAACAGCAACAGCATCACCGCAAGCCTGCTAGCGGACATTCGATCCTCCGCCCTGACGCTCCCGCTCACGCTTCTGCCGCATTGCTTCATACTCCTTCTGCTGCCTTGGATCGAGGAAATACGCGATCTCCGCGCGCATCGCAGTTCGCACCGTGTCGAGCCGGGGCCGGATTTCGCTCATGAGCGAGTCCATGGCCGGGGTGTAGCGATCGAGCACCGCCCTCACGCTGTCCTGCTGCACCGGCGTGAGGTCGAGGTTGCGCGTCAGCCTGTCGAGGTACCATGCCGAGCGTCGCCCGGGCGGCGGCTCGGGAGTGCGCGTGCGGTAGGCCATTGCCGCGGCACCCGCGGCGGCACCGAGGGCGAAGGTGGCGATCAGGAGGACGGTCGCGCGACGGGTGGACGAGATCATCGAGCCTCCAGCAGGCCGGCGATCAGGATCTCGCGTGCGGGGACCG
Organism: Gemmatimonadota bacterium; assembly: GCA_031402225.1. Lineage (GTDB taxonomy): Bacteria > Gemmatimonadota > Gemmatimonadetes > Gemmatimonadales > GWC2-71-9 > JAGGAG01. The sequence continues at coordinate 5,158 of JANNSD010000009.1, read as the reverse complement.
AGTCGGACACCAGCAGTTCCGCCACCGTCGCGGTGCCGTCGGCACTGCGTGCGTTCGCCGCCTGGTACCACCAGAGGGCGGCGCCCAGCATCATGAAGGCGGCAGCGGCGGCGGCGACATTCGGGCGCAGCCAGCGAGCGAGCACGTCCAAGGTGCGCTCCTGCCGTGTCAGCCCGACGGAAGCGCGCACCCGCGCGATGAAGCCGGCCTGGTCGGCGCCGGTCAGGGCATCGCGCAGCATCGCGGCAAGCGCCGGGTCGCGCTCAGGGTCGAAGGGATTGATTTCGCTCATTGCAGCTCCTCCCGTAGCGCCCCGAGCTCGTCCCGGAGTGCGCGTCGCGCATGAAACAACTCGGAGCGCACCGTGCCTTCCGGCGCTCCCGTCAGGGCGGCGATCTCGGCGTGCGAGAACCCTTCCGCGTCGAACAGGGTGACGACCAGCCGCTGTCGCTCCGGCAGGGTTGCCAGGGCGGTGCGAAGACGGTCGCGGAGCAACGCGCGCTCGGTGTCCTGTTCCGGGCTTGCCCCGGCCGCCGGCACATCAGGACTGATGGCCTCGGCCTGGCGGACCACGCGCCGGCGTGCCAGGTCGCGCGCGGCGTTGACCACGATGCGCATGAGCCAGGGCCGGAACGGTCGCGCGGGGTCGAAGCGCGCAAGCGACCGCCAAGCCGCGACGAGGCCATCCTGGGCCGCATCGTCGGCGTCATGCTCGTCGCGGAGAATCGAGCGAGCCACCCGCCTGGCGGTGTCACCATGGCGTTCAACCAGGAACCCGAAGGCTTCCTGGTCGCCTGCCGCCGCCTGGCGAGCCAGCTCGCCGTCACCTGCATCCCTGTTACGCACCAGCCTCCTCAAACGTTGAGCGGGGCCCCGGTCCGTACCTGGGGCCCCGCTATTGTACCCCTGATAGCGCAGGGTCAGGCGGCGCCGAGACCGAGCAACCGCTCGTGCGGCCGCAGCGCGACAATGAGCTTCCCGATCAGGTCATCCAGCGGCACGCCCAGTTCTTCGGCGCCGAGGAGCACGTCCTCCCGGCTCACACCGCGGGCGAATGCCTTGTCCTTGAGCTTCTTCCGTACGCTTGGCACCTCGAGGTCGGCGAGGCTCCGGTTGGGCCTCACCATGGCGCAGGCCACGAGGAACCCGGAGAGTTCGTCGGCCGCGAACAGCGCCCGCGCCATCAAGGTATCCCGCGGCACGCCGGTATAGGTGGCGTGCCCAAGGATGGCTCTTTGCATCGTTTCGGGCAGGCCGCGCGCCGCGAGGATGCGGACGCCCTCGGCGGGATGCTCCTCTGTCGCGGAGTGCTGCGCGTTGGGAAACCGCTCGTAGTCGAAGTCGTGGAGCAGGCCCACCAGGCCCCAGTCGTCGGCGTTCTCGCCGTACCCTTCGGCGAGCGCCCGCATCGAGAGCTCGACGGCATACATGTGCCGGCGGAGCGGTTCGGATTGGGTGTACTCGTGCACGAGGGCGAGGGCCTGGTCGCGGGTCAGTGGCATGGGGGAGAAGTTACCACAGGACGTGAGGACGTGAGGACGTGAGGACGTGAGGACGTGAGGACGTGAGGACGTGAGGTGACGGATAGGGGAGACGGACGGAAAGCCACTGCCTTCCGTCCGTCAGCCACTTCACGTCTTCACGTCTTCACGTCCTCACGTCCTCTACGGCAGCGCCGGGATCTGCGTGTCGAAGGTCCGGTTCACCACCGCGATCACCGAATCGGCGACCACGCGGTGCGTCGCCGAGCTCGGGTGGAACCCGTCGAGCGAGATCCAGTTGCCGAAATTGATGGAGCCGCCGGTCGGCACAGCGCTCAGGCCCGGGAATGCGGGGATGCCACCATCCTGGACCTGGAGCTGCGCGAAGATCGGGCCGACCTCGACCAGCGCCCAGCCGCGATTGGTTGCCTGGGTGCGGATGACCTGGTTCACCTCGTCGGTCGTATTTCGGATGTACTTGTACTCGTCGGGCGTCACGACCTGGAGGGTGTTGCTGCAATCCAGCGTGAACGGCGTGAACGGCGGCGAGGAAGCACGGAGCAGGCCCGCCACGCCAATGGTCCACGGCACCAGCACCGAGTCGCCCTTCGATCCGGGAATGGCGGCATTGGGCGCGCAGTTGTTGTCGACGGTGACCGTTACCGGGAACTGCGCCGGGAAGCCGCACAAGCCGGTCTTGAGGCACCAATAGGTGCTACCCCGTGACGTGTACGGTATCTGCGTCACGTCAGGGATAGTGAGTGCCACTACCCGCGTGCCGAGAGCATCAACGCTGTCGGCGAACTTGACGTAGTTCTCCGTGAATACGCCGATCGTGGTGATCGAATCGGGGTCGCCTGGGTCGGGAAGGGACGACACGGCGCCGATGACGTCGGAGGACCCGATCTCGATGCTCAGCAGCGTTGCCTGGGCCGACCTCACCGCGTTCCACGGCGTTTGTCCACCGAGGAAAAAGGTCTGCAGGCGTTCGTAGGTACTGAGCGGCGAGCCCGCATTGTTGGTGAAGAGATCGGGTGTCGTGAGTCCCGGCACCGCCAGGTTCCCCAGGTTGTAGGGAATCGGCGTTTGCCGCAGCGCGCAGGTCGTCGGTGAAGCGCCGCCGACCCGGGCCTGGCTGACGTTGTTTGTGAAGGGGGCGGGGCAGCCCGGCTGGTTCAGGCCGGGCCAGAAAAAACTGGCGCCGGCCTGCTGTGCCACCAGCACCTGGAACGAGCGCCGCTGGGTGCTGTCGTTGATGCCAGCCGACTGGAAACCGGCGGAGATGCTGGTGCCGATGGACACGAAGCGGGTGAACAGCCCGTTGTTGTTCGAGAGATCGGGGGAGTTCAGGGTCTCGGCAGTGCGGCAGCCTGCCAGGGCAGGCAGCGCGAGTGCAATGAGCCGGAAGCGACGGAACATGATCTCGATTCTCCCGGTCAGAAGGTGGCAGTCATCGTGATGCTGAACAGGCTGGCACTGGCGTTGGCGTACAGGCCGTTGGTGATCGGTCCGCCGGGTACGAGGTCGACCGTGCGACCCCGGCGACTCACCGCATCCACGAACATGTACGCTGCATCCAGATAGAACATCTTTGTGATCCGGACGCCGAAGCCAGCGGAGTAGTCGTTGCGCGCGGCTTCAGGGAGGTTTGGAACGACCGACTGATCGGGCGCCGCCGCATCATGGAAGATGTACCCGAGCCGGAACTTCACCTCACGCTCCCGGGAGAGCAGGAACTCGGCGCCGAAACGCCAGGTCCATACGTTCTCGTCATCAAGCACCAGTGACGAGTTCGGGAGAATTTCGAAGTCGAGCGGGATTTCGTCGAGCACTTCCCACCAGGTGTACTGCGCATCGAACATCACCTTCAGCGCCTTGACGGGCGTCACCGCAATGCCCATGACCAGCTGATTGGGCAGTCGGATCGTGGTTGACACTCCCTGTGTCACGAGCGCTCCACCCTGCTCGAACTGCGGCGCCACCAAGGCGTCGACCGGGGTACCACCCGGCACTCCGAGCGGGTTGCCGGCGGTGAGCACCAGGCCGGTCGGGTCCTGGGTGAACGTCGCCTCGCCGCCACTGGCCGTGATCTTCTGGCGGCCGAGGTAGCGTACGCCGAGCGTCAGCTGGGGCGCGACCTCGTAGGTGGCGCCCAGGTTGTATCCCACGCCCCACGCGCTGCCGGTCACCTTCGCGTCGGCGAAGTCGGTACCGAAGGGAATACCGAGCATCCCGAACGTGACCCCGGGCGCCGCGGACTGCTGCGACAGGTCGAGCTTGCGTTCCAGGTCCACATGCAGGCTGGTGATGTCGAGACCAGCGCCAATCTTGAGCTTGCCGAACTGCGCCGCCGCTGTCGGCTGCAGGTAGATGGCGCGCAGCGAGGTCTTGTAGCCAAGGAACCGGCCCTCGAACGTCTCCGGATCCCATTCGGTGGTGAGGCCGTAGGGGACATAAACACCGAAGCCCAGCGCATAATGCCGGGCGACGGGGGCCACGAAGTAGAGATGGGGGACAATGTAGGTCTTGCTGAGGAAATCGGCGCCGATCTGGGTGTTGTCGTTGACCCAGGTGGTGGTTGGCCAGATCGCCGTGCCGCCGAGGGAGCCACTCAACGGAAGGCCCGCAATGCCGGCTGGGTTGAAGTACATGCCGGAACCATCGGCGCAGGGCTCCGCTGCGGCGGTGCCTCCGCGGCCCATGGCACACGCGCTCTGCTCATACACGCCATATCCCTGGGCATGGGACACGACCGGTCGCGCCATCATGAGAGCAGCCACCAAGGCGAGGCACACTTCGGAACGCCGCATACGCGAACTCCGAATGACGGGAGCGACAATTGTGGAAAGCGGGAGCAGGACCGGACGCCCAACCGAGCTTCCTACGTTACCGCGCGGCGCGGCGTCTGTCAAAGACTAGTGTTGACCGGAGGTCGGCGCCGCGCTGGCGGAGAGGGGGACGTCGGCTGCCGGCTGGCCGTCGATGCTGAGGGCAAAGCGGTACTGACCAGGACGGGGCAACGGCACGTCGAACGCCAGCACCGCGGCCGCCTCGACGTCCGTCACGCCAGCCGGCGGCTCCCCGAACTGCACGGTGCCCTCTCCGCCGAGCAACTCATTGTTCTGGTCATCCAGGAACCGGATGCGCAGGGCGTGCACGCCGATCTCGTTGCGCTGGGCGCGCAACCGGATCACCAGGTGCGTGCGCGGGTGGACCGCAGGAAACCCGCCCACCCACACGTGACGGAAAATGCCGAGCACCGACAGCTTGCCCTGCTGGTCGAACAGGGCGTAGTCGGCCAGGACGGCGAAGTCGACCAGCAGGGTCAGCCCACCCGGATCGAGGTGACCTCGTCGCCCTGCCGGATCGCATTGACCACATCCATACCGTTTGTGACCTGCCCGAACACGGTGTGCTTCTTGTCGAGGTGCGCCTGCGGCGAGTGGCAGATGAAGAACTGGCTGCCGCCGGAGTTCGGATCCGATGAACGTGCCATCGAGAGCGTGCCGCGAACATGCGGCTTCTGGTTGAACTCGGCCTTGATGGTGTGGCCCGGCCCGCCCTGGCCCCAGGAATCCTTCTTCGCCTCATCCTTCGTGTTCGGATCGCCGCCTTGAATCATGAAGCCCTTGATGACGCGGTGGAACGCCGTGCCGTCATAAAAGCCCTTCTTCGCG
>JANNSD010000008.1:0-28983 GCA_031402225.1 Gemmatimonadota bacterium | reverse complement strand
CGAGCGCCGCCGGCACCACGGCCACCCTAAGCGTCACGTCGACGGCCGCCGCCCTGAACGGCACCTATCCGCTCACCGTCCGCGGCTCCGGCACCGGCGTGAGCGACGCCACCACTATCGTCAACGTGACGGTCACGGGCGGTAGCAACGGCACGATCGCCCTGTCCGCCAGTCCCACGACGCTGACCGCCGCCGCCGGTGCGGCAGCGGTGACCTCCACTATCACGATTGCCCGTACCGCACCCTTCACCGGGGCAGTGGCACTGGCAGTGACCGGGGCTCCAGCCGGGGTCACCGCCTCGGTCAGCCCGGCGAGCGCCGCGGGCACCACAGCCACGTTGAGTGTTGCGTCTACGGCCGCCGCCCTGAACGGCACCTATCCGCTCACCGTAACCGGCTCCGGCACTGGCGTGAGCAACGCCACCACTATCGTGAACGCCACGGTGACCGGCGGAAGCGGCGGCGCGATTGCCCTCTCCGCCAGTCCCACCACGCTGACCGCTGCCGCCGGTGCGGCGGCGGTGACCTCCACTATCACGATTGCCCGTACCGCACCCTTCACCGGAGCAGTCGCGCTGGCAGTGACCGGTGCTCCAGCCGGGCTCACCGCCTCCGTCAGCCCCGCGAGCGCCGCGGGCACCACGGCCACCTTGAGCGTGTCCTCGACGGCGGCCGCCCTGAACGGCACCTATCCGCTCACCGTAACCGGCTCAGGCACCGGCGTGAGCAACGCCACCACTGTCGTGAACGCGACCGTCACGGGCGGTAGCGGCGGCGGTGGGAGCGCATCCTTTACCTTCTGCACTGAAGACGCACCCGTCTGGGTCGCGTCACAGGACAACGCGGGAGCGTGGATTCGCGTCAACGCGACGAGCGGCTCGACGTACCAGTTCTCGTTCCCGTCGGGCAGGGGTGGCATCGCGTATGTCGACACGGTGGGTGCTGGCACCGACCTCACCGTCATCCTTGGCACCGCAGCAGAGTTCAACGCGGCCGGCGGCACGGTCAACAATCTCGGGTGCGATTCGGACAAGACGTTGACCGGCTCGGTCTCCGGCGTTTCCAACACGGAAGCTGCCGCCGTGAACCTGGGCGGAAGTTCGGCCTTCGTGATTCCCATCGCAAGTACCAACTATACCCTGAACGACGTCACGGCCGGACCGCAGGACCTCGTCGCCACGCGGTTCGATGCAGCGTCGTTCAGCGTCAACTGGATCATCATTCGGCGCGCGCTCAACCTCGCGAGCGGCAGCACGATTCCAGTGCTGTCTTTTGGCATCGAGGGCTTCGCGCCGGCATCGGCCAACGTGACTGTGGCGAATCTCGGGGCGGACACGGGATCGGTGGTGTCGCTGTTCTCGGGCATCCGCGGCTCGACCTTTGCCTTCCTCAGCACCATCGACGAGGTTGTCGCAGCTTCGGCCGCGCAGCCATACGCTGCCGTGCCGGCCGGGAATCTCCAGGCGAACGAACTGCAGCAACTGATCGCGTTCTCGTCGGAGGAGGACAATCCGCTGAGCAATCGGACCGCCGGGCTCTACTTCTCCAGTGTGTCCAACCGCACGGTGACGCTCGGGCCCAAGCTCAGCACACCTACCGTCAGCAAGCTGGTGACGGGTCTCAATGCACGACCGAATGTGCTGCTGGCTAGTCAGGCCCAGTACAGCCGGCTGTTCAGCGCAGACTACTCGCAGGCCAACAACCGGTCGGCTACCATCATCGCGACGTCTGCCTACTTCGGCGGACTGCCTGGCACCTGGAACGTCACGCTGCCGGACCTCTCTGCTGCGGCCGGCTGGAATACCAACTGGGGGCTGGCGAACGGAACGCCAATCGACTGGACCGTGTCAGCACAGGGCGGGGCGATATCGGAGCTCGATCCAACCATCGCTGACGGCAGTGCAACCCTGAGCGCCAGCATCGAAAGCTCTGCGCCTCTGGCCTTGCGTGCTCTTCGTCAGGACGACGATCCATTTGCAACGCGGCGCCGACTGTTCAATGTCCTTCGCCAGCGGGGTAACCCGTTGAACTGAGACACACTGCAGAATGGCAAGGGCGTGACGTGGCAGTAGCCACGTCGCGCCCTTCGTCGTACCGCGGCCTTCACTACCCGGGCCCACTTTTGCGCCCTGCCCCGTCGGGGGTATTGTAAGGGTTGGGGGCCCGATCAAGCGATCCCGCAGGACCGGCACTCCCGACGCGCATCATACGCACCGGGGGGTCTTCTCATGTCTGCAGTCAGGTTTTCGGCTGTCACCCATCCACGTCATTTCCTGCTTGCAGGGGCTCTCGCTGTCGCGGGAGGCATCTACCTCTCCGCCTGTGCCGGCGAGCCCCTTCCTGATGCCGGCAGTGTGTCGGTGGCTGTCGCCCCGGCGAGCATCAACGTGCCGCAAGGTGGCTCCGGAAACAGTGCCGTGACGGTTGCGCGCGGCGGCGCGTTCACCGGCCCGATAACGCTGACCCAAACCGGTGCACCGACCGGCATCACGGTGGCATTCACGCCCGCGGTTGTTCCCGCCGGTACAACTGCGAGCAGCGCGACCATCACCGTGGGTGCCGCTGTCAGCGCCGGCACCTATCCCATCATCATCAGGGCCACTGGCGACAATATCCCGGCGGCCACCACCAACCTTGCCGTCGTCGTAGGCGGCGGCGCTGCTGGTTCGATCGCCCTCACTGCCGCGCCCACCGCAGTTGCCATACCGGTTGGCGCCGCTGCCGCGACCTCGGTGATCACCATTGCGCGGACAGCGCCCTTCGCCGGACCCGTCGCACTGACGGTGACAGGTCAACCGGCGGGAGTGACCGCAACCCTCACTCCCACGAGCGTTACTGGAACGACCGCGACGCTGAGTGTCCAGGCAACCGCCGGCGCCGTGAATGGCACCTACCCGCTCGTGATCCAGGGCGCTGGCACCGGCATCGCCGCGGCGACGGTGACCGTCACCGCGACCGTCACGGGAGGGGCGACAGCAGGCGTCTCGTTCACTTTCACTCCCGCATCGCTGCCGGTCACGGTTGGCGGTGGAAGCGCCTCGTCCGCGGTGCTCATCACGCGGACCAACTTCCCGGGTGGCGTGAACCTCACCATCGGCGGTGCCCCGACGGGCATGAGCGCCAGCGTCAACCCCAACACCAACCTCTCCGGCACGGCCGCAACCGTGATTGTGCAGGCCGGCGCTGCGGTCGCGCCGGGCACCTACAACCTGACGCTCACCGGGACCGGCACCGGAATGCCAAACGCCACTGGTACCCTTCCCGTCGTCGTGTCGCCGGCCAGTGGTGGTGGGAGTGCAACGGTGATCTTCTGCACGGAGGATGCGCCGCTCTGGGTCGCCTCGCAGGATGGCAATGGCGCCTGGGCGCGCGTCAATCCCACGACCACGGGGGGCACTACATACCAGTTTACGTTCGGGTCCGGCAGGGGCGGGATTGCGACGGTGCAGTCCGACGCATCCGGGACGGACCTCAGCGTCCTCTATGCGACACTGGCGGACTTCACCGCCTTCGCTGGCACGGTGAACAACAACGGATGCGAATCAAACAAGGTGGTGAACGGATCGGTCTCCGGTGTCGCTGCGACGGAGGCAGCCATCGTTGACCTCGGCGGTAGCGTGACGCAGGTGGATCCCCCCTCCACTGGATTTGTACTCACCAGCGTTCCCGGCGGGCTGCGAGACCTGGTGGCCACGCGGATTGACGGCAGCACGCGCGACGTCAACTGGATCATCATCCGCCGGAGCCTCAACCCACCGGATCTGGCGGTCCTTCCGACGCTGACCTTCGGCTTCGAGGGGTTTGCACCGGTATTCGCCAATGTGAACGTGACCAACCTCAGCGCGGATGCCGCCCTCGTGGGCTCGGTGTTCACCGGTGTGCGTGGGTCGTCCTTCGTGTTCCTCAGCACCATTGCAGACTTTGTCGTGGGCACGCCAGCACAACCGTACGCCGCATTCCCAACGGGTCAGCTCAATGCCGGCGAACTGCAGGAGGTGGTCGCTCTTTCCTCAGACGCAAGTAACCCGAACAGCGGCCGGTCGGCGGGCGTGTACTTCACCACCGTCGCGGACCGAACCATCGCGCTCGGGCCAAACCCCAACACACCGACCGTGACAAAGACAGTGACGGCTGGTATCGCCCGGCCGAACGTACAGCTGCCCAGCCAGAGCGAGTACGACCGCTACATCAGTGCGACCTATACCCAAAGCACGAACCAGTCGGCGAATGTCTTTGCGACCGCGGCCTACTTCGGCGGCCTCCCCACCACGTGGGATGTCACCGTGCCCGACCTCTCGACCGTGCCGGGATGGAGCAGTACGTGGGGGCTGCAGGACGGTACGCTGATCAACTGGGACGTCGCTGTCCAGGGCGGCGCGATCACGTTCCTCGACCCCACCATCAGCGACGGAGGTACCACACGGGGCGCAACCGTCAGCAGCTCCGCACCACTTGCCATGCGGCGGCGCCTGTTCGAAGTTCTCGGTGAGCGAAACAGGAGCCCGTTGCGATAGGACGTGAGGGCCCGGTTCAGCCCTGCACTGCCTTGAACACGTAGCTCACATAGCCGAACTCTCGCTCGCGATCGGAAGCCCAGCGCGCGACGTCCGCGGGCCTGACCACGCGTTGCGTCCCGTCCTCGAGCAGCGACGTCGCCTCGTAGCCGTGGCGCCAGAACAGCTCGAAGGTCCGCTCAAAATCGGGGTTGAGTCCCGCCGGATGATGCTCCGTCAGGCAGATCTCCAGCAGCCATACCGGTCTGGGCTGTCGTTGCAGCACCGCAGTTGCCCCCTGCAGCACCCCGAGCTCGGCGCCCTCCACGTCGATCTTGATCAGCAGCGCCCGATCCTCGAAGCGATGCCCCATCACCGTATCAAGGGTCGTCAGCGGAATCGATCGCGCGGTTGCCGCCGATGCGCCGGCCCAGTCGGGCAGCAGGGACGCCCCGGTTCCACCTCCATGCAGCGGGGCGATGCCGATCCGGTCCGCCAGGCCCACCGGCACGACCTCGACATCGTCCCAGCCATTGGCCACGAGATTGAAGAGCAGACACTCGATGTTGTCGCGTGACGCCTCGATCGCGATGACGTGGGCGCCCGACTTCCGCGCCAGGCACGAGTAAAAGCCGATATTGGCCCCGATGTCCACGAAGACGGCGGCGCGCGCCAGCTGGGCCGCAATGAAGCGGGTTTCGGCCGGCTCGAAATCGGCCGAGTTCATCACCTTGTTGCCGGCAAGCCGAAATCCGTGCGGCGTCTCACGCAGCGCGGCCGCTCGGCAGCGGCGGCGCGTGCGGGCGGCTGACCGGGCCGCCGCCCAGGCAGAGAACAGGTCCGAGAGTTCCTCTGCAACGCTCATGGGTAGGCCTCGGTGTCCGCCACCTCACGTCTTCACGTCCTCACGTCTTCATGGGCCCTGTTGGATTCGAACCAACGACCTACGGATTATGAGTCCGCTGCTCTAACCGGCTGAGCTAAGGGCCCGGCTGCCAATCTCTCCTGCTTAGCGCTCAAACTCCGTTTCCAGCGGCTCCACCACCACCGCCGTCCCGTAGCACAGCACTTCCGTGATGCCGGTACCGATCTCGGTCGCATCGTAGCGCACGCCGATGACCGCGTTCGCCCCGCGCCGGTCGGCGTGCGCCATCATGATCTCATACGCCTCGTCCCGGGCCTTCTCGCACAGCTCGGTATAGAGCGTGATGTTGCCGCCCACAATGGTCTGCAGGCTCGCCCCGATCTGGCCGAACACCGAGCGCGACCGCACCACGATGCCGCGCACGATACCGAGTGAGTGCACCACCCGGTGGTGCTCGAGGGTGAAGGTGGTGGTGGTCATGTCCGTGTGCATCAGTGCCTCCCCTGGGCCCGTACACGTTCATACAGCGCGACATACCGCTCCGCCATGATGGTGCGGGTGAACTGTTCCTTGACCCGCTGGCGGCCCGCCGTGCCCATGCGCTCCCGCAGAGCCGGGTCGCGGCCCAGCGTCTCGAGCGCGCGCGACATCGCCTCGACATCGCGGATGGGCACTTCGAGGCCCGTGACGCCCGGCAGGCTCAACTCGCGTACCCCGGTTGGCAGTGCCGTGGTGATCACCGCCCGCCCTGCCGCCATCGCCTCGAGCACCGAGATGCCGTACATCTCGTCGGACGTGACCGATGGCAGCACCAGGAAGTCGGCGTCCGCCATGCGGCGCGGCAGGTCCTCATCGGGGTACTCCCCAAACCAGCGTACCCGGTCGGCAATGGCCAGCGCCCGCGCCATGGTCTTGAGCCGTGGGGCATCGGGACCGTTGCCGATGACATCCAGCCGCACATCGGCGGTCTGCTCCAGCGCCCGGAGCAGGATGTCGAGGCCCTTCCAGCTCGCCAGCCGGCCGATGAAGATGGCCCGGGGCGGCGCGCCCGGGGGCGGCGGGGGCACCATGTTCCAGCGCGACTCCTCGATGCCGAACGGGATCACCTCGGTCTTTCCCTCGTACCCGCGCAGCTCCGCCGACAGCGCCAGGTGCGCCCGGCTCGGCACCACGATCGCCTTCGCGCGCCGGAGCACCAGCCGCACTGCTGGGCGGTAGATGCCAAGGCGGGCGTCGCCATGATGCGTCACCACCACTGGGGCATCGCCGGCGCGCAGGAGCACCGCGACGTCCGCCAGCACGTGGGGATGGTGGACGTGGATGATGTCGGCCCGCTTCCATGCCGCCGCCAGGTACCCGGGGGCGATCTCCTGCGATCCGAGGGCGCCGAGGGAATAAGTGCGGGTGACAGTACTGCGGGCGCGGCCCGCCTGGCCCGTGCCGAACACCGACTCGACCGCGACCACCTGCACCGAGTGCCCGAGCGCCGCGGCACCTTCCGCGAGGCCCTGCACGACCCGCTCCATGCCGCCAGAGCGTGGCCAGTAGTACTTGGCGAGGTGCAGGATGCGCATGCATGCCCGTTCACGAGGGAGGCCGCCACGACCGCCGAGCAGCGAAAAACTCCCGTGCTGCGGCGGCGGGAAGTTCACCACGTTGGTGAGTCGGGTCAACCGCACCCTTGGTAGCATGCGACGCGCCAGTAGATTACTCCCACCATACCGGCATGGCACCTCACCGTACCCGGCTCCAGCAACAGGAATTCGTGCGCGCTCTCGTCATCTCAACGGACGCCATCGATCCGTCCCAGCGGGGCAAGCTGCGCGCGCTCGAGGGCATGGGCTGCTCGGTCGCCCTGGCGGTGCCCGCCGACTGGCCCCTGGGCGGTCATCGGGTGGAGTGGGGTGCCGATAGGGGCATCAAGGTGGCGCCGATCCAGGTGCGCGGCAGCGACGACCCGGCCACCCTGCGGTGGCGCGGCGGCGGGCTGACCCGGCTCCTCACCGAGTTCCGGCCCGATGTCGTCCAGGTCGAGGGAGAGCCCTGGTGGCCCATCACGGCGCGTGCCCTTCGCCTCGCCGAACGGCTCAAGATCCCCGCCGTCCTCGCCGCCAGCAGCAGCGTGCCGCCCGCGCTCAGGTTCGCCGAACGGCTGCGACGGCGCCGATCGATCCGGGCCGCCCGCGGCTTCATCGGCATCAATCGCCTCGCCCTCGACCTGCTGCTGCGCGAGCGCCCATCCCTTCCCGGCGCTGTCATTCCCCTCCACGGCGTCAGTGTGCCGGTCCAGGGCCGGCCCCGGTCGCCCCGCGCCGGCTTCGATGTCGGGTTCATCGGGCGCCTCGTGCCCGAGCGCGGTGCCGACCTCCTGATCCGGGCCTGCGCGCGCCTTCGGGGCGACTGGAGCCTCACCGTCGTGGGGACCGGTCCGGCGCAGCAGGAACTCGAGGCCCTGGCGGAGAAGGTCGGCATCGGATCCCGGGTGCGCTGGCTCGGCGGGATGCCCCGCCACTGGCTCGACTCGGTCTGGCCCACCCTCGACTGCGTCGTGCTGCCCGCCCGAACGACCCCCCGCTGGGTCGAAGCGGTCGGTCAGGCACTGCTCGACGCGATGGCGCAGGGACTGCCAGTGGTGGGCACCGAATCGGGCGTCCTGCCCGAGATCATCGGCGACGCAGGCATCGTGGTGGAAGAGGATGACCCGGACGTGCTCGGACTCGCGCTGGAGCGCCTGCAGACCATGCCGGAGGAACAGGCTCGCCTCGGTGCCGCCGGCCGCCGACGGGTCATGGCGGAGTACGTGGACGATGCCGTCGCCCGCAAGACGCTGGCGTTCTGGCGGCAGGTCATCGGTACAGCGCCCCTGGTGGCACCGCCGCAGGCATTCCCAACACCTTGACTTAGCGCTACTTGCGACGAATCTTCGGCCCCATGATGCCATCCGGCTTTCCCCGCGCAGCGCTTCGGTTGCTGCCGGCGGTCGTCCTTGCCCTGCTGCTGTCGATCTCACAGACGGCCGTGCTTCGAGCTCAGGACCCGATTCCGGGACTTCCGGGTGGCGCCATCCCGAACCCGGCCACGCTGCCGCCGGAGCAGGCCCGCGCGCTGCTGGCCTCGCGTCCCGACCTGGCGCAGCAGGTACGCGAGCGCATTCTCGCATCGGGAATGACGCCGGAACAGATCCGCGAACGCCTCGCCGCCGCCGGGTATCCCGAGGACCTGCTCGATCCCTACATGAGCGGAGCGGGTCCCGACGCTGCCCTTCCCTCCTCGATGCCAACGACCACCACCGTTGACGCGTTGCGCTCCCTCGGGGTAGTGAGTGCCAGGGGCGCGGACAGCCTGCTGGCGAAGGACTCGACCGCCGCCATCAACAAGGAAATCCTGCAGGACTCCCTCGGACGGTCCAGGGGCCTGGAGGTTTTCGGGCTCGAGGTGTTCCGGCGTCGCACCAGGGAGTTTGCCCCCGCCCTCGCCGGGCCGATCGATCCCAGCTACGTGCTCGGCCCCGGTGACCTGCTGGTGCTGGTGCTGACGGGCGACGTGGAGAAGTCCTCGTCGCTCGAGGTGAACCGCGAGGGATACATCCTCGTTCCGCAGGTGGGCCAGGTGCAGGTGGCCAACCTGACGCTCGGCCAGGCAACCGACCTGCTCTATGCCAGGCTGGGCCGGGTCTACTCCGGCATCGGGCGTACTCCCACGGCCCGCACCCGGTTCCAGTTGTCAGTGGGCAAGATCCGCGCAGTTCAGATCTACGTATCGGGCGATGTCGCTCGCCCGGGGCTTTATCAGGTCGCCGGGGCCGGCTCGGTGCTGAGTGCCCTCTACTCCGCCGGCGGACCGACAGCCCGCGGCACGTTCCGGAAGGTCGAGGTGCGACGCGGCACCGAGTTGCTCGGCACCGTCGACCTCTACGACTACCTGCTGCGAGGCATCAACAGCACCAACCTGAGGGTGACATCGGGCGATGTCGTGTTCGTGCCACCGCATGGGCCACAGGTAAAAGTGACGGGCGAGATCCTGCGCCCCGCCATCTATGAGCTCGTGCCCAACGAGACACTGCGCGACCTCATCGCCTCGGCTGGCGGCTTCACCGACCAGGCGCTGACCACGCGGGTGCAGATCAGCCGCATCCTTCCGCCGGCGGCCCGCGGCACCGGTGGGCGCGATCGGGTGATTGTCGACGTATCGGGCGAGCAGCTCGCACAGGGTATCGTGCCGCCATACCCCATGGAAGCGGGTGACTCGGTCATCGTGTTCCCGGTAACCCGGCGCCAGCGCGCCGTGGTGACGGTCCAGGGCAACGTCTGGCTCCCCGGGCCCATCGGGTTCACGCCCGGCATGAACCTCGGCGATGCCATCCGGCTGGCCGGCGGACCCAAGGCCGACGTCTTCCTGGGCGACGTCCTGGTGACCCGACTGCAGCCCGACTCGACCCGCACGCAGCTCCGGAGCGCGCTGGCCGATTCCACCGGTCTCCCGGTCAACAACTTCGCGCTCGCCGAAGATGACGAAATCACGGTGTTCTCCCGCAGTGATTTTCGCAGCAACCGCTACATCGTCATTACCGGTGCGGTGCGGAAGCAGGGCCGGCAGCCCTTCAGTGAAGGAATGACGCTGCGCGACGCGGCGCTGCTCGCCGATGGCCTGCGCGAAGACGCATTCCTGGATTATGCCGACGTGGCACGGCTGCCGGCCAGCCGCGCCGATGGACAGGTGGCGACCTCGATCAGGGTACCGCTCGACTCGACCTACGTCTTCGATCGCGGCGCCAATGGCAAGTACCTTGGCCCGCCCGGCCTCCCGGCGAATGCGTCAGGCGCACCCTCGTTCGCGCTGCAGCCGTTCGACAACATCCTGATCTTCGAGCAACCCGGCTGGGAGCTGCAGCGCGTGGTGGCGCTCACCGGCGAGGTGAAGTTTCCCGGACGCTACGCGATGGAGAGCAGGACTGAGCGCCTCAGCGACCTGATTGCCAGGGCCGGCGGACTGACGCGGGAAGCGTACCCGGAAGGGATTCAGTTTTTCCGTCGCAAGGACCAAGCGGGGCGCATTGGCATCGACCTGCCGATGGCGCTGCAGGACAGCGCCTATCACGACAACCTGGTGCTGGCGGGCGGAGATTCCATCCACATTCCGGAGTACAACCCCGTCGTGCGGGTGTCCGGCGCCGTCAACGCACCGCTGGCGGTGACATGGGCCCAGGGCAAGAACATGGACTTCTATATCGCGTCTTCGGGGGGGTACAGCCGGGATGCCGACAAGGGACGCGCCTTCGTGACGCAGCCGAGCGGCAAGGTGGAGAGCGTGGACCGCCGGTTCCTGATTCCGGACGGCAAGCCAGTGCCGGCGGCTGGTGCCACGATCTTTGTGCCGGAGAAGGACAGGACGAAGACCTCGACGAACACCCTCCAGGTCATGGCCACGGCAGCGACCATCCTGGCGAGCCTCGCGACGATCATCATCGTCGCGAGGCAGTAAGTCAGGCCGAGCGCTTCTTGAGCAGTCCGGTGAGTCCGCGGGCGGGGGTTGCCCGCGGGCCGGCGGCGCTCGCGGGGGTGTAGTCGGGCACCAGCCGCAACAGCAGCATCCGCAGCTCCTCGCCCCCGGCCCCATCCTGGCACTCTGCCAGCAGCCGGTCGACCGCCGCCTCCACACCAACCGGCAGGGCGCCGTTCTTCGCCCGCAACACCTTGGGGTGGCTGGTGGGTGCCGCGTTCTCCGAGTTGAAGAACAGCTCCTCGTACAGCTTCTCGCCAGGCCGGGTGCCGCTGAACCGGATCTCGATGTCCCCCACTTCCAGGCCGGAGAGGCGGACCAGGTCGTTGGCCAGGTCCACGATCTTGAGTGGTTCGCCCATGTCGAGCACGAACACCTCACCACCCTTCCCGATCGCCCCGGCCTGCAACACCAGCTGCACCGACTCGGGGATGGTCATGAAGTAGCGGCGCATCTCCGGGTGGGTGATGGTGATGGGACCGCCCTCCCGGATCTGGCGCAGGAACGTGGGTACCACGCTGCCCCGGCTGCCGAGGACGTTGCCGAACCGCACGGCGACGAAGTTCCTGCCCTGTTCCTCCGCGATGCGCTGCACGATCTGCTCGGCGACCCGCTTGGTGGCGCCCATCACGTTGGTGGGGCGCACCGCCTTGTCGGTCGAGATCAGGACGAAGTGCTTCGCACCAAACTCCGCCGACAGCTCCGCCACATTCCGGGTGCCCAGCACGTTGTTGGTCACCGCCTCGATGCTGTTGGTTTCCATGAGCGGCACATGCTTGTGCGCCGCGGCATGGAACACCGCGTAGGGCGTGAAGCTCTCGAACACGTGCTGCATCCGCTGGCGGTCGCGAATGTCGGCAATGACCGGCACGAAGGTCACGTTGGGGGCCAGCCGCACGAGCTCGTGGTAGGTATCGAAGATGGAATTTTCGCCGTGTCCCAGCATGATGATGCGGGAGGGCTCGAGCAGGGCGAGCTGGCGGCAGAGTTCACTGCCGATCGAGCCGCCGGCACCGGTCACCAGGACCGTTTCACCGGCCGCGAGCTGGCGCACCTGGGCCATGTCGGTGGTGATCGGCTCGCGCCGCAGCAGGTCCTCGATCTGCACCTCGCGGAGTGCCGTGACCGACACACGGCCCGAGAGGATGTCAAACATCCCGGGCACCGTCCGCGCCCTCGCGCCCACGGCGTGCGCCGCGTCCACCACCTCTCGTACCACTTTCCCCGGCGCGCGCGGCATGGCAATGATCACTTCCTGCGCCGCCAGCTCGTCGATGACTCGCGCCAGGTCCTTGAGTGCGCCGAGCACCGGCAGGTCGAGCATCCGGTGCCCGTGCTTTCGCGGGTCGTCGTCAACGAATCCAACGGGCTGCAGGCCGATCTGGGGATGCCCCAACAGCTCCTTGGCGATTAATTCGCCGGCAGCCCCGGCCCCGGCGATGATGACGCGCTCGCTCTCGGCGTGCGACCGCCGCTGGCGACGCCGCGTCAGCAGCCGCACACCCAGGCGGGGCAGCGTCACGAACACGGCGGAGAGGAGGATATCGAGGAAAAGAACCGAGACGGGAACGCGGGCGGGGACCAGTTGGAGGGCTGGCAGAATCACAGCGCCTGCCAGGACACAGGCCAGCCCGAAGCCGCTGACTGCGGTAATAAGTCGTTCGACTTCGACGACGCTGGCATGGCGCCAGAGCCGCTTGTAGATGCCCGCCTGATGGCAGACGGCGAGCCGCAGGGGCACCGAAACGAGGAGGTACACCAAGGCGGTCTGCCGGTAGACCGCCGGCCACTCAAACCCCTCGAACCGCAGTGCGAACGCCAGCGCTGTCGAAACAGTGAACAGCACCAGATCCGAGAGGACAAAATAGCGATTTCGAACGGTTGGGCCGAACGAACGCGGGTAGGTCATTGCGTGAAGGTTGGCTTGGAACTGGTTCCATGTCAAGGAGTTGGCGTCCCTGCGGGCACCTCCGATTTCCTGGACTTGTCGACCCCTCGGTCCAGCGCGACTCCAACCCCCAGCGTCACGATCAGGTAAAGAGCGGCGACGGCGGTGCGCCCAATTCCTGGCGGCAATGCCGAACATGCCGCCCCCACCAGGGCGCCTGCACCGTACAGCAGGGCCACGCGCGAGTGGCCCCAGCCGCCATTGGCCAGTCGCTGGTAGAGGTGCGAGCGATGGGCCTGGGTGAGTGCCTCCCCCCGGCGCCAGCGCCTGAACAGGGTCACGTTTGCGTCGAGCACGATGGGCCAGAGCGGCAGGAAGGTCAGGATGATCCCGCGCCCGGTTTCGCGCATGAGGAGTACGCCCACGACCACGAACACGAACCCGATGGCGCTCGAGCCGACATCGCCGAGGAAGATCCGCGCGGGACTCCAGTTCCAGAAGAGAAACCCAGCCGCCGCACCGGCCAGCGCCAGGCCGCTCCCTGATGCAGCGCCGCCGGGCACGCCGGTGACGGCGGCGAATAGTCCGTACACCAGCGCCGTGACCCCGATCAGGCCGTCAATGCCGTCGATGAAGTTCACCACGTTGGCCGCAGCGATGGCGCAGAAGATCCACCATGCGACGGCGACCGGCAGCGGCGAGGCCGGCACGGCGGCCGGAAGGAGCACCAATGGCAGGAGGGTGCAGGCGGCCACGCCATGCGCCAGCAGGCGCGCGCGCACCGCGAGGCCGCGATGATCGTCGATCCACCCGATCACCGCTACCGCCACCACGCCGACGAGCGCCAGCAGCAAGGGCCAACTGCCCGGCCAGCCCCGGATGAGTGCCGGCACGATGACGAGGAGCCATGCGCCGATGAGCCCTGCTCCGCCGCCGCGGGGCGTCGGCGTTGAATGCGAGCTCCGGTCGCCCGGGTGATCGAGGATCTCCCGGCGGAGGGCATACTGGCGGACGAGGCCAACTAGGGCGACGCTCCCGATCGTGGCAGCGACAAACGTCAGGACGGGTACGGACGGGGTCATAGCATCATCGCGGGTTCACGCTGCGCCACCACCGAGCCGTGATGCCGAGTGCATCACCCAGCTCCACCGGGGGCCGCCAGCCGAGCGTGGACTGGATGAGGCTGCTGTCCACCCGCAGGGTGCCGAACATCCGGTCGAGGTCGGCTTCGCGGCCGAGCAGCCGGCCGGCCTGGCGCATGAGGGTGAGGGGCGCGCGAAAGAGGCGTGGCCGGCCACCGAGGCCGACGGCGAGCTGTCGCAACAGGTCGCTCACGCCCACATCATGATCGTCGCTGACAAGAAAGGTCCTGTTCCGGGCCAACGGGTGTGTGACCGCTGTGGTGATCGCGTCGGTGAGATTATCCACGAAGATCAAGCTTCGGAGGTTGTCGATCCCGCCGAGAGGCATTGGCCACCGCGCCGCGATATCCGCCAGGCGCAGCAGCCGGAGGAAGTTACCCGCAACGCCCGGCCCGTAGACCAGAGGTGGGCGGAGGATGGTCCAAGAGAGTGCGGCTCCTGCCCCACGCACGACGGCTTCCGCATCGAGCTTGGACTGCGCGTAGGGATCCATGGGACGGGGTTCATCGGCTTCGGTGTACGGCGCATCGCGATCCTCACCGTTGACCTTGATCGAGCTCAGGAACACGAGGTGGTGCACGCCTGCGGCCTGCGCAGCAGCCACCACAGCCGTCGTGCCGTCGACGTTGACGCGCTGAAACTCGGCGCGCGGGTCTGCTGCCGTCTCGGTCATGACGTGTACCCGTGCGGCCAGGTGCACGACCGCATCGACGCCGGCCATGAGCGGTGTCAGGGCCGCGGCACTGAGCGGATCCGCAAATTCCAACGCGTCGACGCCAACAGGCAGCGGTGCCCGAAACACATTGCCGCGCACCGGAGCGACGACCCGGTGCCCGCGATCAATGAGCGTTGCGCTGAGGCGCCGGCCCACGAATCCCGACGCGCCGGTAACGAGCACCTTCATGATACGAGCAGGCTGCGGTACAGCGCGAGGTGGCGGTCGATCACGAGCGGCAGCCCGAACGAGCGTTCCGCCAGCGCCCGGCCGGCCGTACCCATCGCCAAGCGAAGGGAGGCATCGGCGAGGAGAAGTTGCAGCGCATCCGCCAGCGCCGGCGCATCGCGTGGTGGCACGAGCAATCCGGTGCGACCCGGCTCCGCGCAGTCCCGGCAGCCCGGCGTATCCGTCGTCACGATCGCGCGACCCACGGCCGCCGCCTCGAGCAGCGCCTTCGGCATGCCCTCTCGGTAGGACGGCAGGCATACGACGCTCGCGACCGCCAGCGCCTGCGCCATGTCGGTCCGATGCCCCCACCACTCCACCAGTCCTTCGGCCACCCACTGCCGTACTGTGTCCGCCGCGATCTCGGTGGCGTTGTGCGGGTCGAGTCCGCCCACCAGGACGAACCTTGCCGCCACGCGGCGGCCCCGGAGCAGCCGCGCCGCCTCCACGAACTCGCCGATGCCCTTGTCGTAGATGAGGCGCGCGGGGAGCATCACCACCGGGACGCCGACCGGCTCGGGCGACGGCCGGAAGACCTCGAGGTCCACGCCTGAGCCGGGGATGAGCACCGCGCGCCCCGGTTGCACCAGGCCCGCGTCCACATATTCGGCGCGATCCTCGGGATTCTGGAAGATCACGCGCACGTTCGGGCGATTGGAGCCGAACCGGAGCAGCGGCCGCACGACCGCGCGCCGCAGCCGGGCGCGGGGGCCGCTCGCCAACGCCAGCGTGCCCATGCCGGACACCGCGTTGACCACCCAGGGCACGCCGGTGCGCCGCGCCGCCAGCGAGCCGTAGATCACCGGCTTGAGCGTCACGTGATGCACCAGTTCCGGCGTGAGGGCGCGATAGAGTGCTGCCAGGCTCCGAAGCAGCATCGCGTCATTCCACGCGCCGGTGGCGGAGCGCACCACCGGGAGCGGATGAAACGGGAGGCCGCTGGCCACGATCGAGTCGGCCCCATCGGGGTTCGCCGCCACGTGCACGTCGTAGCCCGCACGACGCGCGGCCAGGGCCAGCGGCAATCGGTGTGAGGCAAAGAACCACGCGACATTCGCGACGAACAGGACGCGACCACGCGCGACGTGTTCGGGCATCAGCCACGCTTGCCGCGTTGAACGCGGAGCACCCTGCGCAGGTCGTACGCGGTATCCGAGGCGAGCTGCCGGAGTTCGCCCGCCTCTACCGGCTCGCGCCGGGCGCTCCAGGCGAGGAACTCCGTGACGAACGCGAGCGCGACGCCAAGCGCCAGGCCCACCAGCAGCGCCGCGAGCGCCTTGACGCCGAGCAGCCGGCTGTCGGGCCGCGCCGGGTAGGAGGGCTCCTCCACCACCGTCACGACCGGCGTGCTGCGGACTTCTTCCATGCGCGCCTGTTCGTAGGACTGCACCAGCGAGGAGTACACCGTCTGCTTGAGGCCGACCGCCCGCTGCACGCGGTCGCGCTCGATCGTGAGTCCCGGCGTCTGCACGCTGCGGTTCGATCGCTGGAACTGTTCGCTCGCGTCCTCCGCGGCGCGCAGCTCGTCGGCCGCCTCCTTCACCCGACCCTCGAGGAACCGGCGCTCCTCACCCGCGCGCGTCCGTCGGCTGCGCAGGTTGAAATCGTTGATCCCGGCCAGGATCGCCGCGGCCACCTGGTGCGCCAGGGTGGCCGAGCGCTCGGTGACCTTGTACGCCACGATGCCGGTGCGCGTCTCGGCCGATACCACGAGGCGGCGGCGAAGCTTTTCCACCGCCTTGTCCAGCCGCCGTCCCGAATCGGACTCCGAGATGCCGTACTGCGTCGCCAGGTCGCCGCGCAGCGAGTCGCCCTTGGCCGATACCACATACTGCTGGCGGGCCACGTTCATGAGGAGGGCATCGGACGCGATGAGGTCGGCGTAGAAGTCGGGACTCTGCCCCGCGTCCTGCGATCCCATGCTGACCCCGAGTTGCGACGCGAGGCCGACCAGCTTGGAGAGGTTCGGCCCCTGCTGCTGCGGGACGAAGCTGCCTTGCGAGGTGTAGCTGCGACGGATGACCAGGCTGACGAGCAGGGTGGCAACAACGAGCACGAGCGGGACGACGAACACCAGCTTTCGGCGGCGGAGGAGCATCCCGAGAATGGTCAGCAGCGACAGGTCGTCCGCCGCCGTATTGCGCTCAGTGTCGATCACGCCCCCTCCAGTCGGTCTGGGCCCGCGAATGCCGTGCGGGAAGCTACGTGGAAAGCCCGGCAGCGACCAGACAGCCGCCTTGCGCCCGTTCCGCGGCGGCGCGAGCTTTCGGCCGGTCCTTCGAAAGCTCCGGCCCATCACGGTGTCTTCCCCAGGCGAATCGGCCCCTTCACTACCCCCGCGCTCCCTGCGCGGCCGCTTCGCGTGGGGCATAGTCGGCAATGCCGGCTACGCGCTCTGCCAGTGGGCCACGCTGGCGGTCATCGCGCGCTTCGGCGGAGCCCGGCTGGTCGGAGACTTCGCGCTGGCGCTCGCGGTCACCGGTCCCGTGATCATGGGGACCAACCTGCAGCTCGCCACCATGCTGGCCACCAGCGGCGTCGGCCCTGGCCGGGCTCCCTTCCGTGACTACTTCCGCCTGCGCCTCGCCGCATGCCTCCTGGCCGCCGCCTGCATCGCGATCATCGCGCTTGCGCTGGGCCTCCATGCGATCGCAGTGCTCCTGGCCGCCGTCACCGCCGCCAAGCTCATGGAGGCGGTCTCCGACATCTGCAATGGCCTGCTGCAGCGTGAACACCGCATGGACCGGGTGGCGTGGTCCCAGCTTGCGCGCGGCGTGGCGTCAGTGGCGGCAGTCGCCATCACGCTCGGGGCCGGCGGGTCGCTGCCGGAGGCGATGATCGTGCTCGGCCTGGGATGGGCGCTGGTGCTGGCGGTGTGGGACCTGCCCGGCGCCCGCCACGTCGACACCGATCGCCGGCTGCCGCTCGTTGACGGGGCCTCCGAGATGTCGCACGTGCGCGACCTCATCCGACTTGCCCTGCCGCTGGGCCTCTCCGCCACGATCGTCTCGCTCGGCACCAACGTGCCGCGTGTCCTGGTCGAGCGACAACTGGGCGTCGCGGCGCTCGGTGTCTACGCCGCCCTCACCTATTTCATTGTGGCCGGACGCCTCGTCGCGATTCCCATTGCCTCCACCGTGGCGCCGCTCCTCGGTGCCAGCCTGACGTCGGGTGACTATGCCGCATTCAGGCGGCACCTCGCGCTGCTGCTGGGACTGGGCACGGGCCTCGGCGTCCTCGGCGTGCTCCTCGCCCTCTTCTTCGGCCACACGGTGCTGCGCGTCACATACGGGCCCGAGTTCGCGTCGCATGGGCCCGACCTGGTCGTCCTGATGGTGGCCGCGGCACTCGGATATCTCGCCTGGTACCTGCAAGTCGCGGCGACCGCCCTGCGCGCCACTCGGGGACAACTCCTCGTTGTCGGCATCGCACTGCTGGTGACGACGGTCGCAACCCTCCTGCTCGTTCCGCCCTATGGACTTGCCGGCGCCTGCACGGCCGTCGTCCTCGGCGCGATGACCGAACTCACCGGTAGCGCACTGCTTGTTCGCATGTCCTTCGTGGCCTGGGTACGCAACTTCCCCAGCCGTGTGCCGCCAGCGACGCTGACCCTACCGGCACAGGACACCGGCGCCTCCGCATGAGGCCGGCGACCGATCGATCGGGCCTGATGCTCGGGCTGGGGCTCGGATGCTCCACGGCGACGCAGTTTCGCGGACCGGGGGGCATCGGGCCCGCCGAAGTTCTCCTCGGTGGCTGGTGCCTCCTCGCCGCCGTGTCACTGCTCCGTGGCCGGCGCCTGCACCTCACCTTCGCCGCCACCACGTTCGCCGCCTTCTGGGCGATTGCGCTCACCGCAATCGCCACCGGATGGCTGGTCGGCATCGCCACCGGCGTGTCCGCCAACGACAGCGTGCGCGACCTCTTCGCGTTCCTGCTGTCCGCTTCCGTCTTCGGCCTGCTCCTGACGCGGGAGCACGCGGGTGATGAAGCCCGTCGCGCGGCCCTCGTCTATTCCCTCGTCACCGTGCTGGGCCTCGGCTTCCTGCTCCTCGCTTCCCTGCTGCGTGGCGGGAAGCTCGGCCCGTTCGATGTGTGGTACTTCGGCCTGCGCTTCCAGGGATGGGCAACCAACCCGAACCAGATCGCGCTCGCCGTCCTTCCCATTCCGTATCTCGCCTTCTACCTGGCGCCGGGCCGCCGCCGGTTCGCGAAGCTGTTCCTGGCGCTCATCGCCCTGGGCGCGATCGGGCTCGGCATCATCACCCAGAGCGACGCCCTCACGGTCGCATGGGGCCTGAGCCTGCTCGTGGCGCTGACGATCGGATGGGTGTGGCGCGTCACGCGTCCGATCCATGGTTTCTGGTCGAGTGTATCGCTCAAGGTGCTGATACCGGCGAGCGTGCTCCTCGCGGTGGTCGTCAACGTCCCGATGTTCGCCCACAAGGTGGCCGCCAAGACCGCCGAGCGCTTTTCGGCTGCGGGACAGAGCGAGGGCCGACTGGAGCGCTGGCGGAACGGGATGATTTCCGCCACCACCTCGCCGGTCGTCGGTCTCGGGCCTGGGCCGTTCTCGGGGCCACGGAACTCCTTCGGGCACGAGGAGGCGCACAACACCGTTGTTGACTGGACAGCGAGTACCGGCGTAGTAGGATTCGCGGGGCTGCTGCTCCTCGTGGCCACAGCCACTATCGCAACCGTCCGGCGGAGGTCTGCTACGCTGCTCGGCATGCTGCTCGCGCTCATCTTCTTCATGGCATTTCACTACGTGATGCGACAGCCGGCGTTCTGGTTCGTGCTGCTCCTGCCGCAATTGCTGCCGGTGGAGCGCCCCCATGCCACCTAGCGCCCCGGAACGCCAGGGTCTCACCACGCCGGAATACTGGGACGATGAGTGGACCCGGATCTCGGTGGGACGCATCAGCCGGCTCCACTATTTCTACGGCAAGAACGGGATCTTCCTCCGCACGCTCCGGCGCCAGGTGCCCGGCCTGCGAGCGCGCTCCATCCTCGAGGTCGGCGGCGCTCGGTCGCGGTTCCTGCTGGCACTGGCCCGCTTCGAGGGTGCGAGGGTCACGGCGCTCGACTATTCGGCGGTGGGGATCCGGCAGACGACGGAACTCTTCGCAGAGAACGACTGCGCAGTCGAGGCGGTGCACGCCGACTTCCTCACATGGGACCCGGGCGATGCGCGCTACGACCTCGTGGTCCACTGGGGCGTCCTCGAGCATTTTCCCGACCCCGCCCCGATGCTTGCCCGTTGCGCGGCGCTGCTCGCGCCCGGCGGGCGCGTGGTCTTCACGATGCCGAACCTCGAATCGATCGGTGCACGGTGGTGGCGCCGCTGGTCACCCGAAAACTTCTCGAAGCATATCCTGCACACGGACGAGCAGATCGACGCCGCAGCGGCGGCGGCGGGCCTGCGCGTGGTCAACCGCTTTCACTGGGGACCCCCGCTTTTCCGCATCACCGCCTGGGAGCAAAACGGGGTCCCGCAACTGTTCCTCACCTCGGCTCAGGCTGCCGCGCTCGCGGTCGATGGCCTCGTGCCATGCTGGCACCGCGGGCATCGGGCGGTCTCGTCACATCGCGGGTTCGTCCTCGCCCCAGCCGTCTAGCCCTGGCGATCCAGCCACGCCTGGAACATGAGCACGTCCCAAAGCGGGTACTGCCAGTTGCGAGTGCCCGCCTGATGCTCGCGCCACCTGGTCTCGATGGCCTCCGGCCGAAGAAATCCCTCCCGGCGTAGCCGATCGGGGCTCAGGAGGTCGCGAGCCCATTCGCGCAGCGGGCCACGAAGCCACTGATCGATCGGGATCCCGAATCCCATCTTGGGTCGCTCCACCAGGGCCGTCGGCACGTACCGGGCGAGCAGCTGGCGTATCGCCCACTTGCCTGCACCGTCGCGCAGCTTGACGCGCAACGGCAATCGCCACGCGAGTTCCACCACCCGGTGGTCGAGGAAGGGCGCGCGCACCTCGAGGCTCACCGCCATCGATGCGCGATCCACCTTCACTAGGATGTCATCGGACAGGTAGGTGCGCGCATCCCAGTACATCATGCGCTCCACCTCAGTCATCGCATCTACGGCCGCCACCGTTTCGTCGAGCAGCGTGCGCGGCTCGGCACCGCCCACCACGAGGGCGGCCGGTTCCTTCCAGTGGGACACCAGACCACGATACATGTCCGCCATCGAGTGCGAGCCGAAGACGTCGGCGAGCTTATGCATCCGGTCACCGGCATGCGCCACACGCGCCCCCGATGGCAGCACCGACTGGGCCGCCCCCAGCACCGCGCCCCAGCTGTCGGGCGACACGCCGTGGATCATCCGCGCCACGCGACGGCGCCACGACACCGGCACCGATCCCAGTGTCCGCCAGATCCGCTGGCCCAGGAAGTAGCGGTTGTACCCGCCGAACGCCTCGTCGCCGCCGTCGCCGGAGAGCGCGACGGTCACGTGGGCGCGGGCCATCTGTGACACGAGGAACGACGGGATCTGCGAGGAATCGCCGAACGGCTCATCGTACATCGACGGCAGTCGCGGAATGACGTCGCGCGCCTCGTCGGCGGTGATGTACAGCTCTGTATGGTCGGTGCCGAGATGCTGCGCCACGACCTTCGCGTACACCGCTTCGTTGTATGCGTCCTCGTGAAAGCCGATGGTGAAGGTGCGCACCGCGCGCGGACTCTCCGCCTGCATCAGTGCGACGATGGTCGATGAGTCGATCCCGCCCGACAGAAATGCGCCCAGCGGCACGTCGGCCACCATCTCCTCACGGATCGTGGCGCGAAGCTGGTGCTCCAGGCGGTCCACGAGTTCGGTATCGCTTCCCTCGAGCGGGGACGCCTGCCCGCGCGCGATCGCCTCCTCGAGTCGCCAGTAGCGCTCGGTCGTGACCCGGCGGTCGGCCTCGATCGTCGCGATCGACGCAGGGGCCAGCTTGCTGATGCCGCGATAGATCGATCGTGGCGCGGGGACGCAGTTGTAGCGCAGGTACAGCGTGAGCGCATCGCGATCCACGTCGGGGTGGAACGATGGATGCGCGCGGAGCGCCTTGAGCTCCGAGCCGAAGAGGAAGGTGCGACCCTGCCAGCCGTAGTAGAGCGGCTTCTCGCCCAGCCGGTCGCGCACGAGGTGAAGGCGACGCTCCTTCCGGTCCCAGAGCGCAAAGGCGAACTGGCCGGCGAATCGCGCTACCGCAGGCCCGAGGCCCCACCTGTCGATGGCCGCAAGCAGTACCTCGGTATCGGAATGACCGCGGAACCGGTCTCCCGCCGCCTCGAGCTCACGACGAAGCTCGGCGAAATTGTAGGTCTCACCGTTGTACACGATGACAAAGCGCCCGTCGCGCGACACCATCGGCTGGTGGCCTTCGGGCGACAGGTCGATGATGGAGAGGCGCCGATGGCCAAGGGCGATGCCGGCCGAAGCGTCGAGCCATATGCCGGCATCGTCGGGACCACGGTGCGCCAGGCACGCGGTCATGCCGGCAAGGACCGCCTCGGCATCGGCGGCGAGAGCGCCCGGTTCCCAGAATCCGGTTATGCCACACATGCGCTACGCCACCAGGTCCTCAGGGAGATTCTCCACAAAATGTCGGTGCACGGGCGCGCGACGCTGGGAGGAAAAACTACCCGTACCGGTACGCAAAGTGCAGCCGACCTTGCAGTTGCAGCCGATCCTCCCCACTATCTGGCATATCGATCGGTACCTGCTTACCTTTGTGAAATAATTCACAAGCGTTCCCAGTGCGCCGTGCCGGAGAGCAGTCGCGCAGGGAGTCCATCGTTCTTCAACCGGAGTGCCCTGTGACGGCCACCGCGAACCCGAAGTCCCCAGTTGCTGGCAAGGTCCCCTTCCCGGCCAGCGAAATCAGCAAGCTCCTCGCGCCCCCCGAAACCGAGAACTCCGCGGCCAAGCTCCGCCGGCTCCTCCACGAAGCCCGCGACAAGAAGAGCTTCCTCCACTCCGCCGGCGCCTACGACGCCTACACCGCCGCGCTCATGACCAAGCTCGGCTTCAAGGCCCTGTACGGCAGCGGCTGGCAGCTGGCCGCTACCTGGAACATGTATCCCGACATCGGCGTCTACCACTCGCACCAGATGGCCGAGCTCACGCTCATGCTCCGGAAGGGCATCGAGGGCGCGCGGCATACCACCTGGTTCGACACCGACGGAGCCGAACTCCTGGAAATGCCGCCAGTATTCGTCGACATGGAAGCGGGCTTCGGCGGGCCGGGCCAGACCTTCACCCTGGCGTCCGAACTCATTCGGGTGGGTGCCGCGGGCGTGCACCTGGAAAACCAGGACCCCTCCGACCGCACCTGCGGTCACATCGTCAATGTCGGCAAGGCCAAGCGTGACAAAGTGCTCGTGCCCCGCAAGGCATGGATTGCCAAGCTCAAGGCCATCAAGGCCGCCAGCGACGCCGCCAACCACCCGCTGGTGAGCATCGCGCGCACCGACTCCATTGACGGCGCTATCCCGGGCCAGGCCCAGGGCGGCGTGAAGATGGCGATCGAAGATGGATGGGAAGCCGCCGAGCTTGGCTGTGACGTGATCTGGGCCGAGTTCAACAATGTCGATCTCGACCAGCCGCGCGAATTCGCCGAGGGCGTCCGCAAGTACTACCCGAACCAGATGCTCGGCTTCAACCTCTCGCCGTCTCTGTACTGGGGCAAGGCGAAGAAGGCTGGCACGCTCATCACCAACCAGCAGCTCGCCGACCTGGGCTACACGCTCCAGTTCTCGACGCTCTTCAACTTCCGCACGGTGGGCCTGGCGCTCGACAAGGGCCTGCGGAAGTTCAAGAACTCGGGCCTCGATGCGCTCGCCGACCTGCAGATCCAGGAAGACGAAGCCGAGGGTGGTGCGCCGCTCACGAAGATGCACCAGAAGTTTGCCGGCATGAACCGGTGGCTGATGCTGGAGCAGGTGCTGAGCGAGAAGTGATGGCGCAGCCGTCATCCCGAGCGTAGCGAGGGATCTGGCGGTCAGGCGATGCGGTAGTACTCCCGGTACCACCCCACAAACCGCCGGATCCCATCCTCGATCGGCGTCGACGGCTTGAACCCGACATCCCGGGTCAGGTCGTCGACGTCGGCCCAGGTCGCGGGCACGTCCCCCGGCTGCAGCGGCAGCATCCGCTTCTCCGCCGTCTGCCCCAGCACCCGCTCCAGCACCGCGATCATGTCCATCAATTCCACCGGATTGTTGTTCCCGATATTGTAGACCCGGTACGGCGCCGAACTCGTGCCCGGATCGGGGACCTCACTCGTATAGTCCGGGTTCGGCGCCGCCACCCGATCGGCGGTGCGCACGATGCCCTCCACGATGTCATCGATATACGTAAAGTCCCGCTGCATCTTCCCGTGGTTGAAGACGTCGATCGGCTTCCCCTCCAGAATGGCCTTGGTGAAGAGGAACATCGCCATGTCCGGCCGGCCCCACGGACCGTACACCGTGAAGAACCGGAGCCCGGTGGTCGGCAAGCCATACAGATGGCTGTAGGTGTGCGCCATGAGCTCGTTCGCCTTCTTGCTCGCGGCGTACAGGCTGACCGGGTGGTCGATATTGTCGTGGATGCTGAACGGCTGCCGGGTATTGCCGCCGTACACGCTGCTCGAGGACGCGTATACCAGGTGGCGCACACGCTGGTGCCGGCATCCCTCCAGGATGTTCATGAACCCGGCGACGTTGCTCTGGATGTATGCGTGCGGATTGGTCAGCGAGTAGCGAACACCGGCCTGCGCCGCCAGGTGGATCACCACCTCCGGCTTCAGCTTCGCGAAGACCCGCGCCATCCCCTCATTGTCCGACACGTCGAGCCTGACGAAGTCGTACCCGCGCTTGCCAGCGAGCCGAGCCATGCGCGCCTCCTTCAGGCGCACATCGTAGTAGTCGTTGACGTTGTCGAGGCCGGTCACCTCGTCGCCACGCGCGAGCAACCGCTCCGCCACATGATAACCGATGAACCCCGCCGTGCCCGTCACCAGGTAGCGCACCCTGCCTCCTCAGTGTTCCCGGTTCCCGTCAGCCCGCGGCGCGCGAACGCTCCCGGTCGTGACCACGCCGCACCTCAACGCCCTCACGTTCCAGGCGCTCCGCCTGCCAGTCCTCGAGCCGCATGGTGAGCTCCTCGGTGCCGTCCCGAGAGCTGCGCTCCAGTACCTCCCCCACCCGGTACATCTCGGCGAGCCGCGCGCCATCAGCGGTCGGCACCCGGACGATGACGACCGGCCGTTCCCTCCGGGCCAGCTCCCGGAGCGACTTCTTGAGCGACGCCAAGCCGTCGGTGCGCATGGTGGTGGTCAGCACCGCGCTCGGATCTTCGTGCTGGGCGCGGGCCGCCACGCCCACGGCGTCGACCAGGAGGTCGATCTTGTTGAACACCGGGATCACCGGCTTCTCCGAGAGGTCGAGCTCCTCCAGCACCACCTCCACCGCCCGCATCTGGTCCTCCCACTCCGCATGGCTGGCGTCGATGACATGGAGCAGCACATCAGCTTCGCGGGCTTCCTCCAGCGTGGCGCGGAAGCTCGCCACCAGCTGGTGCGGCAGCTTGCGGATGAACCCGACGGTGTCGGTAACGCGCGCGCGATAGCCCTCGCCGATGTCCACCACCCGGGTGAGGGTGTCGAGCGTGGCGAAGAGGCGGTCCTCGACCACAATGTCATGCTCCCCGCTCAGCGCCCGCAGCAGGCTCGACTTGCCGGCGTTGGTATAGCCCACCAGCGCCACGTCGAGCATCGACTCGCGGCCCTCCCGCACCGTGGCACGATGGCGTTCCACGCCGCGCAGCTTCTCGCGCAGCAGCTGGATCTTTTTCCGGATCATGCGCCGGTCGGTCTCCAGCTGGGTTTCGCCGGGACCGCGCAGGCCGATGCCGCCACGGATGCGCGACAAGTGCGTCCACATCCGGGTCAGGCGCGGCAGCATGTACTCTAGCTGCGCCAGCTCCACCTGGAGCTTCGCCTCGTGACTCCGGGCCCGGGTCGAGAAAATGTCGAGAATGACCTCGGCGCGGTCCATGACCCGCACCTTCAGCTCGCGCTCGAGGTTGCCGCCCTGAGTCGGTGTCAGTTCTTCGTCGAAGATGACCAGCGTGGCATTCTTCTCGAGGCAGGCCAACCGCACCTCCTCGACCTTGCCCTCGCCAATCAGGAAGCCGGGGGTGGGCGACTGGATCTGCTGGGTGATGCGGCCGACCACCTCGGCGCCGGCGGTATCGACCAGCCGGGCAAGTTCAGCGAGATGCTCTTCCATCACGGCCACATCCCGCGTACCCTTGCGCGGAGCCGCAATGAGCAGCGCGCGTTCGACCGGGTCGCGGACGTCGATCAGAGTGCGGATGTGCCAGAATCCTCGTTTGGGTGACTCAACAAATATACTACGGCCCCTCGTGCCCGGCGTCTTTCCCCGCCTGCTGCGCCCGCTCCCGCCACCACGCCAGCCGCTCCGCAACCCGCTTCTCGTAGCCCATCGTTCCGGGCTCGTAAAAGGCGGCACCCCGCAACTCGTCCGGGAGATACTCCTGCGCCACGAAGTGACTCGGGTCATCATGGGCGTAGCGATACGCCTTGCCGTAGCCCAGATCCTTCATGAGCGCCGTCGGCGCATTGCGGAGGTGGATTGGCACCGCCGCATTCGGGGTCCGCCGCGCCGCCTCGAGCGCCGCGCCGAGCGCCGCCACCACGCTATTCGACTTGGGCGCGGTGGCGAGATACACCGTCATTTCCGCCAGCGGCAGCAGGCCCTCGGGCACGCCCAGCATGTGCACGGCGTCACGCGCCGCCACCGCGATCATCAGCGCCTGAGGATCGGCGAGCCCGATGTCCTCCGCCGCCATCGCGATGGCCCGGCGGCACAGCACCAGGGGGTCCTCGCCGGCCTCGATCATGCGCGCCATCCAGTAGAGGGCGCCCTGGGGATCGCTCCCCCGCAGCGACTTGTGGTACGCCGACAGGATGTTGAAGTGGCTCTCACCCGCCTTGTCGTGCCGCGGCAGGCGCCGCTGAAAGGCGTCCTGCAGCACCTCGAACGTGATCCGCCCGCCGACGCCCACCTGCGCGGCAGCGGCCTCGAGCACCGTGAGCGCGCGGCGGGCATCACCGTCCGACTCCTGCGCCAGCCGGGCCAGTACCTCGTCGTCGACCGTGAGTTCCATGCTTCCGAGACCGAGTTCGCGGTCGTCCCGGGCGCGCACGAGCAGTGCGGCGAGGTCCGCCGGCGCCAGTGATTCCAGGACGACCACGCGCGCCCGCGACAGCAGCGCCGCATTGAGCTCGAAGCTCGGGTTCTCGGTGGTGGCACCGATGAGCGTCACCGTGCCATCCTCGACGGCCGGCAGTAGGCTGTCCTGCTGCGACTTGTTGAGGCGGTGGATCTCATCCACGAACAGCACCGTGCCGGCACCGCCCGACGCCAGCCGGCCGCGCGCCAGGTCGAAGATCTCGCGCAGGCGGGGCACCCCTTCGCTCGTGGCACTGAAGGGCTCGAACGCGCGCCCCGCCGCGCGGGCAATGAGGTGGCCGAGCGTCGTCTTGCCGGTGCCGGGCGGCCCCCACAGCACCAGCGATCCCGTCTCACCCCGTTCGATCGCCGCCCGGAGCGGAGCGTTCGCCGCCGTCACATGCGGCTGGCCGACATACTCGTCGAGCGTGCGCGGGCGCATGCGCGCCGCAAGCGGGCGCGGGTCGCGCGCGGCGAGGAAGAGGTTCTCCGAAGGCTCGGCAGCTCGGCGTGGCGGCATGGTCAGCTTCCGAGATACCGCGCCAGCAGCCAGTTCGATCCGAGGAATGCCAGCACACCACCGAAAAAGGCGAGCGGCGGCGCCCAGCCGCGCTTCGACTGGAACTCGGGGATCAGGTTGCTGCCCGCCACATACAGCGTCACGCCAGCGGACACCGCCAGGCCATGCTGCTGAAGCCGGCTCGAGCCGACCGTGACAAGGGCACCCAGCACCGTCGCCGCGGCCGGCACGAGGGCCAGGCCGAGGGCCCGCCCCTTC
Source organism: Gemmatimonadota bacterium (assembly GCA_031402225.1). Lineage (GTDB taxonomy): Bacteria > Gemmatimonadota > Gemmatimonadetes > Gemmatimonadales > GWC2-71-9 > JAGGAG01. The sequence continues at coordinate 1,144 of JANNSD010000008.1, read as the reverse complement.
GACTGCCCGGAGGCCAGCACCAGGCTCGCCACGGTGAGGCCTTCCGGCAGCTTGTGCAGAAAGACCGCGAGGAACAGCAGCGCGCCGAGACCCGGCGATACCAGCAGTCCGCTGGCGATGGCCACACCATCAAAGAAGGTGTGCAGCGAGAGCCCCACCACCGCCGACGCGCCCGCCCCGGGCGAGACGTGGTGCGTCTCCTCGCCGAAATGGAAATGCGGGGTGACCACATGCTGGGCGAGGTGGACGGCGAGAAATCCGCCCAGGACCCACGGCGCCGCCCCCGGCCCACGGGCGAAGGCCTCGGGCAGCATGCTCAGCATCACCACTGACACCATGAACCCGGCACCGAATGCGATGGCGCTCACGATGGTGCGCGCGCCCCGGGTGTTGCCCCGCACGACCACGAGCGCACCCACGAGATTGGCCGCGCCGGCCGCCACCGCCAGCACCAGAGGGGTCACCCGTCCCTCGCCAGTGCGAGCAGGCGCTCGCGGCTGTTGACACTTGGGTCCGCCAGCACGCGATCGAGCAGCCGGTCGAGCACGAGCCCCATCTTGGGCCCCGGCTCCACGCCGATGGCGCGCAGGTCGACACCGCTGATGGCCAGCGCATCACGCGTCAGTGCGTCGCCCCGCTGCCTTATGTGCGCAACCACCGGCGCCCAGGGCGGCAACTGTCCGGTCCGCCACCGCGCCAGGGTCGCGTGGTCGTCGGCCGCGGCGCCCGCCCGCGACAGCCAGCGCCGAACCGTCTCCTCGTCGCTCCGGTGCGGCAGCGGCGCCGCATCTCCCAGCGCCACGGCGCGACCGATCTCCTGATTCGAGGCCTTGAGCCGACGGAGCACCGCCACCGGATCGGCGGTGAGCAGGCACGTCAGCAGCACCGGGTCGCGCTCCGCCCGATCGATCGGCCCCACGGGAGCACCCGACGCCGCCTCAAGCTCGGGCATCCAGGCCGCCGCGACCCCGGAATCCCGCCACATCTCGACCAGCGTATTGACGTCGCGCGCGGTGCGCAGGCTCTTGAACCACTCGTCCCGCACTCGCTCAGCGGAGAGCTGCGACAATCCGGCAGAGGCGGCTCGCGCCGCGTCCCACGTCGCCGGGTCGATGGCAAAGCCGAGCCGGGCCGAAAAGCGGAG
>JANNSD010000007.1:0-54324 GCA_031402225.1 Gemmatimonadota bacterium | reverse complement strand
CCTGAGCGCCCTACTTTCTTCCTGAGCGCCCGACTGTCATCCTGAGCGCCCGACTGTCATCCTGAGCGGAGCGAAGTATCGGTTGACCGTTGGGCTATCCTTCGCTGCGCTCTGGATGACAGTCAGGCGCTCAGGATGACCTCGCTGCGCTCAGGATGACCTCGCTGCGCTCAGGATGACCTCGCTGCGCTCAGAATGACGGCTCGGCCTGTTCCCCATTCCCTGTTCCCGCTACATTTGGCCCCGAATCCGGATTGGCGCCCAGCGCCGCCCGGCTTTGCCCGCCCGCACCGGACTCCGGTCACCGCGTGAGCGGCGGATGCGCGCGTCGCCTGGCCATTGGGGCCTGAGGGCGGCGTCGGCATCCCCCGCCGCGGCGACCAAGGGACGGCAGGGTGGCCGCTCGGTCCAATGGGGATCCAGCGGATGACGCGACCCACAGAGGATTTGACCCTCGATGCCATCGCACCTGCGGCCGGCCGCCACGCGCGCCGAGCCGCCCGTCCACTCGCCCAACGCCGCACTCCTGATCGATTTCGACAACGTCACGTTGGGCGTTCGCTCCGAGTTCACCAAGGAACTCCGTACCCTCCTCAACAGCGACATCATCAAGGGCAAGGTGGCGGTCCAGCGCGCCTACGCCGACTGGCGTCGCTACCCGCAGTACATCGTCCCCCTCTCGGAATCGTCGATCGACCTGATCTTCGCGCCGGCCTTCGGCTCGGTGAAGAAGAACGCGACCGACATCCGCCTGGCGATCGACGCCATCGAACTCGTCTTCACTCGCCCGGAGATCGGCACCTTCATCCTCCTCTCGGGTGACAGCGACTTTTCGATGCTGGTCATCAAGCTCAAGGAGTACGGCAAGTACGTCATCGGCGTCGGGATCCGGGAGTCGGCGAGCGACATACTGATCCAGAATTGCGACGAGTACTTCTCCTACAGCGACCTCGCCGGGCTCACCAAGGAGCCCGACACCCCGTCGGCGCAGCGCGACCCCTGGGAGCTGGTGCGGGAAGCCGCCGCGCAAATGGTGCGGAACGGCGACGTGATGCGCTCCGATCGGCTGAAGCAGGTCATGCAGCAGATCGACTCGAACTTCGATGAGCGGAATGCCGGCTTCAACCGCTTCAGCAAGTTCGTCACCGAGGCGGGCGGCAAGGGCCTGATCAAGGTCACCAAGCTCGACAACGGGCAGTACGAAATTGCGCCCGTCGCCGGGACCGATGCCCCCGTGGCACCCCCGCGCGGCAGGGACGTCATCCTGAGCCCGAAGGGCGAAGGATCGAGCAGCGCCCGCACCGAACCCAAGACCGACGAATCCCGCGAGCGCAGCCGTTCACGCGGTCGTCGTGGCCGCGGGGGTCGTGGTCGCGAGCGTGAGCGCACCGAGGATGGCAGCACCGCGCCGGCCGAGGCATCGGCGCCGCGTCACGAGACGCGGCACGAGGGTGCCGGTGGCCTTTCCCTGGCCGGCGCGTTCAACCTGATGCGCGAGGCGCTGGCCCAGCTGGGCAGCTCGGTGGGACATGAGGCGCTGCGCCTTCGCATGGCGGCGGTGCACGGCAAGGATGACGCGATGCTGACCGCCGAGAAGTTCGCGCGGCTGCTGCGCCAGGCCAACGACGCCGAAGTCGCAGACGTGCGGAAGGTCGGCGAGGATGACTTCGAGGTGTCGCTGCACCCCACTGAAGATCCGCGGGCACGCGCCGGCGCCGGCTTCTCCAAGCGACAGGCGGCGGTGGCGGCACCGTCCAATGGAACAGAGCCGGAACCGGCGGCGAACGCGGACAGTGACGCCGCGCCCGTCGTACGCTACGGTGTGCGGTCCCGTCCCGGCACCCGCCCGGCAGGGCGGCCCTCCGGATTGCAGCTCGTCGGCGCCGTCAGTCTCGATGATGACGCTCCCGCACCGGCAGCAGCCCAGGCGGTGGCACCAGCCAAAAAGGGCCGCGTCGCCGCGGCGAAGCCGGCCAAGACCGTGAAGGCGGCCAAGGCGGCGAAGCCGGTGGTGAAAGCAGCTCCCGCCGTACCGGCTGCCAAGCCGAGCCGTCCGCGCGCGAAGGCCGCGAAGAAGCCGGGCTGAGGATGTGAACGCCAGGATGTCGAAGTGAGCAGCACGCGACGGGCAGCCATGCTGCCCGTTTCGTTTTTTCAGCGCCCCACGGAAGTGGTGGCGCGCGACCTGATCGGACGCACCCTGGTCTCGGCGGCCGGCGGGCAGCGCACCGTCGGCCGGATCGTCGAGACCGAGGCCTATCTCGGCCAGCGCGATCCTGCCTCACACGGCTACGCCAACCGCCGCCACGCCCGCAACGAGACGCTATACGCTGGCGCCGGTACCTGGTATGTCTACCTGTCGTACGGCATGCACTGGTGCGCCAACCTGGTCTGCGAGCGCGAGACCAATGCCGGCGCGGTGCTGCTGCGGGCCCTGGAGCCGCTCGAGGGTGTCGAGTGCATGCGCCGCCGGCGGGGCGGGGTGGAGCGCGATCGGCTGCTGGCGGCGGGCCCCGGGCGCCTCACCCAGGCCTTCGGCATCGACCAGGGCCTCGATGCCATGTTCATGCGCAAGAGCAGCGTCGTCATCCTCGCGAGGGAACCGGTGGACACGGCGGTGGAAGTCAGTCATCGCATCGGCATCACGAAAGCCGTGGACTGGCCGCTGCGTTTCACGGAACAGGGAAGTCGCTGGATCTCGCGCTGAGGTCGCGGCGCCAACGCAGAGGGGGCCCGGCTCTCGCCGTGCCCCCTCTGTGGCGCTGCCCACCCGGGCCGTCCGTTTACCTCACGTCCTCACGGTCTTATCTGTTCTGCAGGTTGTCCTCGCGCGAACTGCCAAGCAGCAGCCGCAGGCCGACGCTCGCCGTCTGGGTGCTGCCGACAAAGGCGTTCCCTCGTGACGGTGCGGTATTGATCTGGTACTGCGCGAAGATCATGAAGGGGCCGCCCTTGATCTGGACGCCGCCGACCACCGACGCGAAGCCGGTGCTGGTCAGGTCGTCGATCGTTTCGTAAAGTGATTGCAGTTCGGCGGGCGTATAGCCAGCCGTATTGAGCGCCTGCGGGCTCACCGCGTACATGATGCCGCCGCCGACGCCGATGTACGGCTCGACGATGCCGCGCCACGGATACGCCAGCATGTGAAAGGAGAACCGCAGCACGTCGTTGAAGGCAATCTGCTGCAAGCCCGTCGCCGACCCTTCGTAGGCAATCGTCGCGACCTCGTTACTGCCGAGTGCGTCATCTACCGACACGAGGAGGCCGGTGCGCTTGGCGATGATCATTGTGTGACCGCCGACCGACGGGATCCATCCCCGGGTCTGGCCGGTCGTCTGGAAGTTGAAGACGCCACCCTGGCCGCCGATGTACCAGCGGTAGTTCGAGTAGCCCCGCGGCTTCTGCTGGGCGGCGAGCGCCGTCGCGCCGACTCCGAGCGCCAGCACTCCCAACGTGATGCTACGCGTGAGCATGCTCATCCGAACGGCCTCCATGGCGGTGGTACGGTACCCGGGGCGCGATGGCGAACCCGGTGAACGACTTTGGTCAGTGACTGCGGAATTCTGCAGTGGCGGACCGTCTGCCCGGCCTGCCTGAACTCCACGCCTGACAAGATATTGTCTAGCAACAGGTTCCGCGAAGGGCCAACGGGCAGACCCGGGCGACGGACCGCCCTGTGCACCGACCCCATGTGGTATAGCGGCAGTCACAGGATCGCGCACACGGCTGCACCAAAGTGCAAAGACCGGGCCTCGGAGGGATAGACTCGGTTTTCTGGCGCTCAGAATCTATATAAGTCCAAGTCGGCGGCCAACTTGGGCGAAGGCAACAAGGGCCTGATCAAGGTCGGCACGGGTATGCCCCGCCGAGACCTGACAGCGGACTCTTGCCTGACCCTGCGGCACGACGGGATACCCGAAGCCGGTCACGAATACCCCCTCCTCGAGCAACATTTCGCTCATGCGAATGGCCATCGCCGTCTCGCCCAGGATGACCGGCACAATGGGGGTGTCGCCCGCCAGGGGCTTGAAGCCCAGGGCGGTGAGCTGGTCCCGGAAGTACCGGGCGTTCTCCCGGAGCACGGTGACTCGCTCCGGATGCGCCACCAGATAGCGCACACTGGCCAGCGTACTGGCTGCGACGGTGGGAGGCAGGGCATTGGAGAAGAGCTGGGGTCGTGCCCGCTGGGTCAGGTAGTCGCAGACTGCGTCGGAGCCGGCCACGAAGCCCCCCGCTGCCCCGCCCAGCGCCTTGCCCAGGGTCGACGTGATGATGTCGACCTGTCCCACCAGCCCGAAATGCTCGGCGGTGCCGCGGCCCGTGGCGCCGAGCACCCCGGTGGCGTGCGAGTCATCCACCACCAGCACCGCCTGATGCTTGCGGCACACGTCCAGCAAGTCGGGCAACGGTGCAATCGCCCCCTCCATGGAGAAGACGCCGTCCGTGATCACCATCTTGACGCGACGGTCCGTGGCCGCGGCCAGCTTCCGATCGAGGTCGGCCATGTCGGCGTGCAGATAGACGCCCGTCTGGCACCGGGCGATCGCCTTGGACAGCCGCACGCCATCGATGATCGACGCATGATTCAACTGATCGCTGAGGACGAGGTCTTCCTCGCCCAGCAGCGTTCCGGGCACCGCCTCGTTGGCGCTCCAGCAGCTCACGAAGCTGAGGGATGCCGGCGTTCCCACCAGGCGTGCGAGCGACTGCTCCAGCTCTCGGTGGATCGTGAATGTGCCGCAGATGAAGCGCACAGACGCCGTGCCCGCCCCGTAGCGATCGAGGCCGTCCTTCCCGGCCTGGACCACCCCCGGTTCGTTGCACAGCCCGAGGTAGTTGTTGGACGAGAGGATGATGACCTCGCCGCGCCCCTCCATCCTGGCCCGCGGTCCCTGCGGCCCGTCGAGGTGGTTGAGGCGCTTGTAGACGCCATCCCGCTTGAACTCAGCGATCTGTGTTTCGAGCCTGCTATCGAGTAGCGTCATTTGTCGTCTCCCGTCTCCCCGACGTCCAGAATCACCTTTCCTGCGCTCCCATCTTTAATCACCTGGATCGCGTCGGCAATCCGTTCGAGCGGGAACCGGTGCGTAATCACCGGTCGCGGGTCCAGCGCGCCGGCACGGAGGAACCGCTGCATATCGTCCCAGGTGCGGTACATCCGTCGCCCCGTCACGCCGTAGAGCGTGAGCCCCTTGAAGATCAGGTCCCGGGCAAAGTCGACTTCGGTGGTACGGCTGGGCGTGCCCAGCATGTTGACCCGCCCGCCCTGGCGCGCCGCCGCGAACGCCTGCGCATGGCCGCTCGGGTGGCCGCTCATTTCGCACACCAGGTCGGCCCCATCGCCATGGGTCAGTTCCCGTACGCGTGCCACCACGTCGTCATTCGCCGGATTGAGCGTGACGTGCGCGCCCATTGCCTTGGCCAGGGCGAGCCGGGTCGGGTTGAAGTCGCTGGCAATCACCTGGGCCGCGCCGGCCGCCCGGGCCACGCCCACGGCGAAGCACCCGATCGGCCCGCAGCCGAGCACCAGTACGTTGGCCCCCGCCACCACTTGTCCCTCCAGCACCGTATGCACCGCGTTACCCATCGGGTCCATGATGGCGCCGATCTCGGTGGCGATACCGTCGAGCTTCATGACATTCGAGGCGGGCATCGCGATATAGTCGGCGAAGGCGCCGTCGCGATCAACCCCGATGATCTGGGTCCGGCGGCAGAGGTGCGCATCACCCAGGCGGCACTGCAGGCAGTGGCCGCAGACAATGTGGCCTTCCGCCGTCACCAGGTCGCCCACCGCCAGCAGGCCGCTCGCCTCCGCGTCGCGGCCCAGGGCCGCAATTTCGCCCGCGAACTCGTGCCCGATCACCACCGGCGGCTTGAGCCGCTTGCTGGCCCAGCTATCCCACTCCCAGATATGCAGGTCGGTGCCGCAGACCCCGGCGTGGTGCACCCGGATCAGCACGTCGTTCGGCCCGCAGGAAGGCCGGGGCACGCTGCGCACATCCATGCCGGGCCCCGCCTGGGTCTTCACCAGCGCGCGCATCGTGCCGCTCATGGTGCCCGCCGCGCGAACACGAGATAGTTGCCCGCCGAATCGATCGGCGACCACGACTCGGCGAGGGCTCGGCCGAACTCGGGGAACAAGGCCGGGATGCTCTTGCGGGGCGATGCCTCCGCGCCGGTCAGGGCATCGCGTGTCACCGCCACATACTTCGTCTGGGGATTATCCAGTCCGATGAGATACTCGGCACGGATACGCGCTTGGACCGGCCCCGGCGCAATAGGCCGAGCCGCGGTCGAGCGCGGGTTCACGAGCGGAAAGAAGAATCCGATGCGCGTGGGCGCGCGGCGCTGGGCGAGCGCGCTGGCCAGGGGGCTGTCCCAGATGATCACGCGGTCCTCGGGTGAAGAGTGCGACTGCAGGTACCTGGCGAGCGCCAAGTCGTCCCGGACGATAGCCGTTTCATCCGGCAGGAACTGGAGCACGAAGGCTTCCTGGCTCATCCTGCCGGTCACATAGTCGGCGGCATCGCGCACTCGCACCTGCAGTGGAATCACCAGCAGCGCGACGAGCAATCCCAGCAATCCGCCCGCGAGCAGGCGGGCAGGCGCGATGGCTTCCTCGCTCCGGCGGAGTGCCACGCTGAAGCCGATGCCGGCCAGCGGCGCCACCGACCAGAATACCGGCTGCCAATGGTAGGGGAAGAACCGTCGCTGTGCCGCGAGCGCGACCCAGGCCCCCGCGGCCCAGGCCACCAGGAGCAGGGACGCGCGCCGGTCGGCCTTCCACAGCCAGGCAATGCCCAGGGCGGCGGCCGGCAGCGTCAGGCCCAGCGGTGTCACCTGGGCCCGCACCACCGACCATACCATCGCGCGCCAGACGCTGCCGGTGAGGTTGCGGGAGAGCTCGAGGTTGAGGGTCAGGTAACCCTCGATGAGCTGCGGCAGGGCGCCTTGCGACTGGAACCAGGCCGCAGCGGCCGCTGCGGGCAGGAGGGCGATGAGAGAGAGCCCGGCGGCAACCGTGAGGCGCCATGCCAGTGGCCGTGCGCTCAGCAGAATCGCCAGCGCGGGGAGGGGCAGCCAACTGGCGAAGGTGGGCTTCTGCAGGAGGCCCACGCCCAGCAACAGCGCCGCGAGGGTTGCGAGCCCGAGCTTGCGATCCAGGTCGGGCCGCAGGAGCAGTGCCACCGCAATCGCTGAGACGGCCGCAATCCAGGCGTCGGGCTGGGCGGTGTTGTTGAAGTCGGTGGCGTAGTGCGCCAGGACGAGAAAGCAGGCGGTGAGCGGCCCGGCATTGCCGGGCACGAAGCGCCGCACGATGGCGGCGACGGCCACGGCACCGGCGGTGACGAACCCGAGGTCGAGGAGGCGCACCGGCCACATGGAGGGGATGACGCCGCGCTGCACCAGCGCGTACGCATAGTACGCGAAGGGCCCTTTCGCGTCCCAGGCATCGCGATAGGGAAGGCCGCCGTGCCCGATGGTGTTGCCAACCCAGGTGAAGATGCCGGAATCCCACGCGAAGGGCCACGCGAGCGACGCGAGCCCCACCAGCAGGGTGAAGAGGCCGAGTGCCCAGGCCGCGAGTCGCCCGAGGGTGGTCGGGCGCGTCACACCAGTGCCGGTTCCCTGGTTCCCGCCTTCTCGATGCGCACCGCGCTCACCTTGAACGCCGCGATGCGCGCATACGGATCGAGCTGGGGATTGGTCAGCAGGTTGGCCGCCGCCTCCCGGAAGTGCATCGGCAGGAACACCTGCCCCCGGGCCTGGCGGTCGGAGATGCGCACCGCGATGCGCACCGACCCCCGCCGCGTGGTGAGGTCCACCGCGTCGCCGTCGCGCAGGCCGAGCCCGGCGGCGTCGTCGGCGTGAATCTCGACAATCGGCACCGGCTCCCGGCTGTCGAGTCCCCGCGACCGCCGGCTCATCGTGCCGGTGTGCCAGTGGTACATCTGGCGCCCGGTGTTGAGCACGAACGGATACTCGTCCGATGGCAACTCGTCCGGCGGCAGGTACTCGACGCCGACAAACTTCCCCTTGCCGTCGGCGGTGGGGAACCCGTCGGCGAAGAGAAAGGTGGTGCCCGGATGGTTCACGTCCGGCACCGGATACTGCAGCGAGCGCAGCACCCGCAACCGTTCGTAGTTGACCCCGCGCCAGATCGGGGTCACCCGCGCCAGTTCGTCCATCACGTCCGAGGGACCGCTGTAGTTCGACGGCAGCCCCAACCGGTTGCTCAAGTCCATCAGGATGTCGAGGTCGAGTCGCGCATCACCGGGGGTCGGCTGCGCCGGCTCGATGAGCTGGATGTGCCGGTCGGTGTTGATGACCGTCCCTTCCTTCTCGGCGAACGATGAACTCGGCAGCACCACATCGGCCCAGCGAGCCGTTTCCGTGAGGAAGAGATCCTGCACCGCCAGGAACTCCAGGCTCCGGACCCAGTGCTCGGCATGGGCAATGTTCGGGTCGGACAGCACCGGGTTCTCGCCCATGATGTAGAGGCCGCGAATCGGGCTCCCATCTGCCACGATCTCGGTCACCATCATCCCCTTCTTGAGCGACAGGCTCTCCTCGGGCACGCGCCACGCATCCGCGAAGAGCTTCCGGACCTTCGGGTCCTCCACCGACCGGTAGTCGGTGTAGGCAAACGGAATTGCGCCCACGTCGCTCGACCCCTGCACGTTGTTCTGCCCCCGGATCGGGATCATCGCCGCGCCCCAGCGCCCGATCATGCCGCAGGCGAGCATCAGGTTGAGCAGGCTCGCCACGATGTCGGTGCCGGTGTGGTGCTGCGTGAGGCCCATGGCCCAGAGCGTGGAGGTGTTCGGGCCCCGCGCGTACATCTCGGCGGCGGCCCGGATCGTGGCCGCCGGGATCCCGGTGATCTTCGCCGCCATCTCCGGGGTGTAGGGCACCACCGCGGCGCGCACCTTCTCCCAGTCATGCATCCTCGTCGCGATGAACTCCCGGTTCTCCAGCCCCATCGCGATGATGTGGTTGAGCATCGCGTTGTACAGCACCACGTCGGTGCCCGGCATCAGCTGGAGGTGGATGCTCGCCCGCTCGGCGAGTTCCGTCTTCCGCACGTCCGCGACGATGAGCCTGGCGCCCTTCTTCACCGCGCGCTTGATCAGCGCGCCGAATACCGGGTGCGTCTCGGTGGTATTGGCCCCCGCGATGAAGATGACGTCGCAGGCCTCCTCGAGTTCGCGCATTGATCCCGACGCCGCCGACGTACTCATGGCGCGGCTCATCGCCGCCACCGAACTCGAGTGACAGAGGCGGGTGCAATGATCGACGTTGTTTGTCTTCAGTGCCGCCCGCACCATGCGCATGAAGAGGTAGTTCTCCTCATTGGTGCACTTGGCCGATGCGAGTGAGGCGATCCCGTTGGTATTCTCGTCGCGGATGCGCAGCAGTTCCTGGGCGGTGAGGCTCAGCGCCTCCTCCCATGATGCCTCGCGGAACGCGCTGTACCAGGCCGGCGGGGTGGCCACCCGGTCGCGCACGTCGTCGTCGTCGAGCAGGGGCAGCCCCGTCTGCGGCGGCTTGCCCTGCTGGCGCCTGGGCGGCCGCGGCTTGTCCTTCATGCCAAGGTCCTCGATCAGCTGCCACGGACCCTCGCGCTCCCGCGGCGACTCACCGGTCCACTCCCACTCCTCGCCGTTGTGCTCCCACCCCTTCCGGATGAGCGGCGCCTTGAGCCGGTCCCGGTGCTGCACGAAGTCGTAGCCGAAGCGGCCCTTCACGCAGGTTGACCCCTGGTTCGGGCTGTACGCCTCGATGTCGGGGCTGGTGACGCGGAGGATGCGGTCGCCCTTCACCTGGATGTCGATCTGGCAGCCGACGCCGCAATACGGGCACACCGACTTCGCGACCTTGTCGGGGGTGGCGAGCGCCTCGGCGCCGAACCGCTGCTTGGGGATGAACTCGAAGATGGCGCCGGTGGGACAGACCCGGACGCACTCGCCGCACCAGGTGCAGCCGGCGTTGTCGGGATTGCCGTCGCCACCCACGATGATCTCGGTGTGCTCGCCCCGCTGGGCCACGTCGAGCACCCCGACCACCTGGATGTCCTCGCATGCCCGCACACAGCGAGTGCAGAGAATGCACATGCTCATGTCGTGCTGGATCATCCAGTCGCCCGGACGCTCGTCGCCGTGGCGCAGGCCCAGGGTGCGCATGGCCGGGGGGTGGGCGTCATATCGCACCACATACTCCTCGAACACATTGCGCGGCTGCGCGCGCCCACCGTTCTCGAGGTGGTCCCCCGGGTACCGCTCCAGCAGGAATTCGAGCACGCCCTTGCGGCTGTCCTTCGCCTCCGCCGACTCGGTTTGTACCGACATGCCTTCGGCGGCCTGGGTGTAGCAGGCGGGCGTGAGCTTCCCCTGGCCGTCAACGGACACCAGGCAGATGCGGCAGTTGGCGACGGTCGTGAGCTTGGGATACCAGCACAGCGTGGGGATATCGATGCCAGCCTTGCGGGCGGCATCGAGAATGGTGGCGCCGGGCGCAAACTCGACCGGCGTCCCGTTGATCATCATGGAAGGCATGGATTGCTCCATCGAACGAGCCTCGGCACCCTCAGGTGAGGGCACCCGTCATTCGACGTTAAGGGGCCGTGTCGGGCGGGGCAAGGGTTTGTCCTGTCGCAGGTTGCGTCCCGTGGTCAGGCCCCGGCGGCCTGACGGTGTTCGGCGGGTGCAGGCTTTGCCAGAACGCACCCAGCCGGGCGTGGTCCGCGTTTGCGGCGGGGGGGGTCTTCACGCTCCCAGCCGTCGTAAAATGTGAAGACCGCCTCGGGCACCAAGGCGGTCGAGGGCAGCAGCACATGGAGCCCCTGGGCATTGGTCTGGGCCTGCAGCGCGCGCAGCGTGTCGAATCGCGTGGGGCCGTCGAGTTCCGCGAGCGCCCCCAAGTCAACCACGACCAAGTCGAACGGGTCACAGGTGGGAACCCAGTGTCCGAGCTTTACCATCAAGGCCAGGAAGCGTGCCGCAAGCGACTCGGTGGTCATGCGCTGCTCCAGCCGCTCCACGACTCCCAGGTCTGATGCCCAGAACACCACCTCCACGTCGTGCGCCAGCAGGAGACATGCGCAGGCCTCGGCGCCTGCACCGACCACAAGGGCGCGGTCACTGGGCACAAGACGCGGTACCAGTGGAACGACGGGACAGACACCGTCGAGCCCCCAGTGCGTCGGTTCGCGCTGGGCGACGCGAAGGCTGAGGATGTGCTCCGCGAACTTCTTCCGCCCAGTGAGCTTGAGTCTCTTGCGAATGAGCGCGTCGACCACCTCGCCCGCGAGCAGTTCAGTCAGGAGGAACTGGCTCTCGTCCGAATCGCGGAGGCCGTCGGAGGCCTCCCCGGCCAGGCGCATGAGCTCGTCGCGCGAGACCGAGTTCTTGTAGGCCTCGATGCGCTGCATGAGGTACTCGTGGTACAAATGAGTAAGGGACGGCGGCGGACGACGGCGCCCGGCGGAGCGCAGGGCTTCGGCGGCGGTCAGCATGTGTTGCGCATGCGCGGAGTGGTTTCGGGAGCCATCTCATTGGAAATTCGGCAATTAGCTCCAATCAGTCAAGCCGCAGAAGCCATACACGGCCTCCTCGCAGCTACCTCACGTCCTCACGCCGCCCTTATCACCGCCCCCTTCAGGTATCCTGTCTCCGGCACCCCCAGCAGCTCCGGATGGTCTGCCCCCTGGCCCAGCACCTGTTCCAGGATGAGTGAGCGGCCGGAGTCCGCGGCGGCCGACGAAAGCATTTCCAGGAAGTCGGCCCGCCGAACATGGTGTGAGCAGGATGCCGTGAGCAGGATGCCACCGGGCGACAGGATTCGCATCGCACGGCGATTCACCTCCGCATACCCCTTGAGGGCCTGCGGTACCGATGACCGCGACTTCGCGAAGGCCGGCGGGTCGAGCGCGATCGCGTCGAATCGCTCGCGCGCACGATCGAAGTCGCGCAACAGGTCGAAGGCGTCACCCTGCATCCAGCTGATATTCCCGAACCCATTGAGCGCTGCGTTCTGCCGTCCACGCTCCAGTGCCTCGGCGCTCGCATCGATGGCCACGACTGCGCCACAGCGTGCCGCGAGGTGCAGCGCGAACGAGCCGTGGTACGCAAAGCAGTCGAGCCCGCGCCCGCCCGCGGGCGCCATGTCGCCCAGCAGCCTGCGGTTCGATCGCTGGTCCAGGAAGGCGCCCGTCTTCTGCCCCGTCCACGGCGCCGCCAGATAGTGCACCCCGCCCTCGCGGACGTCGATCGACTCTGGTACCGCGCCCATGACCAGTTCGACATCGGAAGGCAGCCCCTCGCGCTGCCGGGTCGAGTTGTCGTGCCGCAGGAGAATGCCGTCGGGCCCGAGCACCGCCGTGATTGCCGCGAGAATCTCGCCGCGCATCGTCTCGAGTCCGGCCGAGAGCAGCTGCGCCACCACCCAGCGGTCGTAGCGATCGATGATAAGGGAAGGGAGCCCGTCGCCTTCGGCATGCACCACGCGATACGCGGACGCGTCGATCGTCGACCGGCGCGCGAGGCAGGCGGAGAGCCGTTCCCGCCACCATCCGGCGTCCACCGGACGGTCGGTGCGCTCGAGGAGTCGGAGCTGGATCTCGGATCGGGGAGAGAAGAGCGCCTGGCCCAGGAACTTGTCACGCGGGTCGTGCACCGACACGAGACCGGGAGCGTCCGGAGCGGTAGCCACGTCACTGCGGTAGATCCACGGGTGACCACGGGTCCAGCGTTCTGCACCACGTGCCGTCACCCGTGCCCCTTCCCGCCCGTCAGTCACGCGGTTCCCCCTCACTCCTCACGCAGTTGCAGTGCCTCCTCACGCTTTTCCCACGCGATCGGGCCGCAGCGCCACGGCCTCCCGCAGGTAGATGTGCCGGATTTCCGAGCGGGGCCGCGTGGTGTACGCATGGACCAGCAGCCGGATGCACCGCGGAAGCGACCCCGGTACCGGGATCTCCGTTGAGTGCAGCAGGGCCACGATGTTCCAGCCGTAGTCCTCCGCCGCGCGGGCGGGGAACGCGGCGTCCAGATCGCTGGTGACGGTGAAGATACCGCTCACGATGTCGTCGGGCTGGAGGCCATTGCTCTCGATGAGGTGCCGCAGCAGCTCATCGGTGGCCGCCAGGATCTGGGCGGCCTCGTTGGCGCCCACCGTGATGGCGCCGCGAATCCCCTGCAGTCGGTAGTTTTCCCGGTCAGACATGCCGACTAATCTAGCGCAGGCGCTCCGACTCATGCTCGTCACCGACGACGCCTTCCTGCGAGGCCGTGATCCGGTCGCCCTCATTCAGGCGGCAGCGCAGGGGGGGATCACCTCGGTGCAACTCCGGCTCAAGCGGGCCACCGCCGCCGACCTGGCCCGAATCGGCCGCGCACTGCTCCAGGCGATCGGCATTCCCCTCATCATCAACGACCGCATGGACGTGGCCCTCGCCATCGGTGCCCACGGGGTTCACCTGGGGCCTGACGACATGCCGGTGCCCCTGGCACGCCGCATCGCCCCGCCCGGCTTCATCATCGGGGCGAGCGTCGGGCTCGAGAGCGAATTGGCGAATGGCGTGGATGCTGACTACTGGGGCATCGGACCCTGGTCGGGAACCAGTACGAAAAACGCTGCCGGTGCGGCGCTCGGTGCGGCGGGCTTCGCCCGCATCAGGGCTCACGCCGGCACCCGTCCGTGCGTCGCCATCGGAGGCATCCAGCCCGATGATGTCGGTCCCGCCCTCGAAGCTGGCGCCACCGGCGTCGCAGTCGTCTCAGGAATACTCGGTGCGGAGGCTATCACGGCAGCAGCACGTCGCTACCGTGGTGGGTAGGCACGCCTCGCTCCTCACTCCTCTACCGGCCCTCGGCTCCTTCGCACTCGCGCAATCGCCCGCAGGTGCTCACCGTACGTCCGGGTGAACACATGGTGCCCATCGCCGGCCGCCACGAAGAACAGGTACGGCACCTGGGCGGGATACAGTGCGGCCTCGATGCTGCTTCGACCCGGTGAGTTCACCGGGCCGGGAGGCAACCCGGTATTGAGGTAGGTGTTGTAGGGCGACGGGAAGCCATAGTCCTTGAGCAGCAGGCGCGACTTCCGCGAGCCGGTGGCCACCTGGATGGCATACTGGACCGTCGGGTCTGCCTGCAGCGGCATCCCCTTCCTGATCCGGTTCCAGTACACCGCCGAGATGATCGGTCGCTCGCTGTCCACCCGCGCCTCACCCTCGATGATGGAGGCGAGCGCGAGCAGGTGCAGCCGGGTGATACCGAGGGTGTCGAGGCGCGTGCTCCAGGAGGCATCCCACGCCGTCAGCCCCTGCTGCGCCATGATGCGCACCAGCCCGCGCGCGCTGACGCCGGCGGGTACGAGGTAGGTCTCGGGCAGCAGCAGCCCCTCGAACGTCATCGCGCCGTCGACGAACGCGGTGGCACCGGCCGCGTCATTCGCCGCGGCCATGAATGAGTCCACCGGGATGTCCAGGGCCTGCTGAGCGATCAGCGCAATCTCGGCCAGGGTAAGGCCCTCGGGGACCGTGATCTTGAGCAGGAGCTGGTCGCCCCGCTTGAGCGCGTCCATCACCGACCAGGCCGACGACCCACGCGCCAGTTCGTACAGCCCCGCGCGCACCGACCGGTCGAGCCCCCGCACGCGGGCGAGGAGCTTGAACCACCGTGGATGAGCGATGACCCCGTGCGCACGGAGCGAATCGGTCACGACGGCAAAGGAACTGCCGGCGGGGATGGTGACCCGTACCACCGGCCCCGGTGTGCCCTGGCACGCCGCGACAAGCAGCAGGAGAACGACGCACGGACCACGACTCACTGCCGACTCACGACTCACGACTCACGACTCGGCACTTTCGCGCCGATCTCTCCCGCTTCGCCGGGAATCCAGAAACCCCTGCAGCAACACACTGGCCGCCAGCGCGTCCACCTCGTCCTTGCGCCCGCGGGTGCTGCCGCCCTGTTCCCGGATGACGCGCAGCGCCCGGGCGGTGCTCATCCGCTCGTCCCAGTAGGCCACCGGCAGGTGTGCCCGCTGCTCCATCAGGGTGCCCAGTGTTCGCGCGAATCCTGCCGCCTCGCCTTCATCGCCCTGGAGGGTGAGGGGCAACCCCACCACGATACCCACGGGACGATGCGCCGAGACATGTCCGAGCAGCACCGGCATCGGGAAGCGCTTGCCGTCCCGCCGCGTCACGGTGGCCAGGGGCGAAGAGATGAGCTGCAGCTCATCGCTCAGCGCGAGGCCAATGCGTCGCTCGCCCCAGTCGAGGGCGAGAACCCGGCCTGCTAGCGGGATCACCAGGGAATCCATGCGTGAACGGTAAGCGGTACTGGGTATCCGGGAAACAAAGCGGGGGCCGAAGCCCCCGCTTTCTTCACGTCTTCACGTCTTCACGTCCTCAGGTCTACTGGGCCATCGTCGCAAAGAACTCCTTGTTGTTCTTCGTCCGCTTCATGCGCTCCAGCAGGAACTCGAGCGCCTCCACCGGCGGCATGTCCGCCAGGAAGTTGCGCAGCAGGTACACCCGGTTGAGCTCGTCCTTGTCCATGAGGAGCTCCTCCTTGCGGGTCGAGGTGCGCTGGATGTCGATGGCGGGGTAGATGCGGCGGTCGGCCAGCCGCCGGTCGAGCACCAGTTCCATGTTGCCGGTGCCCTTGAACTCCTCGAAGATCACTTCGTCCCTGCGGCTGCCGGTGTCGATCAGGGCGGTTGCGATGATGGTGAGGCTGCCGCCCTTCTCGATGTTGCGGGCGGCGCCGAAGAACCTTTTTGGCTTTTGCAAGGCATTTGCGTCCACCCCACCCGACAAGATTTTCCCCGAGTGCGGCACCACCACGTTGTGCGCGCGGGCGAGGCGGGTGATCGAGTCCAGCAGGATCACCACGTCGCGCCCATGCTCCACCAGGCGCTTGGCCTTCTCGATCACCATGTCGGCCACCTGCACGTGACGGTCGGCCGGCTCGTCGAAGGTCGAGGCGATCACCTCCGCCTTGACGTTCTCCTGCATGTCGGTCACTTCTTCCGGCCGCTCGTCGATGAGCAGCACGATCAGCACGCACTCGGGGTGGTTCTCGCTGATCGCATTGGCCAGCTTCTGCATCAGGATCGTCTTGCCGGCCTTGGGCGGCGCCACGATCAGGCCGCGCTGGCCCTTGCCGATCGGCGACAGCAGGTCCACCACCCGCATCGACAGGTCGCTGGTCTTCCGTTCGAGACCGATGCGCTCGTCCGGGTACCTCGGCTTGAGGTTGTCGAACGCGATACGGTGCTTGGTCTTCTCCGGTTCCTCGTAGTTGACGCTCTCCACCTTGAGCAGCGCCAGGTAGCGCTCGCCCTCCTTGGGCGGGCGGACCTGTCCCATGACCGTGTCGCCGGTGCGCAGGTCGAACCGCTTGATCTGGCTCGGGCTCACGTAGATGTCGTCGGGGCCGTACAGGTAGTTCCAGTCCTGGCTGCGCAGGAACCCATAGCCTTCAGGCAGGATCTCGAGCACGCCCTCGCCCCGGATGACCGTATCCTGGTCGAGCAGCGACTGCTCGATGCGGAAGATCAGGTCCTGCTTGCGGAGGCCAGAGTAGTTCGTGATGTTCAGTTTTTCGGCGAGCTCATGCAACTCGGCGACGGACTTCTGCTTCAGTTCAGCGATATCCACGGAGGGACTCCAAGCGGGTCGGAGACGCCGCAGGGCGCGGCGGTCAGCAACAGCGGGTTGGGGAAAGGTTCAGTGAAACGTGTCAGAATTAATGGCGGCAGGCGCGGACAGGCGTCACTCGGCCATCGGACTTGTCTGGGGGAGCACAGGCATTCGGGGCTTGATGGGGCATAACGTAAGGTCCGGCCTGTCGTGCCGTCAAGAGGGCGGCCCCCCAACCCCTCCCACCGGGTGAGCCGCCGCCTCGCCCTCCTGGCCGCCGCCCTCCAAGTCGTGGCCATTCTCCTCCTCACTCTTTGGCCACTGCCGGAACAGGCCTACCGGGCATCGCTCTCGCCGGTCACCTGCCTGGTCTGCGGAGACCAGGGGGTGCAGGATGTTCTCCAGAACATCATCATGCTCCTCCCGCTGGGCCTGGCCCTCGGCCTGGCCGGCGTGCGCCCTCGCACGGTCGCGCTGGGGGCGTTCGGGCTCGCCGTGCTGGTGGAGTCGCTACAGTACGCTGTCGTTACCGGACGGGATGCCAGCCTGAGCGATGTGGTCACCAATACCACCGGCGCGGCGCTGGGTGCGATGCTCGCACCGCACCTCCCCACCCTGTTGCGACCCGGGCGCCGTGCGGCGGCCAAACTGGGCATCGGCATGACGGTCCTGTGGGCGGCCGCCTGGTTTTTCGGTGCCTGGGCCATGCAGGGCAATGTCGGCGCCGGGCATTGGCGCGGTCGCTTTCCCGGCGACCTGCCGGATGTACCGGCTGTGAGCGGCGAGGCGGTACGCGCGAGCGTCGGGGGCGCCTCGATCGGGCTTGTCCCGGTGTCGCTGCCGATGGAGGTAGAGCAGGGGTTCGCGCGCGATTCCTTCGCGCTGCGGGTGGTGGTGCGGCCCGATCCCCCAAACGCGCCGCGGGAAAACGTGGTCACGATCATCGATATGAGGCAGGACGGCAGCGTCGCAAACAACAGCCTCGTCATGGTGCTGAACCGGGTGCAGGCGCGGGCCCTGCTGAGCTTCCGGATCAACGCGGCGCGCGTCCGGCTGCGTACCCCGAGCTTCAATCTGGGTCCCGCCTTCGATGTGCCGCCGGGTGGCGAGGTGACCCTCGACATCGCGCGCGCGCGCGGAAGACTGAGTGCCGCCGCCCGCGGTGGGCCGGCGCTGGCCACGGAGTACCGCATCGGGCCCGAACTCCTCTGGTCTGTCCTGGCCCCCCGGACTCCCCAGCCAGGCTTCGCGTGGATGATCGAGGCGTTCCTCTGGCCGACGGCACTGCTCCTTGTTGCGGGCTACTGGTGCGGCAGGTCGGGCGCTCCCAGCGCCGTGCTGCTGGCGCTGTTCGTGGCGATCCTGACCCAGGTGACCACACCCCGCCTCCTTGCCGTCGCGGACCAATCAGGGCTCGGCTGGACCATGCTCCTCGGCGCACTGATCATCGGCGTCGCGCTCGGGCGTCGAACGCAGAAAGGGCCGCATCCGTGAGGATGCGGCCCTTTCCACGTGCCCTGAAGAACTACTTCTTCCGGGCGACGTTCTCGGCGGCGGGACCCTTGGCCCCCTGCACGATGTCGAACTCGACGACCTCGCCTTCGCTCAGCGTCTTGAAGCCCGAGCCCTGGATCGCCGAGTGGTGCACGAAGCAGTCCTTCTCGCCGCTGTCAGGAGTGATGAAACCGAAGCCCTTGGCGTCGTTGAACCACTTCACCTTGCCGGTGGTACGCATGTGAAACCCTTTCAATAGACTTGTGCTGTCGGGTGTCCGGACATGCCGTACCCACCGACTGCTGGCGGAAACTCCCTCCGCCGTGGGTGCGGTCACTCGACCGCGACGGCCAGATACAACGAGAGGACCCAGGATGGTCCCAGGTCCTCGTGGAAGAATCTGGCCATAACGACTCGCGCACCAGCGCGAACGGCAACAATGTAGCGTACCAGCCCAACTTGTGCAATCGCCCCCATTTCGTGGCGCGTCAGGCCCGACTACGCTTCCAGCATGATACGCTCGGGGGTGGGGCGGGCGACTGCCGCCCTGGTACGCCTGGCACTGGCCATCGGCCTCGCAGCCAATGCGAGCGCGGGCACCGCTTGGGCCGCGCCGACCGGCCACTGCTCCCGTGCCCAGGGGCCGCACCTGGCTCACGGGCACAGTGCGCCGGAACACACCGCCCCCCGGCACCAGCACCCGACCCAGGTTCCGGCCGGTTGCGATCACTGCCCGCCGGTGCAGTGCCGCTCGCAGGGCGACTGCGGCAGCCAGGGTGCCGGCGAGGCTGCTGCGCCGGTCGATCAGCCGGCTAACGGGATCTCCACCGTACCCCGGTCGCAACCTGCGCCGGCCCTGTCGTCGGCCTCGCTTCCTCCCCCAACCGAACCGCCCAGACCCCTTCCCTAGATCGGTCCGCGGAGCCGTTTCGCGGACGCAGGCCACATTTCTCGATCGGGGAAGCTCATGCAGCATGGACTTGGCACCGCCTGCGCGGTGCTGTTCGGGCTCGCCTTCATTCCAGCGCCAGCTCGGGCCCAGAGTGACTATCGCAACCTGGACGACGGGCGCCCGGTGCGCACGGAGGACGTCTTCGTGGCGGATCACCACGCGTTCGAGTTGCTGGCGCCGTTCGTCCTTGATGCCGACGTCTCGGGCGCGAAACGATACACCCTGCAGCCGGAACTGGAGTACGGGGTTCTGCCGAACAGTCAGGTCAGCATCAGGCTGCCGTTTGGTGTGGTCGACAGCAGCGGAAGCGACGCGGGGCTGGGCGGCGTGCAGCTCTCCGCCATGTACAACTTCAACGCGGAGGGCCCCACGCTCCCCGCGTTCGCGGCCCGGGTCGACCTGGCCTTGCCTGTTGGCGGTCTCGCCGGCGATGTGGCCCTCACCACGTTCAAGGCCGTCGCAACGCGTACCTTCGGCCTGACGCGGCTGCACCTGAACGGTGTCTGGACCTTCGGGACGTCGGAATCGCGTGGCCCGCGGCTCGAGCCATCGCCGCGCTGGTTCGTCGGGGCGGCCATGGACTACACCTTCTTCAGGAGCAGCGTCCTCCTGGTCGGCGAAGTGAATGCATCGCGGCAGTACGCCGGGGCGCCGACCGGGGTTGCTGCCGCGGTGGGCGCCCGCTGGCAGTGGACGCCCACCCTGGTGCTCGACGCCGGCGTTGCGCGCCGCCTCACCGGCAACGCCGGTCCCGATCTCCGGCTGACGGTGGGACTCACGCATGTCTTCGCGATCCGCGGCCTCATGCCGAGGGCGCCCGCGGCGGGAGTCATCGCCTCCCCGGCAACGGACATCAGCGTCCGGGCCGAGCAGTTCTACTATCCGGGTAGCTTCAACTGGCAGTTCCTGTCCCGTTATCCCGAGGCGGCCAGGCTCTTCAACGCCTTCGACTATGGTCACGCCACGCTGTACGAGCACCTCCTCACGTCACCACCGGCCGAGCGGTCTGTGGCGCTCGATCGTGAGTACCGCTTTCTCACCACCGACCTGTTGCGCCGGCCGCCCCGGTTCGGCGTCGCCGAGGTGGCGATCGAGCCGCGGTACGCGCGGATCGCGCGGCAGGCGAGGCTCATGTTCGACTGGGCCCATGTACTGCACCGGCAGGTGTACGACGTCTATGCCGATCCCTCCCTGTCCACGGTACAAAAAGACTCCTTGATCGAGGCCCTCACCGACTATTATCTGAGTCGCCGGGGCTATGCGTTCACCGCGGTGCCGAAGTCGATGGCGCTGATGGATGATCAGTGGTTCAGTCAGCGGTTCAGGTCCGCCGAGCCCCGATTTAACGGCCTCATCTGGGCCTACCACTGGCTGCAGGTTGGGCTGTACGAGCCGTTCGTGGTCAGCAATGTCCCGGCGGAGCAGCGTGCGGGCGTAGACTCGGTGGTCGCTCGCTTCTGGGGCATGCTACAGGAGGGAACCGGCCAGCTACCCAGGGTCATGCCGATGACCGCGGCGGTGGCGCCCGGGTTTTCGAGGCGGCACCCCCGGGCAGCGGTTATTTTCGATAACCTGCACATGATGCACGACATCATTTCCGACATCCTCATGGTGGACAGTTTGACGGCGCGAGAAAAGGGTCGCCTTATCAGGCAGCAGCTCGCGGAGTTCCGCGATCCTTCCCGCAACGTCATGACGATGGATGAGTGGTGGTCGATGAGTGAAATGATGTCGCACGAGCACTGACAACCCATGAATGGGAAACGCCGCATGCCACGCCGTCTCGCATACCTCGTCGTCGCGATGTTCCTGCTGGTGCTCCCGTCCCGTGCCGCATCCCAGCAGGTCCCGGCGGCGGGATGGAAGTTCATCATCACGCCCTACCTGCTGTTCCCGAACATGAACGGAACCGTCACGGTGGGGCCGTTGGTATCCGATGTCAACGCCAATCCCAGCGACATCTTCAGCAACCTGCAGTTCGGTTTCATGCTCGGTGCCGAAGCGCGAAGCCCGGAATGGGCCATTGGCTTGAACGCACTGTACATGGACCTGGGCAAGGACGGCGCCGATCTCCCGACTCGGTTCGATGGCTATCAGGGGAGCTTTGAGCTCACCGGGTTTCGCCGTCTCATGCCCTGGTTCGAGGTGCTGGCCGGTGGGCGCCTCAACATCATGGGCGCCAGTGCCTCATTGCAATCGGTGGGCACGGTGTTCGACGAGGACGTCGCCTTCTTCGATCCGTTCCTCGGGGCGCGGTTCACCGTCCCAAACACCGGCAGGTGGGACCTCATGCTGCGGGGTGATGTCGGCGGATTCGGGATCGGCTCGCAGTTCACGTGGCAGGTGCGCCCGACCGTGGCATACCGCGTGTCGAAGCTGGTCTCCCTTGGGGCCGCCTATTGGGTCTTCGGCGTGAATTACGACCAAGGCAGCGGTCTCGACTACTTCAAGTGGGACGTAACGACGTTTGGACTGGAGCTCGGCGTCTCATTCACGTTTTGAATGGCTGGACATCCCGACATCTCGTCAGCAACCCCTGAGTGAAGGAACGTGACATCATGAACCCCCGGATGGTTTCCGCGCCGCCGCAGTGCCTGTCGCTGGCCGGACTTGCCTTGGTCATGCTCTCGGCGGGCGCGTCGGTCGGCGTCGCGCAGGCCCCCAACCCGGGCCAGATGGCAGACGCGTACGCTGCGGGCGCGAAGCAGAACGCGCAGCTGATGCAGAAGTACACCTGGAAAATGCGCGTGCAGCTCACCTACAAGGGTGAGGAGAAGCCGGCGTCACTCTACCAGATGAACTACGTGGGCGGCCAGCTCCAGAAGACGCTCATCAGCGCGCCGCCGGAGGAGTCGGGCCGCAAGCACGGCATCAAGGCTCGGGTGACGGACAACAAGATTGAGGAGATCAAGACCGAGGTCGAGGCGCTGGTAGACCTGACCAAGAAGTACATGGCACCCACGCCTGGCCAGATGTTCGACTTCTACTCGAAGGCGACGATCGGACCGGCCCCGACTGGTGGCATCCAGGCCTCCGGCACCAACTTCATCCAGCCAGGCGACCAGGTCACCTTCCTCATCGACCCGGCCACCAAGAGCCCGACGGGCTTCAACTTCGCCACGTCGCTCTCGGGCAATCCCGTCACCGGTACGGCGACGTACGCCCAGGTGCCCGGCGGCCCGAAGTACGCCTCGCAGATGACCATCAACGCCCCGTCGGACAACCTGTCCGTGGCGGTGACGAACTTCGAGTATCAGCCCAACCAGTAGCGCCTGCGCGCCGGCGACGGAGAACGACGATGAGACGAGGGCTGATGATGGCGGCAGGTCTGGCAGTGGCCGGGGCGTCGATGGCACAGGCGCAGGGGCCCAACCCCGGCCTCGCCGCCAACGCGTATGCCACCAACGCGAAGCACAATGCGGAGTTGATGCAGAAGTACACCTGGAAGATGCGGGTGCAGCTCACCTACAAGGGCGAGGAGAAGCCGGCGTCGCTGTACCAGATGAACTACGTGAACGGCCAGCTGCAGAAGACGCTGCTCAGTGCGCCACCGCAGGAGACGGGCCGGAAGCACGGCATCAAGCATCGCATCAAGGAAGAGAAGATGGACGAGTTCAAGGCGTGGGCTGGCCAGCTCACCGACCTGATCAAGCGCTATATGGCGCCGTCGCCGGGCACGATGATGGACTTCTACTCCACCGCCACGTTCAGCCCGGTGCCAAGCGGCCAGGTGCGGGCCACCGACGTCGGCTTCATCCAGCCGGGGGACACCGCCACGTACTGGATCAACATGGAAACGAAGAAGCCAACGCGGTATGCCTTTTCCACGTCGCTGCAGGGCGACCCGGTGAACACCACGGTGACATTCGGACAGGTGCCGGGCGGGCCGCAGTACGCGTCACAGATCAACGTCTCGGTGCCGGCCAAGAACGTGTCCGCCACCATTACGAACTTCAATTTCGTGCTGAACCAGTAGCCTCCGTGACCGAAGGGAACCCCATGCGCTACATGCTCGGAACCGCGCTCGCGGTCTCGCTCCTGACCGGATGCGGGCCCGGCAAGGATGCCCCTCCTGCCGAGGCCACCGGGGCACCCGCGGCCAGTGCAGGCGCGGCCAGGATCGCGGAGGAGGCGTACATCTACGGCTTCCCGATGATCGCGGCGTACAAGGCGATGTATGCCTTCGTGGTCGACTCGGGCGGCTCTGAGTACAAGGGCCCGTTCAACACCATCAGCAACGAGCACCGGGTGTTCACGCCGGCCGACAAGGCCATCGTGACGCCGAACAGTGATACGCCGTACTCGATGGTGTCGATGGACCTGCGCGCCGAGCCGCTCGTACTGTGCGTGCCTGCCGTAGACCCCAGGCGCTACTACTCGGTGCAGCTCACCGACATGTACGCCTTCAACGAGGGGTACATCGGCAGCCGGGCCACCGGGAGCAAGGCGGGGTGCTACCTGGTGGCCGGCCCCGGCTGGCAGGGCGAGGCGCCGAAGGGCATCGCGAAGGTGTTCACGCTCGAGACGCAGTTTGGCCTGGCCATTTACCGCACCCAACTGTTCAACGCCGCTGACATGCCGAACGTGGTGAAGGTGCAGAACGGCTACAGCGTCCAGCCGTTGTCCGCATTCCTGAAGCAGCCGGCGCCGCCTGCCGCGCCGAAGATCGACTTTCCGACGTTCACCGCGGCGGCCTTCAAGGCCGATTTCCCCGCCTACCTCAGCTTCCTGCTCCAGTTCGCCCCGACGGTTCCGGCCGAGGATTCGATTCGCGCCCGATTCGCGACCATCGGCATCGCCCCTGGCAAGCCGTTCGTGTTCGATAGCCTGGGCGATTCCTCCAAGGCGGCGATCGTGGCCGGCGCGACAGCCGGATTCAAGGCGATCGAGGGCCGGCGCGACAGCCTCGGGAAACTCGTGAACGGCTGGCGCGTGGGCGCCGCGTTTGGTAATCGCGCCTTCTACAACGGCGACTTCACGCTGCGGGCCGCGGCGGCCATGGCCGGCATCTACGGCAACGACGAGGCCGAGGCGATGTACCCGATGATCAAGGGACTCGACGCCGCCTCCGACTCGTTCACCCTGACGTTCGCGCCTGGTCAGCTGCCACCGGTCAACGCGTTCTGGTCGGTGACGATGTACGACGGCAAGACGCAGCTGCTGGTGGACAACCCGATCAACCGCTATCTCATCAACTCGACGATGCTGCCCTCGCTCAAGAAGGGCGCCGACGGTTCGATGACGCTCTACATCCAGAAGAATTCCCCGGCCAAGGCGCACGTGAGCAACTGGCTCCCGGCACCGGATGGCCCGATCTACATGGTCATGCGCCTCTACTGGCCCACGGAGGCGGCGCTGACCGGCGCCTGGTCTCCGCCGCCGGTCGTGGCGGTCGAGTAGTCACCTATCAGGAGTGGGTCTCATGCAGAGCGCATTCTTCCCCGGGGCGGCGGCAGCGCTGGCGCTGGCCATTGCCCCACCCCTGCTTGCCCAGGGCGCTCAGGAGCTGTCCTGGCCCCGCACGCGCATTGCTGCCGACGGGATGCAGGTCACGCTGTTCCAGCCCCAAGTGGATTCGTGGAGCTACTACGTAGTCCTCAACTACCACATGGCGGTCGAGCTCCAGTTGCCCGGCGCCTCCTCCTCGGTGCCCGGCGCCCTGTTCATGACGGGTGAAACCAGCACCGACCTTGGTTCGCAGACAGTGGCACTCTACAACCAGAAGATTGTCCGGGTGAACTTCCCCGGCCTCGATCCCGCCACGGCGCAGCAGTACCAGGCCACGTTGCAGTCCCTGGTTCCCACCGGCACCATGAACCTGTCGCTCGCGCAAGTGCAGAGTTACGTGGCAGCGTCGAACAGCGCTGCGGCAACGTCCGGTGCGCCGCCCGCTGCCGCCGGCCCCAATCCGCGCCCCACCGGCTTGCCGCCATCCCTCGCGCAGCCGGCACCGCCGATCTACTACAGCCAGTCCCCGGCCATCCTGGTCATCTTCTCGGGCGCGCCCGCCTTTGCCCCGGTGACGCAGGGCTCCAAGCTCTTCTTCTCCGTCAACACGAACTGGGCGGTATTCCAGGACAAGAACACCGGCACCTACTATCTGCAGGACCAGGCCAGTTGGCTGCAAGCGAGCGACGTGAATGGTCCATGGAACCCGGCTGGGCCGCTGCCTGCGAGCCTCAAGAGCCTTCCGAAGAACGACGAGTGGGCCGACGTGAACAAGAACATCCCGGGCATGTCCTGGGCACCATCGCAGGTGCCCCAGGTGTACGTGAGCCAGAAGCCCGCCGAGCTGATGCTGGTGCAGGGTCGGCCGCAGCTCGAGGCCATCCCGGGCACGTCGCTGTCGTGGGTCACCAATTCCGACAGCGACATCTTCTACTACGCACCCACGACGCAGTGGTACTTCCTGGTATCGGGGCGCTGGTTCAGCGCTGCGACGCTTGGCACCGGGCCGTGGACCTACGCGACCACGAGCCTGCCGGCAGATTTCGGGAACATTCCCTCTGATAGTCCGCGCGCCGCCGTGCTGTCGTCGGTGCCCGGCACGCCTGAGGCCAATGAAGCGGTGGCGCAGGCGCAGATGCCCCACAAGGCCGACGTGAACATCGCCACCACGACGGTGAGTGTGGTCTACGGCGGGCCGCCCCAGTTCTCGCCGATCACTGGCACCACCATGCAGTACGCCACCAACACCTCGTACCAGGTCATCCAGGCCAACGGCAGCTACTACGTCTGCAGCAATGGGGTCTGGTTCGTTTCGCAGTCGCCCAACGGCCCGTTCGCCGTGGCGACGATGGTGCCGCAGGTGATCTACACCATCCCGCCGTCGTCGCCGATGTACAACGTCACCTACGTGCAGATCTACGAGACCACGCCGACGACGGTCACGGTGGGCTACACCTCGGGCTACAATGGCGCCTACGTCGCGGCCGGCGTGGTCATGCTCGGCGTCGGGATGGCGATGGCCTACAGCTACCATCCGTACTACCCGCCGGGATACGGCTATCCGGTCTACTACCATCCGCCGTATCCCTACACGGGATACGGCTATCACGCGGCGTACAATCCCTACACCGGCGCGTACGCCCATGGATACTCCGCGTACGGACCGTACGGCGGGGCCAGCGCGGGAGCGGCATACAACCCGACCACCGGCACCTATGCGCGCGGCGCGTCGGCCTCCGGGCCGTATGGCTCGGCGGCGGCGGCGCAGGCCTACAATCCGCACACCGGTGCCAGCGCCTCGACGTACCAGCATTCCGATGCGTACGGCTCGTACGGGTCCTCGGTGTATTCGAAGAACGGGGAGACCGCCACCACCAGCCATTCATCCAATGCCTACGGCACCACCGCTACCGCGCAGAGTTCCAAGGGAGGGCAGGCGGCAGGCGTCTCGACCGCCAACGGCACCACCGCCGCCGGCAAGACGGCCAGTGGCGACCAGTACGCGACGCATGACGGCAACGTCTACAAGAACACCGGCAGTGGGTGGGAACAGGGCAGCAGTAGCGGCTGGAGTTCGGCGAGCAAGCCACCTGAAACCACGAGCGACCAGGCGGCGCGCAGTTCGTCCGCGGCGAAAACGTCGGCTAACAGCTCCTATCAGGGCGGTGGTGGAAGCAAGTACAGTGGCGGGAGCAGTGGTGGCTACAGCGGCGGGTACAGCCGCAGCGGCGGCGGTGGTGGCGGCCGCCGCTAGGCCGTCACCGTCCGAAGCGCCGTGCAGAACTGCCGCATTTCCTCCGGCGTGCCAACGGTCACCCGGGCGTAAGTGGGCCACACTGGCCACGAGCGCCCGATCAGCACGTTCTCCTTCGCCATGGCCGCGGCCAGCTCGCCGGCGGGGCGCTTGGCGTCGAGCATGAAGCAGTTGCTCACCGACGGACGGAAGTCGTAGCCGTACTTCGTGAGGAAGGCGAAGGTCTCGTCACGGGCCTGCCGGGTGTACGCACGGCGCGTGGGCACGAGCGTCGGGTCGTCGAGGCTGGTGCGGGCCGCCGTGACGCCGGTAATCGACACCATGCCGGGGCCGAAGGCGGCGAGCCGGTCGAGTACCGGAGGCTGGGCGATCGCGAGGCCCATGCGGAGCCCGGCCATGCCGTACAGCTTGGAGAAGGTCCGCAGCACCAGCAGGTCCCCGTGCGAGTCGACCAGGTCCGCCACCGACATCTCGTCGCTGAAGTGGATGTAGGCCTCATCCACCAGCAGGATCGCGCCGGCGGGCTTGTTCGCCAGCGCCCAGATGACCAGGTCGCGGGGCGTAGTGGTGCCGGTGGGGTTGTTCGGGTTGCAGATGTACAGCATCCCCGGCGTGCTCGCGGCGGCGCACATGGCTGGCGCGTCGTGCGCGAGCGAGGCGGTGAGTGGGACGGGGATCGCCGGGGCGCCCGAGACCTTCGCCGCCTGCCATCCTGCCTCGAAGCCAGGCTCCCCGTACACGTAGGGATGGTCGGGGCCAGTGAACGCCAGCACGGCGCGGTGCAGCGGGTCGCTGGACCCGTTGAAGGTGGCGATGTACTCCGGCCTGAGACCCTCCAGTTCGGCGATGCGGGCCCGCAACTCCCGGTCAGCCCGGAAGGCGTAGCGACCCTCCTCCGCGCCAAGCTGCGCCATGGCGTCGAGCGCGGCGCGTGAGGGCCCGAGCGGGTTTTCGTTCGAGTTGAGGCGGATGGCGTTGGCGGCCGGTGTTGTCCGCAACGCCGCGCGCGCGAGTTCACCCTCGCTCGTACCCGGTGGCAGGGCCAGTCCCGCGGCTGCCAAGGCCATGAAACGCGAAAAATCCCGCCGGGACAGGCCGGGCGGGAAGGGGGGCAACTCGCTGGGGATCGGCATGACGCGTGCTTTCGACTTTCTCGGATGGGCCCGGCGCGATTCGAACGCGCGACCTCTTGCTCCGGAGGCAAGCGCTCTATCCAGCTGAGCTACGGACCCGGTCATTCAAGGGGCAGAAAAGTCGCTCAGGGTCGGCGGTTACGCAACCACTGACGGTCCGAGCCGCCGTGACAATCGGGCGGTATGATGCGCCATGACTGCTCCCATGGCAGCCCATGCCGCCATCGCTGACGCCAGCCGCAAGCTGCGCCGCGCCCGCAAGCGCTTCCTGGCGCGAGAGGACCCCGACTCCCTCCACGGCCTCCGGGTCGCCCTCCGTCGGCTGCGGGCCGTCCTCACCCTGTTCCGCCCCATTCTGGTGTTGCCTCGCCGACTGGGCGACCGCGAGCTCCAGCGCGTCGGTCACGATCTGGCCGACCTGCGCGACCAGGACGTGGCGCTCGAGGCCATGGCGGCGTTGCCGGCGCTGGACGACGAGGTGCGGAACCGGCTCCACCGGCGGACCCGCCGCCGTGAACGCGAAGCGCGCCGGGTTGCCGGGCGCCTGCGGGGCTCGCGCGTCCGCAGCATGCTTCGCGCCCTTCGACGCTGGGACCGGTCTCCCGCCTTCAGGGTCGACGAGGACACGCCGGCTTCCGTGCTCCTGCCCGGCATGCGCTCGCGCGTGGCGGTGATCGAGCTGCATCCCGCCTGGTGCCTGACCCTGCAACCCGATGCCGCCGGTACGCTCCACGCGCTCGATACCATTTACGACGATGACACCACCGCCGAGCTGCTGCACGAGCTTCGCCGACGCCTCAAGCAGGTGCGGTACCAGCTGGAGGTCATGGCCCGGGTCTTCGCTGGCGACTGGTCGCCGCCGCTCGAGCGATTGCGCCTGCTGCAGGAGTCACTCGGCGTGATGCAGGATGTGAGGGTCCTGGGGCCGCTGGCGGTCGTGCCCCGTGACCGGGTCGGTGCGGCGAGTGCTGCCTGGGATGAACTGCGCGGCGAGCGACTCGGGGGGCTGCGGGAACGGCTGGATGGACGCTAGCGCCCGGGCTGTGCTTCCGCCGGTTGCCGCCGGGAGAGTCGCTCGCGCGCCGCGGTACCTGGCTGCCACAGCGCACGTCCGTCGATGCCCCCGGGCACCGGCACGTCGAGCCAGTCGAGCAGGGCGGGGAACACATCGGCCGTCCGCATCGGCGCGCCCGGCAGCGGCTGGTTGGTCCACAGTGGCGTATGCATGTGCGCGCGGATCAGGCTCCCATGCCCCGACTTGTGCTCCGGGATTTCATACCGGCCGCGGAAGTCGTATCCCTCGCGGGCCGCCAGCACGAGGTCGCCGGCGCGCGGCGACGAGAACTGGTTCAGCAGTTGCACCGCCGCATCGGGGAAGGGCGCGTCGAAGGTCCGCGCCAGCCAGGCATCGCGATCCCCCGCGAAGGACGCGCCGAGTTCGAGCGGGTCGCCGGACAGCAGGGTATAGCGGATCGTATCCTGGTCCTGCGTGATGATCGCCTCGCCCGTCGAGGCCGCAACCCTGATGCTCCCATCGCGGTCCTCGCCCGCCACGAATGCCACCGCCGGCTCGCGGACCAGGGCCGCCACCGTATCGTCGGCCGTCCCGAACGCCTCCGGGCGGCGCAACTGCTCCATGGTCCACCGCTCGGCACGCGGCACGCCGGGACGCGCGTAGATCGACGCGAACGCATTGCCGGCGACCATCACGGCCGCGCGCGGCTTCCGGGCCCACAGCACCGGATGGTGCAACGTCGGTACGCCCCGCGTCATGAACCACACCGCCAGGTCCATATGGGTGTGCATCTTTGTAGCGCCATGGTCGCTCACCAGCACGATCAGTGTGTCGTCCAGCTCACGCTTCTGCTTGAGCTGCGACACGACCTGGCCGATCGAGCGGTCAATGAGGCGGAGTGCCTGCCGCACCTTCGGGGAGTCGGGCGAGGCGGAGTGGGTATAGCCGTCCACCGCCGGGAACTGGGTGAAGACGAATCGCCACGGCTGGTCGGCGGCGGCCACAATCTCGCGGGCGGCGCGCTCGTCCAGGAGGCCCTGGCAATCGACGTAGTGCCCGATGCCTCCGAGTAGCTTGCGCGCCGTCCGCGCCGGGTCGCGCTCCGGAGGGAGCCCGCGCGTGATCATCGTGAAAATGCCGAGGCTCTCCGGCACCAGCTGGAAGATCGTCTGCACCTCGCTCGCGATGTCGCCGTCGAGCAGCGCCGACTGGTAGCCGCAGTAGTTCCGCACTTCGTTGCGGCGCTTCCACCAGCGCCCATCGTACGTGGCACGGTCGAGCCATCGGATCGACGGGACGTTGCAGGTGCCGGGAAAGCACCCGGTGAGGAACGGCAGGTAGCCGACGCTGGTGGTGGTCGGGAACACGGTGATGGCCCGCGACCGCGCCCCACGCTCCGTGAGCGCCTTCAGGTTCGGGAGCTCCCCGGCCGCCAGTGCCGCCTCGGCGATGTCCGGTCGCAGCCCGTCGGCCAGGATCAGGAAGGCGCGCTTCACAACGTCTCTACCGGGACCGGCGTGGGTGCGACCGGCAGCACCGGCACCACGACCTCGACGGGCGTCCGGTTCATCTGGCGCATCTTGTGGATCATGATGCCCAGGAACAGCAGGCCGAGGCTGAAGAGGATCACCGGCGGCACCTTGAGGGCGATGCCGAGGTGTGCCAGCAGCGCGTAGCGCACGCCGCGGCCGAGGATCACCGAGCCCTGGTACTTCCACATCGGGTAGTTGTCGAGCACGGCCACGAAGCGCATCGGGTAGTGCGGGATGATCGGCAGGACGCAGGTACTCACCAGCGTCCAGAACGGCGCCTTGCGGTACCAGTACAGTGCCCATCCAGTGATCCGGTGGCCCCGGAACCCGCGGGTCCCCTCTTTCGACAGGAGGCGGGCCAGCAATTCCATGTTCCAGAACTCGATGATCACCGTGCCGATGGTGCCGACGAGGACGATCAGCCACACCGGGTACAGCGGTCCGAGGTAGACCACCGCAGGGTCGTACGGCAGCGGCGCCAGCGAATTGCCGGCGAACGAGTAGGGAAGAAAGAGCCACAGGCGTGAGTGCGCCGGCTGCCAGTGCGCGCCGGCGAACGCCACGGCGGTGAGGACGAGCATGACCGCGGGCCACAGCCACACGGGAACTGCCGGCGGCAGCGCCCGTGGCGGCTCAACGACCAGCTCGGTGACATCCCTGGCTTCCTTCAATCGCGCTCCATGGCGTGACTCGTTCCGGGCCCTGAATGGACCCAGAAAGTGGGGAACGCTAGGCACCATGGGGCCCCGAAGCAACCGTGCGCTTGCCCTCGGGTGAACCGATCCCGGCCGGGCGACGTTAGCATCGAGACACCACATCTGGAGCGCCCCATGAGCCGGTTCCTGCTCGCCGTCCCTGCCGTGATCCTCCTTGGCGTTCTCACGCCCTCAGGTCCTCACGTGCAAGCACCCCGTCCCGCGCCGGCGTGGAGGAACACCAGTTGGCTCAACACCGACCAGCCGCAGACCCTGGAGTCGCTTCGGGGCAGGGTGGTCCTGCTCAACTTCTGGACCTTCACCTGCTACAACTGCACCAACACCGTCCCGTCACTGGTCGACTTCGACCAGCGTTTTCGGGACAGCGGCCTGGTCATACTCGGGATCCATGATCCGGAGTTCCCGCCCAGCGGTGGGGAGCACGACAAGGCCAATGTCCAGAGTGCCCTGATCAGTCACGGCATCAAGTACCCGAACGCCCAGGACAACGACCACGCCACCTGGAACCTGTACGGCATTCGCTACTGGCCGAGCTTCGTGCTGATCGACAAGAAGGGCAATATCCGTTACGAGGGATACGGAGAGTTTCACGTGGGCGACCAGTGGTACAAGCAGTGGGAAGGGCGCATCCGGGAGCTGCTGGCGGAGCAGGTGGCCACGGTCGATGTACGCATCAGCCATTCCGGTGGCCAGTTGGTCATTCGTGCCGTGCCGGCGCCGGGCACGAAGATCAACGCGAAGCTCCCACCGCAACTGGAGCTCGCGTCGGGCCGCAGCGAGCGCTTGGCCAGTTCGGGCCTGACGGCCGACTCGGCCTACTTCACGGCTCCTCCAGAGGTCACCATTCCCGGCAACACATCGCTGGCCGGGGCGCTCGTCCGCGCCAGCGTTTGCGACATCGGGGCCGCCGTCTGCCGGGTGGTGACCATACCTCTGTAGCGGCGCCCGCCGTTGTCCGCCTTCGCTGTTCCTCCCCACGCAGTTGCGGTTCCTCGTCACGCCGTCGCTGTTCCTCGCCACCCCTTGCTCCACCGGCCACCTGCCCGCTTCCTTCCTGTCCCCTGATTCCGAGTGATACCGGCCCATGACCGATGCGCTGTCCCCCGAGCTTGCCTCCTTCACGGCCGGCACTGCCGCCGCGCGCACCGACGAGATCACCGCCGAAAGCGAGGGCGTGCGTCGCGTGCTGGCGGAAGCGCAGCGCGTGGTAGTGGGGCAGGATATCCTGCTCGAGCGTCTGCTCCTTGGCCTTCTCGCGGACGGCCATATCCTGCTCGAGGGCCTGCCGGGCCTGGCCAAGACCCTCGCAGTCAAGACAATTGCCACCACCATCGAGGCCGACTGCAGCCGGGTCCAGTTCACCCCCGACCTGCTGCCCACCGACCTCATCGGCACCATGATCTACAACCAGCGCTCCAGTGAGTTCACGGTGCAGCGCGGCCCGATCTTCACCAACATCCTCCTGGCCGACGAGATCAACCGCGCGCCAGCCAAGGTGCAGTCGGCGCTGCTCGAGTCGATGCAGGAGCGCCAGGTCACCATCGGCGGGGAGACCATTCACCTGCCCGAGCTCTTCCTGGTGCTCGCGACCCAGAACCCGATCGAGCAGGAGGGCACTTACCCGCTGCCCGAGGCGCAGGTAGACCGTTTCCTGTTCAAGCTGGTGGTGACCTACCCCGCCCGTGCCGATGAGCGCACCATGCTCGATCGCATGACCGACGGCACGCCGCCGGTGGCGCGCCCCGTGCTGCACGCCGATGACATCCTGCGGGCACGGAAGGGCGTCGAGCGCGTCCACGTGGACGGCAGGATCAAGGAGTATGTGCTCGACCTCGTGGCCGCGACGCGCCGGCCCGCCGATGCCGGCCTGGCCCAGCTGACGCCGCTCATCGCGTTCGGCGCCTCGCCCCGTGCCGCCATCTATCTCGTTCGCGCCGCCAAGGCCCACGCTTTCCTCGCCGGCCGGGCCTTCGTGATTCCCGAGGACGTGAAGGCGGTCGCGACCGACGTGCTGCGGCACCGCATTGTGCCCACCTATCGGGCTGATGCCGACAACGTCACCACCGACCAGATGGTCGATCGTATCCTGGGACAGATCGCCGTTCCATGATCACCGACGAGATCGCCGACGAGGTGCGGCGACTCGAGCTCGGGACGCGCCGGCTGGTGCGCGACCTGTCGGCCGGCGACTACGCCAGCGCCTTCCGCGGCCGGGGCATCGAGTTCCAGGATGTGCGCGAGTACCAGCCGGGCGACGATGTGCGCACCATCGACTGGCGGGTGACGGCCCGGCTCGGCGTCACCTATCTCCGGCGCCATCACGAGGAGCGGGAGCTCACCATGCTCCTCCTCGTGGACGAGAGCGCGTCGGCGCAGGTGGGCAGCCGTCGCCGTACCCGGTCGGAGCTCGCGGCGCAGGTCGCGGCCGTACTGGCCCTCACCGCTGCCCACGCCAACGATCGCGTCGGCGCCGCCTTCTTCAGCGATGGCCTGGGCCGCATGGTGGCGCCGAAGAAGGGCCGGCGGCATGCCCTGCGTGTGCTGGGTGAACTGCTGGCCGCCCGGGCCGACGGGGCCACGACGGACCTCGCCGGCGCCCTCGATTCACTGGAGCCGCTGCTGCCCCGCCGGGTGGTGCTCGTGATCCTCTCGGACTTTTATACCTCGGGTTACCAGCTGCCGCTGTCGCGGCTCGCGCGAAAGCACGAGATCATCTGCATGCAATTGCGCGATTCCATCGAGCAGGCGCTGCCGGCGGTTGGTCTTATCCGGCTGCGCGACCCGGAGAGCGGCACCATCGTTACGGTGGACGCCTCGAGTGCTGCCGTGCGCGAGTGGGTGGCGGAGCGCCGGGCCCGGTTCGAGGAGACGCTGGCCCACGACATCTACGCGAGCGGTGCGGAACTGGTGCGCCTCGATGGCTCCGGCGACTTCGCGGAGCCGCTGGTGGCGTTCTTCCGTCGTCGCGCCCGCCGCTGATTCGCTCCATGCGCCAGGTCTTCCCCGCACTGCTGCTGCTGGCGATGTCGGCCACCCGCGCACATGCCCAGCACTTCGACCTCGAGCTCTCGCGCGACAGCGTCACGCTCGGCCAGGCGGTCGACCTGCGCGCGCGGATTCACATCGGGCCGCAGCAGACCCTGGCCAGCCCCGTTCCCGTCGTCGCCGAAGGCCTGCCCGATGGGGCGAGGGTGGTGGGCATCGACACCCTGAAGCACCAGGCGGACCGGACGCTGCTCCTCGGCGGTGTGCGGATGGCCTTCTTCCGGCCGGGGCGCCTTCGCATTCCGCCGCTTCGAGTCATCGTCAAGGCAACCCCGGACGACCGCGGCTTCATGCTGGAGAGCGAGCCACTCTATGTAGACGTGGTACCCTCGCTGCCCGCCGGGAATCCGACGCTCAAGGACATCCGCGACCAGCTGCCGGAGCAGAAGGTGGATCCGCTGATGGTCGTGGCCGCCATCGCGGCGCTGGTGGCCCTGGTGTGGCTGGCCCGTCGCCGACTCGCGCGCCGCCCCGCGGGGGTCGCTGCCGCACCGGAAGCGGCTGGTGTGCTCACTCCTGCCGATGTGGCCCGCGCCGCGCTGAGTCGTATCGAGGCCGAAGGCTGGGTCGAGCGCGGCGACATGGGCCGCCACTACGAGGCGGTGGCCGCGGTGATGCGCGAATACCTGGGCTCGATCGACCCGAAGGTCCACGCGGCCCAGACCTCCACGGAATTGCTTGGCGTGCTCGCACGGCGGCGGACCAACGGGACGCGATCGCCGGTCATCCTGAGCGAAGCGAAGGATCGGGCCGCCTTGCCAGGCACCGCCCGTCTTCTCGGCGATGCCGACCTCGTCAAGTTCGCGGGTGTTTTGCCTGATGCCAGGACCGCCCGCACCTACGTCGCGGGCGCGCGAACGGTCATCGACGCCTGGGCGTCGCCCGGCGAGCACGACTGATGCGCTTCGCCAGCCCCTGGTTCCTCCTGCTGTTGCTCATCCCCCTGGTGCGTCTCTGGCTGCGCTGGTGGAACGACCGTCGCCGCGATAGCGCGGTGGCCTGGGTGTCGGCCGGCGTACTCGAAGGGCTGCCGCGCACCCCCCGCGCCCGCATGGCGCCGCTTCCGCGCTGGCTCGAGTTCGGTGGTGCCAGCCTGCTGGTGCTGGCGCTCGCGCGACCCCAGCTGGACGGCGGCAAGGAGCAGATCCGGCTTCGCTCCCGGAACATCATCGTGGCGCTCGACATTTCGAGCAGCATGAAGGCGACCGATTTCCAGCCGGGCAACCGCCTCATGGTGGCGCGCTCCACCCTCCGCGACTTCGTCGCCCGACGGGAGGGCGACCTGGTGGGTCTCGTGCTCTTCTCCGGCAAGGCGTTCCTTCAGGCGCCCCTCACCGCCGACATGACCCTCATCGGGCGCATGCTCGACCTGACCGACATCGGTCAGCTGCCCGATGGCACCGCCATCGGCACGGCGCTGGCCGTCAGCATCAACCAGCTCAAGAAGCTGCCGGCGGCGTCGAGCACCATCGTGCTCATTACCGATGGTGCGAACAACACCGGGTCGCCCACGCTGCCCCAAGCCACCGAGATGGCCCGCGCACTCGGCATCCGCGTGCATGCCATCGGCCTCACGTCGGCCGACACGACCCAGTACGACCTGAACGGCGTGTGGAGTGTGCGGACGCGCGCGGCGAAGCTGTCCAAGCGCGATGAGGCGACGCTGCGCCGCGTGGCCGAGCGTACCGGTGGCACCTTTGCCCGGGCCACCGACCCTGCTGCGCTCGACAGCGTCATGCGCGCCATCGACCCGCTCGAGCGCACGGAGGTACCCATCCGCGAGGTGCGGGATCACCGCGAGCTCTTCCCCATGGTGCTCTTCCTCGGGCTCATGCTGCTCGGGCTGCAGGCCATCCTCAGCGCCACCTGGCTCCGGACGGTGCCATGAACTTCGCCGTGCCGGCGGTGCTCGCTGTGCTGGTGGCGCTACCGTTCGCCGCGGCCGGGCTCATTCGTTACGCGCAGGCGGCGCGGGCGGCGGCGCTCGCGTCACTGGGCGATCCAGCGGTGCTTGCGCGTACCGGCGTGAGGGTGGACCCCCGCTCCCGGCGCGTCCGCGCACTTCTGCGCGCTACCGCCATCGGGTTCGGGCTGCTGGCACTCGCCCGTCCGCAGGGCGGGGAGTACGACACGCGCTCCAACCGCTCCGGTCGCGACCTCCTCGTGGCCGTTGACCTCTCCCGCTCGATGCTAGTGCAGGACGCCGACGGCACCCGCCTCGACCGGGCCCGGGCACTGGCGAAGGATCTCACCAACCAGCTGCCCGGCGACCGCGTGGGCCTGGTCATCTTCGGTGGCGCCGCGTTCCTGCAGTTGCCGATGACCAACGATCATGCGGTGTTCGATCGCTTCCTCGACGCGGCGTCGACCAACGCCATCGACGATCCGAGCACCGACATCTCTGCGGCCCTCGAGGTGAGCCGCACGGTGTTTGAGCATGAGGGCGGCGACGGGCATCGGGCGATCGTGCTCTTCACCGACGGCGAGCGGAGCGAGGGCAACCTCGATGGACCGCTCGAGAAGCTGGGCGAGGCGCACATCCCGGTGTTCGCCTTCGGCATGGGAACTCCGGCCGGCGGCTTCGTCCCCGCTGATCCCGACCTGGTCAGCGATTCCGCGAGTCGCTGGCATCGTGACAACATCGGCCGACCGGCCGAGTCTCGCCTCGACGAGAAGACGCTCCGCCGTATCGCGGAGACCTCTGGTGGCGCCTATGCCCGGTGGGATGATCGCGCTGCACGGAAGGCAATGGTGGCCGCTATCAGGAAGGTCGCCGAGCGGCCGCTCGGTACCCAGCGGGTGCCGCAGCATGTCGAGTTGTTCCAGTGGCCGCTCGCGGTGGCGGTGCTGTGCCTGGTGCTCGAGCTGCTCCTCTCGGTGAGATGGGGGCGTCGCGCCGCCGCCCCCGCGCTGGTCGCGGCCCTGCTGCTCATGATGGTGGGATGTGGCGGCGAGGGCGGGCCGTTCCGCCGGGCGGTTCGGCTCTACCACAAGAGCCGCTATCCCGAGTCGTTCGCGCTCTACCAGGGACTGTCGCAGTCGAAAAATCCACTGGTACAGCTTGGTGCCGGCAATGCCGGCTATCGTGTCAGCCGGTACGAGGACGCGGCGGTGAGCTACCAGGCTGCAGTGGCCGCGGCGACGCCCGACGCCCGAGTAGTGGCGCAGTTCAATCTTGGCAACGCCTGGTTCCGTTCCGGACAGGCGTCCAAGGAGCGCTCCGCCGACTTCTATGACCGCGCCATCGCGGCGTACGAAGAAGTGCTGCTGGCCTCGCCGAACGACGAGAATGCCCGCTGGAACCTGGAGCTGGCCCTGCGCAAGCGGGATGAGGTCGAGAGTTCCGGCTCACCGGGCCGTGGAGGCCGCGCGCTGGCGGGGCAGAGCAGCGGCTCCCAGGAAGGGCTCAACGGTGAGCGCGAGCAGGCGATCGGCGCCATGGCGGGAGGAGGTTCCGGCGACGCGGCCGGTGAATCGGCGGAGGAACTGAGCGAGGAGGAAGCGCGGAAACTCCTCGAGTCGGTGGAGCGTCAGCAACTCACGGAGCATGAGGGACGACGGCCCAAGGGGAACGGAGGTGACGGAAGGGACTGGTAGTTCCTGCATCATGCCCGCCGCAGGTGTCACACGCTGGCCGCGTCCCGCCGGCACCGACTTTCCATAACGACCTGCAGCGCCAACGCTTGGACCACCCGGCCGCCCCCGCGCTTCACGCGGCGCGATCGATGCATTGTGTTCCCGCCTGATACCCGCTGGAGTCCCGCGCATGCTGCTGCACGATCCCGACAAGTCGAGCCCCACTCGTGCCGCCATCCGGCGCCGCGTTCGCGCGTGGCTGCTGGCCTGCACGGCGGTGCTGGCGCTCGAGGCGAGCCACCCGGCGTGGAGCGACAGCACCGCGTGGGTCGGCATCGAGTGGCTGGCCAGTGGCGACGTGCCGGCGAGCGCGTACGATCCTGCCACCACGGCATTGCTGACCGCCATCCACCGGAGTTCCTGGGCCTTCATCGCTCGCCGGGCGCTCGGCCTGGTCGATTCGATTCCCGTGGTACCGTTGCCGCGCGGCCTGGTGGACCCGCTGACCCTGGGGGTCTACGCCGCACCGCACGACGTGGTCTACCTCCGCACATCCCAGCATGCCCCACGCACGGACGCCACCAGCGAAGCCATCGACGGCGTGCCGATCGGCACCTTCCAGGTGTACGTGCACGAGTTGGTGCATGCGAGCCAGGCGCGCGATCCTGAGGTGTGGCGCACGTTGTTCCGGGGAGTGAAGCGCCAGAAGGACCTTCGGCGCTATGGCGCGCTCAACCCGCTCGAACAGCAGGCCGATGCCGCAAGTTGGGCCCTGACGACGCTGGTCCTCGAGCGCAAGCACGAATGGGTCCGGCAACCGGTGACCGGGGTCAGCAAGGAGATGCCGGGCGTCAAGCGCATGCTCGGCATCTTCCTGCGGCATCCCGTGTTCACCAATCAACTCGACAGCCTGGGCCGGTGGCGGGCGGATTCGACCGTGGTGCCGGGCGACTCGGTCTTGGCTGACCGGCTGTTCCGGCCCGTGGCCAATAACGCCTGGTCACGCGCGCTGGCGGTGTTCGGCCTGCAGCAGGAAGATCCCCGTTGGTGGCGCTGGATGCAGGTGGTGGGGCAGGGTCCGGTCGCGAGCCCCGATACAACGGGACCGATCTCCGCCGAGTAGCCTGGCCGCCCTACGCGCCCTACGCGCCCAGTGCTTTAACCGGCGCCTTGTCTTCCGGTTTCGTCAGCTGGTCTCCTACTGGCAGGCTCCTGATCCTCCGCCCCGTCGCCGCGAAAATCGCGTTGCCGAGCGCCGGTGCCACCGTCGGAACGCCCGGCTCGCCGATCCCGCCCGGCTGGGCATCGGACGACACGAGGTGCACCCGGATATCGCGCGGTGCCACGTTCATGCGGACAACTCGATAGTCACCGAAGTTCGACTGCACCGGCCGTCCTGCGCGAAACGTGACCTCGCCGTACATCGCGTTACTCAGGCCCATGATGGTGGCGCCCTCGAACTGCGCATTCACCCGGTCGGGGTTGGCGATGAATCCGCCATCGGCGGCCACATCCACCCGCGGAATTAACAGGCTGCCGTCGGGCTTCACATCGACCTCGATCACCATCGCGACATAGCTCAGGAAGCTGCGATGCACGGCGAGTCCGCGGCCCCGGCCGGCTGGAAGTGGCTGGCCCCATCCCGCCTCGGTCGTGGCCAGCTCCACCACCCGGCGGAGCCGGCCGGTGTCGAGCGGGTGGTTCTCGAAGGTGGCGTCGTAGTTCCAGGGCTTTCCGGTGAGGCCGGCCGCGGACATGTCCACGATGCGGTCGGGACCCAGCAGCGCCAGGAGGAACTCCCGCGGGTCCTTCCCGGCCGCGTGCGCCAGTTCGTCGATGAACGACCCGATGGCAAAGGCGTGCGGAATGTTGACCACCGACCGGTACCACCCGATCCGCGCATGGGCCGGTGCCGGGCCCATCTCTTCCTGGAGGTTGGCCACGGCATAGGGAAAGTCGGTCATGCCCATTCCCACCTCGAACTCCCCCTGGTACAGCACGCCGGGCGCAAAGAGGGCCCCGATCGACGGCAGGGCGGAGCGCTGGAGCCATGCCGCCACCCTGCCACTGCCGTCGAGTCCCCCTTCGAGGTGCTCCGCCGCCACGGTGTGGAAGAAATCGTGCTGGATGTCGTCCTCGCGGGTCCACACCACCTTGACGGGCGCGCTCATCTCGCGCGCGAGCAGGGCCGCCTCCACCGCGTAGTCCGGCTTCGACTTCCGCCCGAAGCCGCCGCCGAGGAGGGTGACGTGCGCCGTGACGTTCTCGAGCGGGATCCCCAGTGCCTGCGCCACCGTCTGGCGATCGGCGTTGGGGTTCTGGGTACACGACCAGGTGTCACAGCGGCCGTTCTCGAAGACGGCGAGCGCGGCAGGCGGCTCCATCGGCGCATGGGCCAGGTGCGGGAGGTAGTAGTCGGCTGAGACCCGGGTCGCCGAAGCGGCCAGCGCCCGCGTCGCCTTGCCCTGCGATCGCACCACCTTGCCGGGCTTCCGCACCGCCTGCTCCAGCTGGGCGCGGTACTGCTCCGAGTCGTAGGTCGCGTTGGGGCCGTCGGTCCAGGTGATCTTGAGTTTCTTCCGGCCCTGCATGGCGGCCCACGTGTTCTGTGCCACCACGGCGACGCCACCCACCGGCATGAAGGCACTTGGAGGCGCCGCCTCGGGAAGCTTCACGACGCGCACCACACCCGGCACCTTTTCGGTTTCGCTCGAGTCGAGCGTCGCCACCTTGCCGCCGTACACGAGGGGCCGAGCCACCACGGCCACCAGCATGCCGTCGCGCCGCAAGTCCTGCCCGAACATCGCCTGCCCCGTGGTCATGGCACGGAGGTCGAGGCTTGGCATGGCCTTCCCGATATAGCGGAACTGGGACGGCTGCTTGAGCGTGAGTGTCGCGGCGGCTGGAATCGGGAGGGTGGTGGCGGTTGCCACCAGCGCGCCGAAGGCGATGGAGCGCTTGCTGGCAGCATGAACGACCTGCCCGTTCTGCGCCTCGACCTCTGCCACCGGAACATTCCACTGCTTCGCGGCGGCGGCCTCGAGGAGTGCGCGCACCGTGGCGCCCGCCTCACGATACTTCGGCAGGAAGTCGCGGATGCTGGTGGAGCCGTCGGTATTCTGGGATCCATACTTCTTCTCGTCGCCCGGCGCCTGGACGATCGTGACGTCCTTCCAGTCCGCCTCCATTTCATCGGCGACGATCATCGCCAGCGTGGTGCGGATGCCCTGCCCCATTTCGGAGCGGGGACAGACGATGGTCACCGCGCCCGAGGGGTCGAGCCGCACGTAGACCACCGGCTCGAACGGCTCGCCGGCTGGTGCCGATGGACCCCGCGCTTCTTCACTCACGCGCCGGCAGCCGGTGCCGGTGATGGCGATGACGAGCCCACCGAGCGCGGCGGCCTTCACGAAATCGCGACGGGGCAGGGACTGGCTCATGCGCCCCCCTGAGCGGCCGCATGGATCGCGGAGCGGATACGCTGGTAGGTACCGCAGCGGCAGATGTTGCCTTGCATCGCGGTGTCGATCTCGTCGTCGGTGGGGTGAGGTGTGGTCTTGAGGAGGGCCACCGCCTGCATGATCTGGCCGCTCTGGCAGTAGCCGCACTGCGGCACGTTGGCTGCGCGCCAGGCTATCTGGACCGGATGATTGCCTTCCTTGTCGAGCCCTTCGATGGTGACGACGTGCTTGCCGTCGAGCACCTGCATCGGCGTGGAGCAGGACCGGACGGCGGTGCCGTCGAGGTGCACCGTACAGGCGCCACATGCCCCGATGCCGCATCCGAATTTGGTGCCGGTGAGGCCGAGTTCGTCGCGGAGGTACCAGAGGAGAGGCATGGCGGCGTCACCCTCGAAGGTGCGCCGCTCGCCATTGATGAACAGTTGCATGCGGAATCTCCAGCCGGGTGGTCGGGCTAACCCTGGCTGGAAGATACCCGCGTTACATCATCAGGTCAGTAGCGCGGAGCAAGGCGATTCAGGGCTGGCTTCGGCGAGCACGCCGGCGGGGTTCGTTCGTGCCTTTTTTCTTTGCCCCCACTCAGCGGCGCGGGTACTCTTCGTCGTGCTCCTGGCCGGCTTCCTTGTCGCGCTGGCCGCGGGCCTGATCGGC
Source organism: Gemmatimonadota bacterium (assembly GCA_031402225.1). Classification (GTDB taxonomy): domain Bacteria; phylum Gemmatimonadota; class Gemmatimonadetes; order Gemmatimonadales; family GWC2-71-9; genus JAGGAG01. Next base: position 12,396 of record JANNSD010000007.1, on the reverse strand, counting down.
GGGCGGAGGACGCACGCGCAAGGCGAGTACCACCCGGGGGGTGTTGTGGTGAAGCAGCTTCAGGTGTGCTGACCATCATGCGCGGCCCGCGCGTCCGCACGATCGCTCGCTGGACGGCGGTGGCCTGCGCCACCATCGGCGGTCTCGTTGCGCTGGGCTGGGTGCTGGGCGTCGTCGAGCTGGTAAGTGTCGTCGAGGGCTACCCGCCGGTGCACATGAACACCGCCGTGGCGCTGCTGGCTGCCGGGGCCGGTGTCTACGGGATCGCCGAGGCGCACCGCGGCTGGCTCCTGGCCGGCGCGCTGGTCACTCTCGGCATTGGGGGGATCACTCTCCTCGAGTATATCGCCGGCGTCGATCTCGGCATCGACCGCCTCCTCCTGGCCGATCCTTCCCGCTTCGAGATCAACCCCGAATACGCCGGGCGCATGGCGGCCTCTACCGCGCTGGCGCTCTTCCTCGTTGGTGCCGCCTACCTGACCCTCCTGTATGCGCGAGCCGCAGAGGGAGCGCGCGGCATCGTGGGGACGGTCGGCATGACGCTGCTAGCGCTGTCGGTCGTCACGCTGCTGTCCTACAGCACCGGCGTCCTCAGCGATCTCCGCTTCGGGGCAGTTACCGGCGTGGCGATCGCGTGCGCCGTGGCTTTCCTGGGAATCGGGGTGAGCCTCGTCGCGTGCGCCTGGGAGCAGCAGCGCCCGGCGCTCCTGCCTGCCTGGGTACCGCTGGCGGCTGGGGTGGCCACGCTCTGCACGACGCTGGTCCTGACGCGGGCGGTGACGAGCCGGGAAGAGTTGCGTGGGCGCCGTCAGGTGCGCGAGATCGCGCGCATGGCCAGTGCCGAGATCTCCGCCGAGGTGCAGGCGACGCTCAAGCTCGTGACGCGGGCGGCGGGGTTCACGGCCGACCAGGAACCCGGTGCGGCCTCCGCCTGGGCAGCCGCCATGCGCCGTGTCCTGGCGGACAATCCCGGCATGAAGCGTCTTGTGCGGCTGGATTCGGCCTGGACCACGACGGCGGCGGTGGGCATCGACGCCGCGCCGGTCGATTCGGCCACCCTGCTGCGCCTGCTCGGTGATGAGGCGTCCCACGGCACCGTCGGCGGGCGAGCACTGGCCGGGATCGTGGAAGTGGCCGGTCGCGGTCCTGGCACCATGCTGCTGTCCGCGGCGCCCGCGTGCAACGACGACCGCTGCCGGGGGGTCGTGCTCGCGTTCATCGACGCGGAGCGTCTCGTGACCGAAGCCCTGTCCCTCAACCCACGCGAGTACGCCTTGCGAGTGCGCGGACGGTCGCGTGATCTCTATCGCACGGAACGACCGTCGAGCGACGCGGCCTGGTTTGCCACCGATACGGTGCAGGCCGGGGGACTGCGCTGGAGTGTCAATGCCTGGCCCACGCGCTCGGTCCAGGAGTTGTACCGATCGGACCTGCGCGAGGTGATCGCCGTCCTGGGGGTCATCGTGGCGATCCTGGTGAGCCTGCTCCTCCGCCTGCTGTACCGCACCCAGGCCGCCGCGCGCACCGTGGAGCGGGAACGCCTTAAGCGCGGCCTCGACAGTTCCACCGACGGGCTCTGGGAGCAGGACCTCGAAACCGGCGAGTCGCATCGCAGCGAGGGCGTCTGGCGGGGTCTGGGGTATGACCCGAATACCCTGACGCCGCGGGGCGCCACCGCCGTCTGGGACAGCCTCGTCCACCCGGAGGACCGCGCCCGCGTGCAGCGCGCGCTCGAGGAGCATCTCGCCGGACACACCGATACGCTGGACGTCGAGGCCAGGGTGCAGGCGAGGGACGGGGAATGGCACTGGATCGTGGAGCGTGGTCGCGTGGTGGAGCGGGCACCCGATGGGCGCCCCATCCGGATGCTGGGCGCCATCGCCGATGTCACCGAGCGGAAGCACGCTGTGCAGGCGCTCGCGGCAAGCGAACGGCGTTTCCGCGCCATGTTCGATGGCGGCGTGCAGCTCAAGACCCTGCTCGACCTGGACTGCACCTGCCTCGAGGCCAATCGCGTCGCGCTCGATTTCGCCGGCATTCCACTCGCCCAGATGCGGGGCAAGCTCATCTGGGATACGCCTTCCTGGAGCGGCTCCGAGGTCCGCGTCACGCGGCTGCAGAAGGCCTGTGAGGAAGCCAGGCTCGGACGGTTCGTGCAATACCAGGAAGAGCTGGACGGCCCCGAGGGGCGCCGGGCCACGATCGAGTTTTCCATTAAGCCCATCCTGGGTGATGAGGGCCAGGTCATTCAGCTGCTCGCCGAGGGTCGCGACGTCACCGAGCGTAAGCAGGTGGAGGCGACGCTTCGCGAATTGGAGTCGCTCAGCACCATGGGACGCCTTGCCGCCAAGGTGGCGCACGAGATCAACAATCCGCTCGCCGGGATCCAGAACTCGTTCCTCCTGGTGAAGGATGCGATCCCGGCAACCCATCCGTACTTCCGGTACGTCGGCGCGATCGAGCGCGAAATCGGCCGCATTGCCGGGATCACGCGCCAGCTCTATGAGACCTACCGGCCGGAGTCGGAGGGCGCATCGGATGCCTCGATCGGGACCGTCATTGCCGATGCGGTGGCCATGATCCAGCAGATCAATCGCAACTCCAGCGTCACCATCGAGGTCGACAACACCGGCGCGCCCGGCATTGTGGGCGTGCCCGCCGGCCTGTTGCGCCAGGCCATGTATAACCTGGTGCAGAACGCCATCGATGCGTCGCCGGAGCATGGGCATGTGCTGGTGCGGGCCTGGCAGGAAAACCAGGCGTTCCTCCTGTCGGTGAGCGATCATGGCCCCGGCGTTCCCCTGGCCCAGCGAGAGCGCATTTTCGAGCCGTTCACGACGTCAAAGGCTGGTGTCAGCAACAGCGGCATGGGACTGGGCCTCGCCCTCGTCCGCCGGTCGGTGCTGGCACTCGGCGGAACGATCACGGTGACAGACGCCGAGGGCGGAGGCGCGGTGTTCACCGTGTGCGTGCCACTCATGCCAGCCGCCTGACCAGGGGAAGGGACCAAAGCATGGACGCTGCCAGGATCCTGCTCGCCGACGACGAGGCCACGTTTCTCGCCGCCACCGCTGACCTGCTGCGCCGCGAGGGGTATCACTGCGACGAGGTGGGTGACGGCGCGTCCGCCCTGGCCCGCGTGGCCGACGGGCAGTACGACTTGCTCATCACCGACCTCGAAATGCCCGGCAACGCCGACCTGCAGCTGGTGCGCGAGATCAGCGAGCGGATCGGCGGCCTGCCGGTCATCATCCTCACCGGATATCCCTCGGTGCGCTCGGCGGTGGCCTGTATCGAGCTACCGGTGGCGGCCTACCTCACCAAGCCGGTGAGTTTTCCCCTCCTGCTCGAGAAGGTGCAGAAGGCGGTGGCCCGGTTCCGGTCCTACCAGGTGATGCATCGCGCCGAGGACCGGCTGCGCCGCATGCGCCGGGAAATCGGTGACGCCCAGAGCATGACGCAGGATGGCAACGCCGTTGACATCTTCCTGGCGCTCACCCTCCGCAACGTGATGGGATCGCTCACCGACTTGCAGCAACTGAGCCGGGCGCTCAACAATACGCCGTCCGCCCAGACGCCGTGCCAGCTGCTCAATTGTCCGCGCGGGCTGCAGCTGCAGCAGGCGGTGAAGGACACGGTGGATGTGCTGGAGGAAACCAAGGGCGCCTTCAAGTCGAAGACGCTGGCGGACCTGCGGCACCGGCTCGAGCTCCTGCTGGAACATGTGTGACGCCACGTGATGGGTGTCACGCAACCTGACTGTGACACCACGAGAGCTTGCGCGCGCTCCAGCGACTCTTAGGTTGACAGGTGCAGGGGCAAGACAGGCTGAGGTGTTGGCAGCCACCTTGAACGGGCGAATGCAGCAGGGTTCGCCAGTCGAAGGCGCATGGTGGAGCGGCTGCAGCCGATCCCGTGTGCCTTTTTTTCTTTTCGGCGCCCTGCCGCCGGGTGATGGGCATAGATCTGGGCCGGCTTCGGCCGGCCCACCGAGATTAACCGCGGCCTCGCCGCGTACCAAGGGAGCTTGCAATGAACTGGGATGAGATCAAGGGATCGTGGAAGGAACTCCGCGGGCGCGTCCGGGAGCAGTGGGGCCAGTTAACCGATGATGACATGGACATCATCGCGGGCCGGCGCGACCGGCTCGTCGGCATGATCCAGCAGCGCTACGGCACCCTCAAGGAAGACGCAGACTCGCAGGTCACGGCGTTCGAGCGACGCCTGGCCGATATCCACTATCCGGTCAATTCGTGACCTGGCCGCTCGTCGGCATCTTCTTTTTGGTAGCTATCGCGGCACTCAAGATCGGGAGCACCCTCGTGCTCCCGATCGTCGTGTCTTTGCTCTTCACCTTCCTGCTCGGCCCGTCCGTCCGCTGGCTCAAGAGGCACCGCATTCCCGAGGCGCTCGGTGCCGGCGTGCTCGTGTTCGGCGCCGTGATCCTCATCTGCGGTTCCCTGTATTTCCTGGCCGATCCGGCATCCGAATGGATCGAGCGCGCGCCGAAGACCATGCAGCAGGTGGAGCGGAAGCTGAAGTCGGTGATCCGGCCGCTCGCCAGCATCCAGGCCACGGCGAGCAAGGTGGAAGCAGTCACCACGCCCGCGGCGACCGGTGACGACACCCAGAAGGTGGAACTCGCGAAGCCGGGCCTCATGAGCCGGCTTTCCGGCACGACGGCCAGTTTTCTCGGCGCGGCCCTGACGGTCATCTTTCTCACCTACTTCCTGCTGGCCGCCGGGACGCTCTTCCGGCAGAAGCTCGCCGAGGTGCTTCCCGGCCGCGCGGAGCGGGCGCACGTAGTGGAAGCCATCGCCGAGATCGAGGTGCAGATGTCCCGCTACCTCGTCCTCACCACGATCATCAACGCCGTGGTGGGGCTGCTCACCTGGGGTGCGCTGGCGCTGCTCGGCATGCCGAATGCCGCCCTCTGGGGTGCCGTGGCGGGCGTCCTCAACTACATCCCCTACGTGGGCGCGCTCGCGACGCTCATCCTGATCGGCGTGGCGGGACTCGTGTCGTTTGACCAGGCGAGCACCACACTGCTGGCGCTGGCAGCGTTTTTCGTCATCAACATGATCGAGAGCAACCTCGCTACGCCGATGATCCTCGGGCGCCGTCTCCCGCTCAATGCGGTGGCGCTCTTCATGGGCCTGCTCTTCTGGGGGTGGATCTGGGGCATCACCGGCGCGGTGCTCGCGGTGCCACTCACCGTCATGGTCAAGATCATCTGCGACCATGTGAAGCCGCTCCAGCCGGTGGCGCTCTTCCTCGACAGCTAGCCCTGCGCTGCTGTATTTTACAGCACACCGGGCCACATCGATCGACCCGAGCTCTCTGGAGACAGACAATGGATTCCACTTCGCATGGCTCGCTGGTGGCCCTGGGCGTGGCCGGCCTCGCCATCTTCCTGCTAATCCTGGCCCTCATCGGGCTGGCCATCGGGGCGCTGGCGCGCTTCCTCCTGCCGGGCCCGGATCCGATGAGCCTTCCGTCCACGGCGGGGTTCGGCATCGCCGGGTCCATTGTTGGCGGGTTGGCGGGTCGCCTGCTCAACCTCGGCGTGGTGCCGGGCTATGTCCTGTCGGTGGGTGGGGCGATGCTGCTGATCTGGGCCTTCAAGCGGCGAGGTGCCAAGCCGGTCGGCTGAACGCGAGAACCCCGCCATGGACCATGGCGGGGTTCTCGTTGTTCTCGATCGGGGCGCCCGGATTTGAACCGGGGACCTCCTGCTCCCGAAGCAGGCGCGATAACCGGGCTTCGCTACGCCCCGTACTACCTAGTGCGCCCAAGAGGACTTGAACCTCTAACCTTCTGATCCGTAGTCAGATGCTCTATCCAATTGAGCTATGGGCGCGTGGACGGACCGGCGTCCGCCCCAAACAACTCCTCTGCTGCCATGGGCGGTACAAGGCTCGAACTTGTGACCTCCACGATGTCAACGTGGCGCTCTAACCAACTGAGCTAACCGCCCTACAGGCGGCAAGGCGGCAGGCATGCCGCCTTGCCGCCTTGCCTGTATCGATAGCGGGGGTGGGATTTGAACCCACGACCTCCGGGTTATGAGCCCGGCGAGCTACCAGACTGCTCCACCCCGCGACGCTGCCCGATGGTCCGGGCGATATTCCCTGGAGAGCGGGAAACGGGACTCGAACCCGCGACCCCAACCTTGGCAAGGTTGTGCTCTACCAACTGAGCTATTCCCGCTTAGCGGAAGCGGATTGTAGCGCGCACCTGCGCCGTCCGCAACCGTTTTCCAAGTATTCACCGCGACGCTGCTCACGCCCGGCGAACCAAGTGGAGGCGAGGGGGATCGAACCCCTGACCTCGTGAATGCCATTCACGCGCTCTCCCAACTGAGCTACGCCCCCTGTATATTGGGCGGCCCCCGAACCGAGGGACCGGAGCAGCACGGGAACCTATGAGCGGGCTCTGGGGGTGTCAAGCGACACGACAACGCGCGCGGAGAACACGGCGCAGTTTGTGATCCAGTGGAGCGTCATGTCCAGCAGCGGCAAGAAGGGCGAGCGGCCGGCGAAGAAGACGCCGCCGGCCAAAAAGGCGGCCAAACGCGCTCCGGCGGTGCCCGCCGTGGCGCCCGTGGCTGAGCCGTTCTGGGATCCGCACCAGCCGCTCCCCGCACACCTTACCACCGCCCAGATCCTCGCGGCCACGCCGCCCACCAAGCCGCGGCGCACCCGCAAGCGCGACACGTCCAAGTCGCTGGGTGTCTACGACGCCGACAAGGACATCCTCGACCAGTACCTGTACGAGGTGAGCATGACGCCGCTGCTCACACCGCAACAGGAAATCGCCATCGCCAGGCGGGTGCGGGCGGGCGACCCCGAGGCGATGCAGGAGCTGGTGAAGCGCAACCTCCGGTTCGTCATCTCCGTGGCGAAGAAGTACCAGAACCGCGGTCTGGCGCTCACCGACCTCATCGGTGAGGGCAACGTCGGGTTGCTCACGGCGGCCCGGAAGTTCGATCCCGACCAGGGCGTCAAGTTCATATCCTACGCCGTCTGGTGGATCCGGCAGGCGATCCTCGCGTCCCTCGCCCGGCAGGGGCGCACCGTTCGGGTGCCGCTCAACCGCACCGCCGATCTCTCCCGGATCGTGCGCACCGCCGAGTCGCTGCGGCAGGAGTTGCGGCGGGAGCCCACGCCCGAGGAAATCGCCAACTCCACCGGACTCTCGCTCGACGTCGTGCAGTCGCTCGCGGCGCTCAACACCAGTGAAGTACGCCTCGACGCCCCGCTCGATCTCGATGGCGACCGCTCCCTGATGGACCGCTTCGTGGCCCAGGACGGCAACTCGGTCGAGGATCAGGCGATGGATGCCTTCCTCTCCGAGGAAATCGAGGCGGCGCTCCGCACGCTTGCGCCGCGTGATGCCAAGGTCCTGCGGCTCTATTTCGGCCTCGATGACGGCCGCGAGCATACCCTCGAGGAAATCGGCGGCATGCTGGGCGTCACGCGCGAGCGGGTGCGCCAGCTCCGCGATCGGGCCCTCAAGCGCCTGCGCGAGGGCGACGTCGGTCGCGCGCTCGCAAGCTTCGCGGCATAAATGGCGGTACCTTAGTGGCCATGCCTCGGGCCGCTGAGACTCGCCCGCCTCATCCGGCTGGATTCCTCGATGAGGTGGGCCGCATCACGATCCGGGTGTCCCGTGCGGTGCGCGACGTGCCGACCTGGCGCCCGGTGCTGCTGGACCAGATGGTGGTGCTCGGCGTGAACTCCGTGCCGATCGCCATCTTTCTCGCCGTCTTCACCGGCATCGTCCTCGCCCTGCTCGCGTCCTACATCTTCACCAATACCGTGCCCCTGTACCTGGTCGGCTCCCTGGTGGGGAAGACGACCATGATGGAGCTGGCACCGGTGCTGACCGGCATGGCGCTCGCTGGTCGCGTGGGCGCCAGCATCGCGGCAGAGCTCGGCACCATGCGGGTCACGGAACAGGTGGACGCGCTCGAGACCCTTTCCTACGACCCCATCGCCTATCTCGCCGTCCCGCGCGTGCTCGCCGCCACCCTCATGTTCCCGGTGGTCACCGCCCTGGCCATGCTGGTCGGCGTCTTCTCCGGCTGGGTCGCCTCCACCTTCATCCTCCAGCTTCCGGCGCAGGAATTCGTGCGCGGCCTGCGGCAGTTCTACCAGTTCAAGGACATCTGGTACGGCTTGGTGAAGGCGGCGAGCTTCGGGTCTGCGGTGGCCCTCATGGGATGCATCCAGGGATTCGGGAGCAGCGGCGGCGCTGCCGGCGTCGGGGCCGCGGCAACCCGCGCCGTTGTACTCGGCTGCATGGCCATCCTGGTGCTTGATGCTTTCTGGGCGGTCGTCCTCCTGTGATTCAGCTCCGCGACGTGCACAAGAGCTTCGGCGCCAACCACGTCCTCCGCGGCTTCTCCCTCGATGTTCCTGAAGGGAAGAACACCGTCCTCCTCGGATTTTCCGGCAGTGGCAAGAGCGTCACCCTCAAGCTGGTCGCCGGCCTGCTCGCCCCCGATGCCGGCGAGGTGCTGGTTGACGGCCGGAATGTTCCCGACCTCGATGCCGACGGGCTCGCGCTGCTGCGACGCGACATCGCGTTCGTCTTCCAGTTCGCGGCACTCTTCGACTCGATGACGGTGGAGGAGAACATCCGGCTCGGGCTGCGGAAGCAGGGCATGGACGAGGCGGCCCAGCTCGTCCGGGTGGGGGAGAGCCTGGCCCTGGTGAACCTGACGGGCGCGGAGGGACGCTACCCCGCGGAGCTGTCGGGCGGCATGCGGAAGCGGGTCGGGATTGCACGGGCAGTCGCGCTGAAGCCTCGCTACATTCTGTACGACGAACCCACCACCGGGCTGGATCCGGTGACGTCGGCGGTCATCGACGACCTGATGGTGCGCACGCGTGACCTCGGCGCCACCGGCCTGATCGTGACCCACGACCTGCGCACGAGCTTCACGTGTGGAGACCGTATCGCGATGCTGTATGAGGGCCGCCTGCGCGCGGTCGGTACGGGCGATGAGCTTCGACGGAGCGACGATCCGGTAGTCACCGACTTCATCGAGGGCCGGCCCACCGTGGCCGAGGGGGTGACGTGAAGCGTCGGCGCGAGTTCGTGGTGGGGGTCACGGTCGTCGCGGCAGTCCTCGCGGTGACGGCAGGCGCCCTCTGGCTCTCCCAGACCAGCCTGAACCGCGACCAGGTCGTGCGCAGTGCGCGGTTCCGCGAAGTGGGCGGGCTCAAGCCCGGCGCGCCGGTCACCCTCCGTGGCGTCAAGGTGGGCCGCGTCACCGCCATCCGGCTGGCGGCCGATGAGTGGGTGCAGGTCGACATGGAGTTCGATCGCAGTGCGGAATTGCCGCCTGATCCCGCCGTCGTCGCGGCATCGTCGAGCCTCTTCGGCGAGTGGCGCGCGAACATCCTCGGGCTGGCGGAGCAGCAGGATGACCGCGAGCTGCTTGCCACCCTCGAGCAGGCGCGCGCCGCCGGCGGCGAGGCCTGGCCTGGTGCCACGCTGCCCGACATTGGCGAGCTGACCCAGCAGGCCAGTCGCATCGCCGGCGACGTCGCCAATGTCACCAAGCGGCTCGAGGGCGTCCTGGACACGTCGGCCGTCAAGGAACTCAAGGCCAGCATCCAGGACCTGTCGCAGATCTCGCGGCGCCTGTCCGGGTTCGCCCGATCGCAGACCCAGCGGCTCGACACCGTGGGCGAGAACATCTCGCTGGGGTCGACCGCCTTCGTGCGTACCGTCGCGCGGCTCGACTCCGCCACGGCCGGTGGCATCGTCCCGGAAGTGGCGGGCAACACCCGCATGGCGCTCGCCGACCTCCGGAAGGCGGCCGCCGACCTGCGCGAGGTCACCGAGGCCGCGGCACAGAACAAGGTGAGCATGGTCCAGGCGCTGCAGTCCGCCGATTCCATCCTCAAGCGCATCGAGCGGGGCCAGGGCACCCTTGGCATGCTCGCGAGCGACACGATGCTGTATCGGGAGGCGACCCTTACGTTCCAGGAAGCCCGCGCCCTGATTGCCGATATCCGGAATAATCCCAAGAAGTACCTGAAGGTGAGCGTGTTCTAGGATGGTCAAGCGCCCGGTCGACCTCGAAGTCAGTGCAGGTGGCATCGTCTTCCGGCGGGAGCCGGACGGCGTCGCGCATTTTCTGCTCATCAAGGACTCGTACCACAACTGGGGATTTCCCAAGGGCCATCTCGAGGACGGCGAGACGCCGGCGCAGGCGGCCCTCCGCGAAACGGCCGAGGAAACGGGTCTCGAACGGCTCGACCTGCATGGCCCCATTCGCCTCATCGACTGGCACTTCCGCTTTCGCGGCCGGCGGATTCACAAGTACTGCCACTTCTTCCTGCTCGAGTCGCCCGATGGTGACGCGGCGCCGCAGACCGACGAGGGCATCACCGCGGTGCGGTGGTGCACCCTGGAGAACGCGCTCGACGCGCTGAGTTACGACAATGCGCGGGGCGTGCTCAAGCGCGCGGGCGAGATGGCCCGCACGCTCGTGGCGGTTGGCGCCGGCCGACCCCGCCGGGAGCCCGATCCCTCCGTAACCAGCTAGCCCGCCCCAGGTGTCCGTCATCGCCGTGCTGGCGCCCGGACCGGCGAGCGCCGTGCTCCGTCGCTCGATGCCGCGGGCCGGCGTCCGGCTGGCGCGCTGCCGCGGGGCCGAAGCCCTGTGGCGACTGGCCACGAGCCGACTCCTCGATGCCGTCATCCTGTCACCCCTGGGCGCCGGATTCGCGGTGCTGCGCGACGTGCGGGAGCAGCTTCCGGCGTTGCCCGTGGTTGCGTGGGCCGCGTTCCGGGCCGACGACGGCGAGGCCCTCGCCGCCTGCCGGGAGGGTGGGGTCGCGGCCCTCGTGGTCGAGGGGGTAGACGATGCCGTGGCCGGCGACCTCGTCAGTCGCGCCACGCTGGCCGCCCAGCGCCGGCGCCAGCTTGCCGACGGACCGAGGGTGTTGCGGCTGACCGAGCCCCTGCAGCTACGGGCCTGGGAGCTGGTTATCCGCGATGTCGAGGCGCCGCTGCGCACCGAACAGATTGCGAGTCGCCTCCGAGTCAGCCGCGAGCACCTCTCCCGCCAGTTCGGCGCTGGCGGCGCGCCCAACCTCAAGCGCGTCATCGACCTGGCCCGCGTCGCCTGCGCCGCGCAGCTGCTCCAGAATCCGCGCACCCCGGCCCCCGTTGCCGCCGAGATCCTCCGGTATGCCTCGGCGAGCCACCTGGCCGCCACGGTCCGCCGCATCGCCAATGTCGGCGTCGGGGAACTGGCGGAGCTCGGCCCCCGCGGCGTGCTTCAGGCCTTCGTTCGGGGACGGACCCGCAGCCGGTTCTAGGGCGCGTAAGGCGCACCAGACGCCTGGGCGCCAGGTCGCTGCGCCCTCCGCGCCCTAAGCGCCCTATGCGTCTTGCTGTGCCCCCACCTTGTGCCTATTTTCACAAGCTATTCCTGAACCGTTTCTAACCGTCTTTTTCCAGCGAATCACATGGCATCTGAGACGCTCCTCCGCCCCGGCGAACTCAAGGAAGTCCTCCTCAAGGAAATCGCGTCAGCCGATTTGACGTCGGCACAGGACGCCGAGGTCGGCACCGTACTGAGCGTGGCCGACGGCGTCGCCAACATCTACGGGCTCAAGTCGGCGATGTCGTACGAAATGCTCGAGATCACGGCGCGGGAGACGGGCGAGACCGTCATCGCACTCGTGCTCAACCTGAACGAGGACTCGGTCGGCGCCGCTGTGGTCGGCGACTACCTCGTGCTGAAGGAAGGCGACGAAGTCCGCCGCACCGGCCGCCTGCTGGAGGTACCTGCGGGGCCCGAGATGCTCGGTCGCGTGGTGGATCCGCTCGGCATTCCGGTCGACGGCCTCGGTCCGATCAAGGCGAAGACCACCCGCCCGGTCGAGATCATTGCCCCGGGCATCATTGTGAGGCAGCCCGTCACCGAGCCGCTCCAGACCGGCATCAAGGCCATCGACGCCATGATCCCGATCGGCCGTGGGCAGCGTGAGCTGATCATCGGCAATCGCGGTACCGGCAAGACCGCCATCGCGGTCGACACGATCATCAACCAGAAGGGCACCGGCGTCGTCTGCGTGTACGTCGCCATCGGCCAGAAGCAGTCGACGGTGGCGTCCGTGGTGGAGCGCCTGCGGCAGGCCGGCGCGATGGAGTACACCATCGTCGTCGTCTCCTCGGCCTCTGACTCGGCGCCGTTGCAGTTCCTGGCGCCCTACAGCGGATGCGCCCTGGCGGAGTACTTCATGTACGAGGAGGGGAAGGCGACGCTCTGCGTCTACGACGACCTCTCCAAGCAGGCCACGGCCTACCGCCAGATGTCGCTGGTGCTGCGCCGTCCGCCAGGTCGTGAGGCGTACCCGGGCGACGTGT
>JANNSD010000006.1:0-37254 GCA_031402225.1 Gemmatimonadota bacterium | reverse complement strand
CTCAGCGCCTCGTCCTTGCCCGCGGTCTTGCCCAGCTGGTCGCTGGTCCCGATGACATCGAGCACATCATCGGCGACCTGGAATGCGAGGCCGATGTCCGCTCCGTAGCGCTGCAGGGCCAGCAAGCCATCGCCCGAGGCTCGCGCCGCCAGGCCGCCGAGCACGCAGGAGGCGCTGATCAGCGCCCCGGTCTTACCCCGGTGCACCGCGATGAGTTCGGGCAGGTCGAGTTGCCGGCACTCGGCCTCGAGGTCGAGCCACTGCCCGCCGACCATGCCCTCGATGCCCCCGGCCTCGAACAGGGTGGCCGCCATGGTGCCCAGCAGCGAAGACTCGAGTCCGAGTTCTCCCGCGGCCTCGGCGAGGACCTGTGCCGCCACCGGCACGAGCAGGAATCCCACCCGCGTGGCGGTCAGGACATCGAAGCGCCGGTGCAAGGTGGCGCGACCGCGCCGCAGGTCATCGTTGTCCATGCACGGCAGGTCATCGTGCACCAGGGAGTAGGTGTGGACGATCTCTACCGCCGCCGCCACACCGGCCACGCCAGCCGCACAGCCTCCGGCCGCGCGATATGCGGCGAGCACCAGCGCCGGCCGCACCCGCTTCCCTGGACTCTGCAGCGCATACCCGAACGCCTCGCCCACGGTGCCCGGGACGGTCGCGGTGAGATGCTCAGCCACCCGACGGAGCCGCCGGTCAGTATCCTCGCGCGCTTCGGCGAGCAGTACCTCGGCCGACGCCGGCGGCGCCTCAGAGATCGACACGGGTGCTCCGCAGCGTGCCCGAGGCATCGGCCAGCACGGACTGGACCGTCTGTTCCGCCCCCGCGAGGGTCTCGCGCGCCCGGCGCAGCCGGGCGATGCCCTCCTCGAAAAGCTTGAGTGCGGCGTCGAGGTCCACGTCTTCCTGCTCCAGACGGCGCACGATCTCTTCCAGGGCCCGCACTTCATCGGCGAGGGACGGCGTGTCGGTCATCTGCCCTCCTCCACTCGCGATGGCACGTCGCCGTCGCGCACGCGCAGCCTGTACCGCAGCCCGGGCGTGAACTCGCCGCGCCGCCGGAGCACGCGACCGTCCAGCGTCATCGGCACGGCGAAGCCCCGGTCGAGTACCCTGAGCGGACTCAGGGCATCCAGCTGGGCACCGATGCGCTCGAGCCGGTGCCGCTGCAGCCGCACGGCTCCCTCCATGCCCGCCTCCAGCCGGTCGGCGGTGCGCGCGAGCCGTTCGCTCAGCAGGCGCGTGCGGCGGGAGAGCCCCCCTGCGAGTCGCAGCGCGAGCCCGTCGACCGCGGCACGCACCTCGCGCTGGTCTGCCACCGCCAGCTCCGCGGCATTGGACGGCGTCGCCGCGCGCACATCGGCGACGAGATCACAGAGGCTGATGTCGCTCTCGTGGCCGACGGCCGAGATCGTCGGGATCGTCACGGCCGCCAGGGCGCGGCAGACCTTCTCGTCGTTGAAGGCGGACAGGTCCTCGCGCGCGCCACCACCGCGGCCCACGATGCATACGTCGGCATCGAGCCGGTTGACCGTGCGCAGCGCCCGCACCAGTTCCGGCACTGCGTCCGCACCCTGCACCCGGGCGCCGATCACGAGGATACGCACGGCGGGCCAGCGACTGCGCGCCACGGTGATGATGTCGTGCAGCGCCGCGCCCTCAAGGCTGGTCACCACGGCCAGCGTGGAGGCATACCGTGGCAGCGGCCGCTTGCGGGCGGGGTCGAGCAGGCCGTCGCGGGTGAGCGCGGCACGGGTGGCCTCGAGCTGCTGCTGCTGCTGCCCGAGTTGGTCACTGCGCAGCAGCGCCGTCGCGGTGAACCGGAATTCGCCCTTCTCCTCCCACAGCCCAGGCGTGCCGAAGACATGCACCTCGGCGCCTTCCTCCGGCTTGCTCTTCGCGCGCTGCACCCAGGTGCGCCACATGACGCAGCGCACCTGCGCCGTGCCATCCTGCAGCGTGAAGTACCAGTGTCCGCTCGCGTAGGACTTGAAGCTGGTGACTTCACCGCGGACCCACACCGGCGGCATGTTCTGCTCCAGCAGTCCCCGCGCCGCCTGGTTGAGGTCGCTCACCGACCAGACCTCGGCGGGATCGAGTCCCGCCGGCCCGAACGGCAGCGGCAAGGTCACCGCACCGCCTGGCGCATAGCCTGCAGGGTGTTCTGCATCAGCATGGCAATGGTCATCGGGCCCACGCCACCGGGCACCGGCGTGATCGCCGAGGCGAGCTCGGCGCACTCGGCGTAGGCCACGTCGCCGGTTAGCCGGTAGCCGCGCGGCTTCGATGCGTCATCGACCCGGTTGATGCCGACGTCGATGATGACGGCGCCAGGCTTCACGAAGTCGCGGGTGACGAACTCCGCCCGGCCGATCGCCGCGATGAGGATGTCGGCGCTGCGGCACACCCCCGGCAGGTCGCGCGTCTTCGAGTGACAGACGGTGACGGTGGCGTCGCCACCGGCGCCGGGCTGGATGAGGAGGTTGGCCATCGGCTTCCCGACGATGGTGCTGCGGCCGACGACAACCGCGTGTGCTCCCTTCGTCTCGATGCCGGAGCGGATGAGCATCTGCTGCACCCCGTAGGGCGTGCATGGCCGCAGCGCCGTCGGGTCGCCGATGACGAGCTTGCCCACGTTTTGCGGGTGAAAGCCGTCCACGTCCTTCGCCGGGTTGACCCGGTTGAGCACCTTCTCGGTGTTGATGTGCTTCGGCAGCGGCAGCTGTACCAGGATCCCGTGCACGGTCGTGTCGGCGTTCAGGGCATCGACGATGTCCAGCACCTCGACCTCCGACGCCGTCGCGGGACGCGTGATCTTGACGGAATGCATGCCGGCCTCGAGGCACGCCTTCTCCTTGCTGCCGACATACGCCTTGCTGGCCGGGTCCTCGCCGATCAGCACGACGGCGAGTCCCGGCTTCATGCCCCGCGCGGCGAACTGCGCCGCCTCCGCAGCCACCTCGTCCCGGATGGTGCGGGCCAGCGCCACGCCGTCGATGATGCGCGCGGTCACCGGGCCACCCCGACGGCCCGCGTCTCCCGGATGACCACCACGCGGATCTGCCCCGGGTACTGGAGTTCTTCCTCGATCCGTTTTGCGATCTGCTCGCTGAGCGCGAGGGCGCCCGCGTCGTCCACCTGATCCGGTGTGACCACGACCCGTACCTCCCTTCCGGCCTGGATGACGTTGCACTTCTCCACGCCCTTGAAGGCGTTGGCGATCTCCTCGAGGCGCGTCAGCCGCTTCACGTAGCTCTCGAACGCCTCGCGCCGGGCGCCCGGCCGTGCGCCGCTGATCGCGTCGGCCGTCTGGACCAGCACCGATTCGGTGGACTCGTGCGGGACATCGTCGTGGTGCGCGTGAATGCAGTTGATGACGGCTGCGCTTTCGCCGTACTTCTTCGCCATCTCCACGCCCAGCTCCACGTGCGTTCCCTCGCTCTCGTGGGTCAGCACCTTGCCGATATCGTGCAGCAGCCCGCCGCGACGCGCGAGCACCGGATCGACGTGCAGCTCCGCAGCCATGTTCCCGGCGAGCCACGCCACTTCCTTCGAGTGCTCCAGGATGTTCTGGCCGTACGAGGTGCGGTACTTCATGCGCCCGATGAGCTTGATCAGTTCCGGGTGAATGCCATGCACGTTGGCGTCGTAGGCCGCCTGCTCGCCCGCCTCCACCAGCTGCTGGTCCAGCTCGCGGCGGATCTTGGCCACGACCTCCTCGATGCGGCCCGGATGGATCCGGCCATCGACGATCAGCGCCTCGAGCGAGCGCCGGGCCACTTCGCGCCGGATGGGGTCGAAGCAGGAGATTACCACCGTGTCGGGCGTGTCGTCGATGATGACATCCACCCCGGTTGCGGTCTCGAACGCACGAATGTTCCGGCCTTCGCGGCCGATGATGCGCCCCTTCATCTCATCGCTCGGCAGGGTCACCGCCGACACGGTTGTCTCGGCGGTGTGCTCGGCGGCAATGCGCTGCGCCGCCATGGAAATGATGCGGCGTGCCTCGCGGTCGGCCCCCTTGCGCGCCTGCTCCTTGATGTCGCGCGCCAGCGCCTGTGCCGCGCCCCGCGCCTCGTCTTCCACCCGCTGCAGCAGCTGCTGCCGGGCATCCGCCGCTGTCAGCCCGGCGACCTGCTCGAGCTTTGCCTGCTGCTCCGCGGCGAAGCGCGCGGCCTCGGCCTCGGCCTCGCGGCCCACGATCTGCTTGTCGCGCGCATCCAGCTGCTGGGCGCGCCTGGCCAGTTCTTTCTGCTGGGCATCCAGTTCCGCCTGGCGCCGCTCGACGACCTGACTCCGCTCCTCCGCGCGTCGCTCGACCCGACCGACTTCCTCACGCCGGCGCAGGAGCTCCTGCTCCAGCGACTCGCGTACCTGTACTGCTTCCATCTTCGCGGCCAGGACGGCCTCGGCCCGCGCGCGCTCCACGCCCTGCGTGGCATCGCCCCGTATGCGTGACGCCTCCGCCCGCGCGTCGGCCAGCACGCCCGTGGCGGCCTTCTTCTGCATTCTGCTGTAGACAAGAAAGAAGCCGGCTGCGACGATCAGGCCGGCCGTGATCCCCTCGAGGAGGGGCAGGAACAGCGCCTGGTTCATGAACTATGGATCTCCAGGAGGCCGCCGGGGCGCCTCCGGTCAAGTCAGTCGGAGCTGGTCACGCCGAGGTGGCCCGGCTGCCGCGCTTGGCGGGCGGCAGCAACGGGGCGATCTCGTCGGCCAGTGCAGTGAGCCGCGCAGCGAACTCCCGGTCGCCACGACGGGACTGGAACAATTCATCGGTGATCGCCAGGGCAGCGAGAATCGCCGCCTTGTGCGGTTCCACCGCCGGAAGCGTTGCATGCACCCGCGAAAGCGCGGCATCGAGATACGCCGCGACCTCCCTGGTGTACTCGGGCGGCAATTCCGACCGGACAGTGTAGACCTCACCGCCGATCGTGACCGGCACGACGTGCTTGCTCATACCGGTTCCGCCATGCCTCGTTCAAGGAACGCCAAGCGGCTGGCCAGTGCCGTCACCTTCTCTCGCACGCCGGCCAGGCGCTGCTGCAGCACCACGTTCTCCTGCTCCAGCTCGGCCAGCCGCGCGCGGGCCTGCACCGGGTCTGGCGCCTTGCCGCCGGGCACACGGGCGCGCAGCTCCTGCAGCTCGCCCTCGGCGCGAAGGCACCGCCGCCGCCACACCGTGAGTTCCTCGGTGGCGTGCCGCACCAGTGTCTCAACCTCGGCCAGCGCGCGGCGCTCGGGCCGCTCGTAACTGTCGCTCACGTTGCGCTCCTCACGTGCCACGGCGCCCCAGCCCCAGCTCGCGCTCCAGCGCCCCCAGGACCCGTACCTCGATGGCGTCCACGTCGGCGTCGCGCAGAGTACGATCGGGCGCCCGGAACGTCAGCCGGAAGGTGACGCTGCGGCGATCCTCGCCGAGGGCTGCGCCCCGGTACTCCGCCGTGACCCGCACCGCCTCGAGCAGGTCGCCCGCCGCCCCCCGGATTACCTGTGCTGCCGCGATCGACGCGACACCGTCCGGCACCACCAGGGAGAGATCGCGCTCCACGGCCGGGGTGGTCGGGAGGGCTTCCACCAGCACCGGCGGGCGCGCCCCATCGGTCACCTCGATCTCGACCCCGAACAGGGCACCGCCCCAGGGTGGGGTGTCGGCGTCGAGGCGACCAGCCCATCCAACCGTCCGGCCATCCTTCAGACGGGCCATGAAGTGATCCCCTTCAACGTGCCACGTCGCACCGGGATGCGCCAGAGCAGCGGCCACTCCCGCCAGGCCCTTCAGGTCCCAGGCGTCCACATCCGGCGCCGGATCGGTGGTCCAGTGTGCCGGCTCCCGGGCGCCGGTCAGCACCAGGCCCAACCGCAGCTGCTCCACCGGGCGCTGGCCCGGCGCTCCGCGCTCGAAGACCGTCCCGATCTCGAACAGGCGCACGTCGCGCACGTGATTATTCCAGTTCCGCTCCGCGTGCCGCACCAGGGTGGGCAGCAGGCGACGCCGCAGCGAGGCCCCCGTGTCGGCGAGGGGATTCAGCAGTGCCACGCTCGCCTCCCCGTCGGCCGCGGTGAACGGCAGGCTCACCACTTCGGCCAGCCCTTCGGTCACCAGGCCACGGCGGATGCGGTCCTTTACCGCGACGGCGGGCGCGTCGGGCAGCGTCCCCACCCTGAAGGGTCGCAGCTCCGTCGGCACCCGGTCGTATCCGTGCATGCGCGCGACCTCCTCGACCAGGTCGATCTCCGCGGTGAGATCGGGGCGCCAGCCGGGCACGTCGACCGCGAGGCGCGCGTCGTCCGGCTTCGCCACCACGGTGGCGCCGATCGCGACCAGGCATCGTTCGACCTCATGCTGCCCAAGGTCCAGGCCCAGCACCTGTCCCACTCGCGCGAGGCGGAGGAAGATCCGGGGCGGATTCGCCGCCACCGGATGCAGGTCGACGGGGCTGCCATCCACCGTGCCGCCCGCCGTGAGCAGGATGATCTCGATGCAGCGGCGCATTGCCTCGGTGCCGTTCCAGCGATCCACACCCCGCTCGAAGCGGTAGCTCGCCTCGGTGCTCAAGCCGAGCGCGCGGCGCGCACGGCGGATCCGGGCGGGCTCGAACCATGCCGCCTCGAGGGCAAGGTCGGTCGTGGTGTCGCGCACCTCCGTCTCGGCGCCGCCCATGATCCCGCCGATGCCCACCACGCGCGCGGCGTCGGCGATCACCGTGGTCTCGGCATCCAGCGCGCGTTCGACACCATCGAGCGTCACCAACGTTTCGCCCGGCGTGGCACGGCGCGCCACGAGGGCCGGGCCCTTGAGCGTGGCGAGGTCGTACGCATGCATCGGCTGGCCCAGCTCGAGCATGACATAGTTCGTGGCGTCCACGATGTTGTTGATCGAGCGCACGCCCACGGCCTCCAGCGGCTGCCGGAGCCAGGCCGGCGAGGGACCGACCTTCACGCCGCGCACCACCGCCGCATGGAAGCGCGCACAGCCCTCCGGATCATCGATGGCGATGCGCAGTGGACCGGTCAGCGCCTCGCGTGCGCCGGTGGCGCGCTGTACCGGTGCCACGTCGGGCGCCAGGGTTGCCCCGCCCAGTGGCGGAAGGCGGTACGGCAGGTTGAGGGAGGCCGCGAGCTCGCGCGCGATGCCCTTGTGGCCCAGCAGGTCGGGCCGGTTGGGCGTGACATCGACCACGATCCGGTCATCGTCCAGCGGAAGTGCCTCGAGTAGCGGCGTACCCGGGGCGGCGGCGGTATCGAGTTCCCAGAGGCCGTCGGCATCGACGCCGACGCCGAGCTCGCGCGCCGAGCAGAGCATGCCCTCGGAGAGCTCGCCCCGAAGCTTGGCTCGCTCGATGCGCATCGGGGCACCACCCTTCCCCACCGGCACGGTCGCGCCCACCGGGGCAAAGGGATACTTCCGGCCGGCAGTGACATTGGGCGCGCCACACACCACCTGACGGCGTTCAGCGCCCCCGTCATTCACGCTGCACACCCGCAGGCGATCGGCATTCGGGTGCTGACGCACCTCTTCGACAAGCGCCACCCTGATGTCGCCCAGGCCGGCATTGAGCGGCTCGATCCCGTCGACGGCGGCTCCCTGAGCCGCCAGACGGACACTGATGTCCTGCGCGTCGAGGGGCTGGCGCAGGAAGCGCTCGAGCCAGCGGCGGGAGACGTTCACGGTGCGTCGCTCGCCGGCAAGCTGGTGAGGGTGAACTGGGACAGGAAGCGCATGTCACCCTCGTACAGCAGGCGGATGTCAGGCACGCCGTGGCGCAGCATGGCGATGCGTGCCGGGCCCATGCCGAAGGCGAAGCCGGTGAACCGTTCCGGGTCGATGCCACCCTGCTCGAGCACCCGCGGGTGCACCATGCCGCAGCCGAGGATTTCCATCCAGCCGGTGCCCTTGCACGCCCCGCAGCCCGAGCCGTGACAGAGCTGGCACTCCACGTCCATCTCGGCCGAGGGCTCGGTGAAGGGGAAGAACGAGGGGCGGAAGCGCACGGCAGTCGACGGGGAGAAGAATCGGCGCGCGAAATGAGTCAGGGTCGCCTTCAAGTCGACGAACGACACACCCTCATCGATGGCCAGCCCCTCGACCTGCTCGAACGCCGGGGCGTGCGACGGATCGAAGGCATCACTGCGGTACACCATGCCGGGCATGATCACGCGGATCGGCGGCTCGGAGGCATGCATGACGCGGATTTGTACGGGCGACGTGTGCGTGCGCAGCAGCAGGCGACCGGCCCCCTGTTCCCCGACGGCGGGAGGCAGGTCGAGGTAGAGCGTGTCGTGCAGGTCCATCGCGGGGTGATCGGCCGGGAAATTGAGGGCGAGGAAGTTGTACCAGTCGGTTTCGACCTCGGGCCCCAGGGCAATGGCGAAGCCCAGGCCCCGGAAGATCTCCGCGATCTCGTCAATGACCGCCGAGACCGGATGGACCGCACCGACCCAGCGGCGCCGCGCCGGCATGGTGAGGTCGACGGAGCGCCGCTCGGCATTGGCGCGCACCTGGTCGAGTTCCGCGCGCCGGGTCGCGATGGCCGCCTCGGCGCGCAGCTTGAGCGCGTTGACGGCCGCGCCGAACGCCCGCCGCTCGTCGGGCGGGCGCGTCGCCAGCGTCTTCAGGGCCGCCGTGATCTCGCCAGCCTTCCGGCCCACGAGCGCGATTTCCTCGCGCTCGAGAGCGGCGTGGTCGAGACTCGCGAGGGCCGCGACGCGCGGCAGCAGGGAGTCGAGTTCCGGATACCCGGTGGTGTCAGCCATGGTGGTTGGTCTGGCTGGATGAGTAGAGGGCCGTCCGCCGATCCGGCGAACGGCCCGAAAACCCCGGCGGGTGCGTCCTACGCCTTCACTGCCTTCGACGCCAGCTCGGCGATCTTCCCAAAGGCTTCCGCGTCGCGAACGGCGAGGTCGGCGAGCACCTTCCGGTTGATCTCCACGCCCGCGTCCTTGAGCCCCGCCATGAACCGGCTGTAGCTCAAGCCATGCAGGCGCGCGGCGGCATTGATGCGCGCGATCCAGAGCATGCGGAACTCACCCTTCTTCTTCCGGCGGTCGCGGTAGGCGTAGCGCATGCCACGCTCGACCGTCTCCTTCGCCGACTTGTACAGCTTGCTGCGCGAGCCGCGGGCACCCTTCGCGGCCTCCATGATCTTCTTCTTGCGCGCATGATGCGCGACACCATTCTTGACGCGTGGCATGGTAGTCTCCCTAGGCCAAAAGCAGGCGGTTGACGCGCCGGAAGTCGGCGGAGCTCACAAGGTCGCCCTTCTTGAGCTTGTTCTTCCGCTTGCGGGTCTTCTTGGTCAGGATGTGGCTGTGATTGGCATGCCAGCGCTTGAGCTTCCCCGTACCGGTACGGGTGAAGCGCTTGGTCGCGGCGCGCCGGTTCTTCATTTTAGGCATCGTCGTTCTTTCCTGGTTTCCTGGTTTGACACCTACTTCGGCGCCAGCACCATCGTCATGTTGCGTCCCTCGAGCTTCGCGTCGGATTCCACCTTGCCGATGTCGGCGACTGCCGCCGCCACGCGATCGAGGACCGCCTTGCCCAGTTCCAGGTGGGCGATCTGCCGTCCCCGGTACATGAGTGTGCACTTCACCTTGTTGCCCTCCGCCAGGAACTCGCGCGCATGGCGGGTCTTGAACTCGAAATCGTGCTCCTCGATGCCCGGGCGGTACTTCACTTCCTTGAGCTGGATGACGTGCTGCTTCTTCTTCGCCGCCCGCGCCGCCTTGGCTTCCTCGAACTTGAACTTGCCGTAGTCCATGATCTTGACCACGGGGGGGCGCGCCGTCGGCGCCACTTCCACCAGGTCCAGACCGCGCTCCTGCGCAATCGCCAGTGCCTCTTCGATGGTCAGCACACCCAGCTGGCCGCCGTCATTGTCGATGACTCGCACGGGGCTGATGCGGATCATCCGGTTTACGCGGACCCGCCGCTCGCGATCACTGGTGGACAGTGGCAGTACCTCCCATTCTGGAAAACAGAAACACCCGATCGACGATCGGGTGTCTCAATCGGTCGATGAAGCGCCGCTCCGGGTGGCGCTTCTCGACAGAATCAAGACCCGCTTCGCCTGGGCGCCGTGACACGGTGGCGCGCCCGCTTGGGGTGGGGACCTATCGGCCCCGCTTTGAGTTGCGGAAAACCTAACGGTGGCTGGGGGTCAGGTCAACAGGAGCACATCCTTGAGCGAATGGCCCTTCCGGTCCGGCACCAGCCAGCCCCACGCCACCTTCGCGTCATGCTCGAAGACAATGCGCCAACCTCCTGCCGTTGCATCCCTTAGGAAGGCGCGCTTGCTCTCCAGGGTGCGCAGCGGCTCCAGGTCGTAGCCCATGATGTACGGGAGGGGCAGATGGGCCGCGGTGGCGAGAAGATCGCCGACGAACGCCGCGGTCTCTCCGCCATTGCTTACCAGAATGACCTGATGCCACGGCACGTGCCCCGGCGTCACCCGGACGGAGATGCCCGGCAACACCTCCTCGTCGCCCTCGAGCAACCGCCACCGTCCCGCCTCCGCGACCGGCTCGAAGTTGCCCGGCAGGTAGCTGGCACGGGTGCGCTCATTCGTGTGCCGGGCAAACTCGAGGTCGCCCCGCTGTACCACATAGGTGGCATTGGGAAAGGCGAGCCGCGGCGGCGCGGTGGCGACGACCGCCGGGCGATCGGGGGCAAAGCCGTCGGCCTGATCCGCATGATCGGCGCCTGCGGCTTCGCCGAGCAGCGTGTTGCCGCCCGCGTGATCGAAGTGGAGATGCGTGTTGATCACCACGCGCACGTCACTTGGCGCGAACCCCGCCTCGGCCAGCGCATCCTCCAGCTGGGTGGCACCCCGCACCCCGGTGTTCTCGATGCCGTAGATGTTCCGGAACTTGGCATCGTCCTTGTTGCCGGCACCGGTGTCGAGGAGGACCAGCCCATCGGGATGCTCGACCAGCAGGCAGCGCATCGCGAGTGGAATGCGGTTCCGTTCATCCGGAGCAATCTGCTTTTCCCAGAGTGGCTTGGGGACAACACCGAACATGGCGCCGCCGTCGAGACGCTGGAGACCGGCCTCGAGCGTGTGGCATCTCAGGTTGCCAACCGTGAACGAACGCGTCAGCGCCACGAAGCGTCTCCCGTTTCCCGTCTCCCGTCTCCCGTCCCCTTGCGCCGCCGGCGCAACTGGATCTGCTCCACATCCGTCAGCGTCCGGGCCCCCTCCCCGCGCGCCAGCGACAAGAGGCGCTCGAGCAGCTGGGCGGTCACATCGGCGTCGCCGGCGGCGCGATGACGGGCGGGGTTCTCGAACCCGAAGTGCGCTGTCAGGTTGTCCAGCCCGCACGATCCCACGTCGCGCAGGAGGCGCCGCGCCAGACGCACGGTGCAGAGCCGTGGCCCGGTGAGGGCAAGGCCGCGCGTGCGGCGGAACGACGCATCGAGGAAGCCCCAGTCGAAGCGGGCGTTGTGCGCCACGAAAATGCGGCCCGCCAGGATACCCAGCAGTTCATCGGCGATCGCCTCGAAGGGAGGCGCATGCGCCACCATGGCGTTGGTGATGCCGGTGACCATGCTGATCATCGAGGGAATCGGGCGGCCCGGGTTCACCAGGCTCTGGAACACCACCTCGCGCCGCTCCCCGTGCACCAGCACCACCGCCACCTCGGTGATGCGGTCATCGCCCCGCGCGCGCATGCCGGTCGTCTCCAGGTCGATGACGGCAAAGGCACACTCCTCGATGTGGGGCGACCCCTGCGCCTCGGCCAGCATGGCCCACCGGCCATCAGGCAACTGCCGCACCCTCGGGTCCGCTCCCAGCACCGCCACCGCCACGCGCTCCGCCACCGCCCGCGGTGCCCCCATGAGACCGAGCACCTCGGCGCAGAGTTCGGCGGCCGCCGCCGGTCCGCCCCGCAGTCGCGCCAGTGCCCGATCGACCAGCGTGAGATCCGACACCATTGCCAGCCCGGTCATACTGAGGCCCTCCGCAGCGGGAGCGTCATGCAGCGGGGGCCGCCACCACCACGCGCCAGCTCGGCTCCATCGATGGTAATGACGGTGCGATGCTTTGCCTCGGCCCAGTCATCAAAGGCGAGGAAGCTGACCGACGATACGGCGCGGAAGCCGGCCTGCACCAGTTCATCCAGGGTCGCCTCGTTGCGGACGTAGCCGATCACCGTGCCCGGTCGCACCGCGAGGAAGTTGCACGCCGAACTCCATTGCTCGCGGTCCTGGCTGGTGCGCTGGCGACCGCCGCAGAAGACCGGCGTGAGGGGCATGCCCACCTCGCGCAGCGCGCTGAAGAAATCGGGCATCTCGCGCACGCCGTCGACACCCTTCCGCCGGTGCAGCACCGCGAGGCGCTCCGGCCCCACGAAGTAGGGCGGATAGATGGCGCAAAGCTCCCGGTCGAGCTGGGAGAAGAGCATGTCCAGGTGAATGGCCGTGGGGGTCCGCGGCATGACCACCACCAGGATGTCCGTGACACTGCCCCGCGAAAAGATCGCCTCGCAGAGCAGGTCGAGTGCGGCGGCGGAGGTGCGCTCGCTGAAGCCCACGACGAGGAGGTCCTGCCGCAGTACGTGGACGTCGCCACCCTCCAGGGTATAGCGCGCGCGTCGTTCGTCTGATCCATCGAAGAGCAGCCCGTCGTTGGCCAGCGCGGGATGGAACTGGAACAGCGCCCGGATCAGCAGCTCCTCCGTCCAGCGCACGTCGTAGCGCATGGCGCCCACCACGCCGTGGCGGCCGATCACCATGCCGATGTCGCGCGGGAAGAAGAGGTTCGGCAGCGGTGGCAGGGCGAACGCCGTGTCGTTCAACGCGCGCGCGAGCGGACCGGCCTCGCCCTCGGTGCCCTCGATGATGCGCCGCACCATCTCCACCGCGGGCAGCTCGGTCAGTTCACGGGCCAGGGCATTGGACGGCACCACGTCGAGCGCGCGGGTGATGAGGAACTCGCGCGCCTCGTCGTTATGCAGCATTTCGGTGAGCAGGTCGCGGACCTGATATACCTGTGCGAAGCGTCGAAGAACGCTCACGAACTGGCGGTGCTCCCGCTGTGCCACATCCAGGGCAATGATGTCGTCGTACAGGAAAGCGGCGCGGTTCTGCGGGGTCACCGCCCCGAGCTCGGGGCCCGGCGTGTGCACCAGCACCGCCTCGAGGGCGCCAATTTCGGAAGTGACGTGGACGGACATGGGTGAAGTGTAAACGGGAGACGGAAGACGGGAGACGCTACCCAGACCTCGATCCGTCTACCGTCTGCCGTCTCCCGTCTCCCGGTTTGTGAGCGCGTAGCTCAGGGTCTCGAGCTCCAGCGCCAGGTTGACCGTCTTCACCACCACATCGTCCGGCACACTGAGCCGAGCCGGCGCGAAGTTGAGGATGGCCTTGACGCCGAGTGCCACGAGCCGGTCCGTCACCGCCTGGGCCGCCTCCGCGGGGGTAACCAGCACCGCCATGTCCACTGGCTGGGCCCGCAGGTCGCGGTCGAGGTCGTCGATCGATCGCACCGTCAGTCCGTTCCACTGCGTGCCGATCTTGGCCGGATCCACGTCGAAAATGCAGACGATGTCGAAGCCGCGCTGCTGGAACCCGCGATACTGCACCAGCGCACTGCCGATCTTGCCCGCGCCGATCATCGCAACCTGGTAGCGACGCCCGAGCCCCAGGATCTGGCGAAGCCGCTCCGCCAGTTCCGGTACGAAGTAGCCGAGCCCGCGCTTGCCGAACGACCCGAAAAACGAAAGATCCTTGCGCACTTGCGCGGAGGTAGTGCCGCCCCGCTGGGCCAGCGCCTCGGAACTGACCGTCTCGACCCCCTGCCCCTCAAATTCATCCAGAAAGCGCAGATACAGCGACAGGCGGCGCACGGTGCTGTCGGCAACTTTACGCATGGGCAGCTTATGTGAAATGATTCACAAATCTGCCCCGGGAGACCATCCGCCGTCAACGAGTGCCTGGGTCAGGCGGTAGAAGGCGGCCGGATCGAGCACCTCCGGCCTCAGGGCCGGTTCGATCTGCGCCTCCGCCAGCAGGGCCAGCGCGCGCTCGGGGGCGCAGCCGGTCAGCTCGCGCAGGCCCCGGGCAACCTGCTTGCGGCGGAACCCGAAGAGCCCGACCACCACTCGCCGGAAGGTGCCGATAAGGCCATCTGGTACCAGCGGGGTGGCGAGCGGCGTGAGACGAAGCACCGCGGAATCCACCTTGGGACGCGGCATGAACGCACCGGCCGGCACCGTGAAGAGTCGCTCGCTGATCGCGACCGCCTGGACCCCAACCGACAGCGCGCCGTAGGCATCGCTGCCCGGCGGCGCGCTCACCCGGTCGGCCACTTCCTTCTGCACCAGGAACACGACGCGGCGGGGCCGCGGCGGGGTGAGCGCCTTGTCGAGGAGCGGTGACGTGATGTTGTAGGGAATGTTCCCGGCGATGAGCGCGTCGGGCCCGCCGAGCGCGTGCCAGTCGGCATCGAGGGCATCGCCCTCAACGAGTTCGAGGGCTGGCAGCTGCTGGCGCAACCGTGCTGCGAGGTCCCGGTCCTTTTCAATGGCCACCACGCGCCCGGCGCGCTCGAGCAGCGCCGCGGTCAGCCCGCCCGGACCGGGGCCGATCTCGAGCACGGTGTCGTTTCGGGTGGCGCCCACCGCGTCGGCGATGCGCGCAAGCAGGCGAGGATCAGAGAGGAAGTGCTGGCCAAAGCGGCGCCGCGGCACCGGCACTCTTCAGAGCCGCATGACGAGCAGCGTATGGTCGTCGGTGGCCGTCGTCGTCCACGCGGCGGCCTCGGCGAGTGCGCCCGCCAGGATCTCCTCGACCGGCAGCCCCCGCCGGCTCACCAGCGCGTCCAGCAACCGGGCGTCGCCGTAGCGCTCTCCCTCCGCATTCGTGGCGTCCACCAGGCCGTCGGTCCAGAGACAGAGCAGGTCGCCCGCCGTATCCCAGGATACCTGGCGCGCCTCGCTCACCCCCTGCACCGCGAGCCCGACCGGTGGGCTGGTGGCGAGGAGCCGCTCTGGTTCTCCCTGCCGGGGAATGCGAAACGCATGGGGATGGCCGGCGCTCGCGTAGCGAAGCGTGCCGGCGTGGCGGTCCAGCACGCCATAGAACACCGTGAAGTACATCTCCGCCGAGCGGAGTTCGTCGCCCACGCTGTTGAGGAGCGCGTCGAGCGTGGCCTCCGGGCTGCCGATGGTCTCCACGTGGATGCCCGCCGCCGACAGCACCAGCGCCATGACCAGGGCGGCCCCGAAGCCATGGGACGACACGTCGCCGAGCATGACGGCGACGCGCCCGTGGCCCAGCCGGCTGAAGGTGTAGAAGTCGCCGCCGACGGAATCGACCGGCATGCAGCGGGCCGCGACCTGGGCCTCACCGTAGAGCACCGACGGCGAGGGCAGCAGGCGCATCTGGAGATCGTGGGCCAGCTCCAGCTCCCGTCGTACTCGCTGCTGCTGCCGGTCGCGCTCCGCCAACCGGACGTTCTCGATCGCGGCACCCACCTGGCTGGCAATGGCGGTGAGGAGCTTGCAATCGCCGGGGGTGAAGCGGTCGCCGCCGGTGCGATCGGTGAGGTTGATCACGCCGATGCATCGGAGTGGTCCCCCCTGTGACGCATGGCAGATGGGGACGCTCAGGTAGGCCTGCCCGCGATAGGCCCGGTCGCTGGCGGGGTCGGCCGGGGGCGAGACGCTCGGGTCGTGCACCACCACGCGGCGCTCCCGGAAGACGCGCGCGGCAACCGAGTGGGGATCGTCCACCTCGACGAAGAACTCGTCGTCCGCGGTGAAGCCGCGCGCCGCGACGGTACGCAGTCGGCCATGGGAGGCATCGTGCACCATGATCGACGCGCGACGCGCCCCCACGACCGCGGCCACCTCGCGGACGATGACCTGCGCCGCCTCATCGAGGCGCACCGTGCTGCCCAGGATCTCGGTGATGGTGTAGAGGAGGTCGATCTCCTCGTAGCGGCCGGCCAGTTCCTGGCCCACCCGGAGGCGGTAGCTGTCGCTCTCCAGCAGCGCAGAGATCGCCGGCAGGAGTGCTGCGCCCGCCGCCTCGAGCTCGGCTGGGGCGGCACCGGCCAGCTCGATCCAGTCGTTCGGCACCCAGCGCGCGGGCACGAGCCACGCCGCGCCCCCGGGCGTGGCGCACGCACCAGCGGCGGCGGGCACGACCAGCGTCCACGATGCCAGTGGGCCTGCGACGCATCGCAGGCACTGCCCATCGTTTCGCCAGACACGCACCCGCAATCCGGAGAGGCGCGACAGCCCCTCGAGGACGTCGTCGAGCCGCCCTACCGGCGGCGCAGCGTCATGCAGATGGAGTTGCCTTGGGTGTTGAAATGGACGTCGTCCACCAGGTGCCGGATCAGGAACAGTCCGCGGCCGCTCGGTAGGTCGAGCGCCCCGGGGTCGAGCGCCCCGGCCACGCTCGCATGATCGAAGCCGTCGCCCTCATCAGTGACCTGGATATTGACTGCATCGGGATGCAGGTCGACCTGGACATACACCTGTTTATCCGCGTCCTCGCGGTTGCCCCGGACGATGGCGTTTGCCAGCGCGTCGGAGAGCGCCACCTGCAGCCGGAACTGGACGTGGGACGACGCTTCCGCCCCCGACAGGCAGTGCCGGGTCAGGACCGCCACCACCTCCTCGATGCAGTCGACATCGCTCGGCACCCGCAGCGCGACCCGCTGCACCGCGCGCACCTCGCCCGGTACCGGCGTGCGCCGTACGCAGAGCCGAAGCGGATGAGTGTGCGGGACGGTCATGATCAGAAGGTGGCGAGTGCCTGGTCGGGGGTGTCGCTGATCGCGAAGAGCGTGTCGAGCTTGGTCAGCTCGAAGAGCGAGCGCAGGTCCTCATTGAGCCCCGACAGCCGGAGGTCGCCGCCCTCCTCGCGCACCTTGCGCGCCAGCGCCACCAGGGCGCCCAGCCCGGAGGAATCGATATAGCCGGTCTGGGCGAAGTCGATGAGGAAGCGGCGCTCGCCCTGCTCGAGCAGGCGCTGCAGGTGGTCCTTGAGCTCGGTGCGGTTTCCCACCACAAGCTGTCCCTCCACCCGCACGATCATCACACCGCTGGCGCTCTTGGCGTCTGACAGGCCCATGGCATCTCCGGGGAATTCCGCCACCCACCAAGCGGACGGGTCAATATGAACACGGAAACGGGACTGCGGGAGGGTCAGGCCCCCGACAGCGACCCGGGCCGGGTAAACCGACGGCGCAGCGCCTCGGCGACGGAGGGATGCACCAGGGCACTCACATCGCCACCGTGCCGCGCCACCTCGCGCACCAGACTCGAGCTCATGTACGTGAGATCGACGGACGGCACCAGGAAGATCGTCTCCAGCTGGGGGAAGAGCTGGCGGTTCATGAGGGCCATCTGGAATTCATACTCGAAATCGCTGACCGCCCGCAGGCCCCGCACCACGAGGTGGGCACCCGATGTCCGGGCGAAGTCGGCGAGGAGGCCGTCGAAGCGCTCGAAGGTGATCCGCGGATCGCTGCCCACCGCCGTCCGCAGGAGGTCCAGCCGCTCCTCCACGCTGAAGAGCGGCTGCTTCGAGGAATTGGTCGCCACCGCCACGATCAGCCGGTCGCAGAGCGCCAGGCTGCGGCGGGCCAGGTCCTCGTGGCCACGCGTGGGCGGGTCGAACGAGCCGGGGTAGATCGCGAGACGTGTCATGGGGCGTAGCAGAAGGTAATGGTCGTGTCGCCGTAGCGCCGGGCCTGGTCGCCGCCCGGATCGGTGCTCGCCGCATGCTCCACCGTCAGGATGCGCGCGAAGGGCGTGTCGCGGAAGGACCGCACGAGTGCCGTCGCTGCCGTGTCGATGGTGTAGGGAGGGTCGGCAAAGGCGACGTCGTACGACATGGGCGCAAGCCGCGCGGCAAAACGCAGCGCGTCGGCGCGATGGACCCGGGCCACGTCGCCCACCCCGAGCGCGGCGATGTTGTCCTTGAGCGCTGCGATGGAGCGCGGCCCGATGTCCACGAAATCAATCGACGCGGCACCGCGCGACAGGGCCTCCAGACCGAGGGCACCGCTGCCGGCAAAGAGGTCGAGCACCCGGGCACCCGGCAGCGCGTCGGACAGGATGCTCATCCACGCCTCGCGCACCCGGTCGGCGGTAGGCCGTACCCGCGGGTCAGCGGGTGCGCTGAGGCGGCGACCGCCGAAGCGGCCCGCAATGATCCTCAGGGGCGCGACTCCGACGGCGTAACGGATACCAGCTTGGCCTGCAGCGACGGGGACCCGTTCCAGTCATCGCTTTCCAGCCGGAACGCCACGTCCACCGGTGCCTCGCCGAGCCACGGCACCCGGTCAGCCCAGCTGAAGCCGATGCACGCAAGCCGCGCCGTTCCGTCTTCGAGAATTCCCTTCAAGTGACCGTTCCCGACCCGTCGCTTCTGGCCGAAGTGCACGCCCCGCACGCCAAAGACGGGGCCCGGGTTTCCGGCACCAGTCGGTTCGAGGTAACGGCCCAGCCGCTCGAGCTCATCGGTGGCCTCGCGCAATGGAAGCTCTATGTCGACGCGCTGCTCCGGCCCGAGTTCCTCCGGGGACAGCTGGTCCGCCACTAGTCCGTTGAAGCGCTCGCGGAACGCGCCGAGCCGGTCGCGCCGGATGGTGAGGCCGGCCGCCATGTGATGCCCGCCGAATCGCTCCAGCAGGTCGCTGCAGTGCACCAAGGCCGAGTGCAGGTCGAACCGGGAAATACTCCGCCCGCTCGCACGGCCCGTGTCGCCGTCGAACGCCACGAGGAACGTGGGTCGCCCGAAGCGCTCGACCACGCGCGACGCCACGATGCCGACCACGCCGGGGTGCCACGCGTCGCCGGCCAGGACCAGACCCGATGCCTGCGTGCCCCCCTGCTCCTCCACCTGCGTCAACGCTTCCTCGAGCATCTGCTGGTCCAGCGCCTGCCGCTCGGTATTGAGCACCTCGAGGCGCGCCGCAATGGCGGCCGCTTCCTGCGAATCGTCCGTCAGCAGCAGGCGAAGCCCTTCCATCGGCTCGCCAACCCGACCGGCGGCGTTGAGCCGCGGGCCCACGATGAAGCCCATCTGCCCCGCCCGGAGTTCCTTGCCCAGGAGCTTGGTGGTGTGCAGCAGCGCACGGAGGCCGGCCCACCGCGTCTCGGCCATGAGCCGGAGTCCATGCCGGACGATGATGCGGTTCTCGCCCACGAGCGGCACGACGTCGGCCACCGTTGCGAGCGCCACCAGGTCGAGGAGGTGGAGCGGGAAATGTTCAGGGAGGCCGAGTCGCGGTGCCAGCGCGCGGACCAGCATCCACGCGATGCCCGCGCCGCACAGAACACCCAGCCCAGAGTCGTCGTCGGGCCGCTGCGGATTGACCACTGCCGTGGCGGGGGGAAGCTCCGGACCCGGAAGGTGATGGTCGGTGATGACCACCCGGATGCCTCGCGCCTCAGCCTGCCGCACCGTCTCATGCGCGTTGATGCCACTGTCACAGGTAATGATCAGTCCCGCCCCTGCCGCTTCCGCCGCCGCGAGTCCGGCCGGACCGAAGTCGTAGCCGTCGCGCAGGCGGTGCGGAATGAACGGCACTACCGTGGCGCCGGCCTGGCGCAGCGCGCGGACCAGGATCGCGGTGGAGGTCTGCCCGTCCACGTCATAGTCGCCGTTGACTGCAATGACGGTCCCGGCTTTCACGGCGGCCACGATGGCCTCGACGGCCCGGTCCATGTCCTTGAGCCGCAGTGGATCGGTGAGCTGGTCGAGCGAAGGCCGGAGGAAGTTCCGCGCGGCATCAACGGTGGCGAAGCCTCGCTGTACCAGGAGCGCAGCCAGCGGTCGCGGCAGGTTCGTGGCACCGGCGAGCGCCGACACGAGCTCGGGCGCCGGCGGGGCAGCCACCACCCACCGTGCCGCGAGCTGCGGCGTCGCCGTGGCTCCGGTCCCGACTGCCGTCATGCCGTTCCTTCGACCGGAGCCGGCAGGTAGAGGATGGCGCCACAGACCTCGCACCCGTCGATCAGGAGCCGCTCCCGAATGTGGGCCCGCCGGCTGATGGGCACGGCGGTGAAACACACGCTGCACGAGAAACCGCTGAGCGGCACCAATGCGTTCGCCGATTTCGAGTTGTGCAGCCGATCGTAGCGCGTACGGAGCGGCCGCTCCAGCCGCGCCGCGCTCTCGCTCCGGGCGGCGAAGGCCACCCCCCGCTCCACCTCCGGCTCCGCCCGGCGGGCGCGCAGGTCGCCGCGCTCCCCTTCCTGGGCGGCCCGGGCCTCGGCGAGCCCCTGCTCCGCCGCCGCCTGTTTCGTGTCGAGCCGGCCCAGTTCCTCCGCCACCTGCAGCCATTCCCCTTCCTCGCGTGCCAGCACCTGGCGGCCCAGGTCGATCTCGGCCGTCACCGCGTTGGCTTCCTTCATGTTCTTCACCTGGTCAAGCCGC
The DNA here is from genome assembly GCA_031402225.1 of Gemmatimonadota bacterium. Classification (GTDB taxonomy): domain Bacteria; phylum Gemmatimonadota; class Gemmatimonadetes; order Gemmatimonadales; family GWC2-71-9; genus JAGGAG01. The sequence continues at coordinate 16,850 of JANNSD010000006.1, read as the reverse complement.
TGCTGCCGGCGCTGCTGCTGCAGCTTGTACTCCTCGACTCGCCGCATCAGTTCGTCCCGGCGGGTGGCCGTCTCGGCGGCGGCGCGGGTGGACGACTCGACCTCCCGGGTGGCGCGCGTGAGGCGTTCGTCGAGCGCTATTTCGGCGGCCAGCACGTCCACGAGCTTGGTGTCCACCGCCTTGAGGGCGAGGTCCTTGGACTGGAGGTCCAGGAGCTTTTCCAGGTCAGGGTGCATTCGATCTCCTTGGCGGACGCGGGCCGGTCCTGCCCGTCGTCCTGGTACGCATGATGTACTGCTTCCACTGCTTCGGGTACTTGGCGGCGAGCTCCCGCTTCAACACCAGCCGGCGCGACTCCAGCGCCTCGGCGCCCGCCTCATCGTCGGCCCGGGACCCCCGGAGTGCGTGATACGCGGCGAGGAACGGTCGTGCCTCGAGATCGAGCAGCACCTCGGCGTAGGTCGCATCGGCGTCGAGCCCCGCCGTGTCCTCGAGGTTCAGCAATTCCTGGGTGAGGCTCGCCGCGTCGGCACTCAACTGCTGAAACAGCTCCGCCACCGGCGCGCCAGCCAGCAACGTGCTGAACACTTCAATGACAAGCGGGTCGCGCAGCCATTCGAGCTGCACCTCCGATCGCGCGCGTGCCACCAGGTCGGGGTGCGCAAGCAGGAGGCGAAGAAGGGTCCGCTCTCCTGTATTGCCGCGCTTCCGGAGGCGGGGTTGCTGCTCGCGCGGCGGCGCCGCCTCGACCGGCACGTGGGTGACCGGGGTCGGCCCCGAGGCCAGTTCGCGCTCCAGCACATCCCGGCTGACCCCTGACCGCTCCGCCACCAGGGCAAGGTACAGCTCGCGCGTGATCGGGTCGCTGGCAGCGCGCACGGTGGGCAGCAGCTTGTCGAGGGCCTCCCGGCGGTGCTCGACATCCCGGAACCAGCCGCGCCGGTCCAGCTCGAGGACCTTTCGCTCGAGCACGTCGATGGCGTCGCGCAGGATGGGGGCAAGCGCCGCGGCACCGCCCTTCTGCACAATGCTATCGGGGTCCTCGCCCGGCGGGAGCGTGGCGACGCGCACCCGAGCGCCATGCCGCAGGAGCTCGTCGCCGGCCCGGAAGGTGGCCCGCAGGCCCGCCGAGTCGCTGTCGTAGAGGAGGATGGCGGCCGGCGCCACGCGCTTGAGCAGCGCCGCCTGCTCCGGGGTCAGCGCCGTGCCGAGCGGGGCCACGACGTGGTCGATGCCGGCAAGCACCAGGCGGAGCACATCGAAGTATCCCTCCACCACGATCACCACCTGCTCCTGCCGGATGGCCTGCTTCGCGTGGTGCAGGTTGTACAGTTGCCGGCCCTTGTGGAAGATCGGCGTTTCCGGCGAGTTGAGGTACTTCGGCTCACCGGGTCCAAGCAGCCGGCCACCGAACCCCACCGCGCGTCCCCGGATATCGTGAATCGGGAAGAGCAGCCGGTCACGGAAGCGGGCATGTACCCGGCCGTCATCCCGTTGCACCGCCAGGCCCGACTCGACGAGCACCTGGTCCTTGATGCCAAGACCGCGCATCGCGTCCATGAATGCGTTGCCGGACGGCGCGTAACCCAGTCCATGCGGTGCCGCGACCTCGAGGGCAATGTCGCGCTTCTCCAGGTAGGCGCGAGCGCCGCCCGCATCCGCCGACTCGAGGAGACGATGGGCAAACCACTCCGCCGCGCTCGCCACCGCGCCGTAGAGCGGCTCATTGGGATCGGGCCCGATACGCTGCTGCTTCTCCGGCACCACGATGCCCGCCTTCCGGGCAAGTTCGCGCACCGCCGTCGGGTAGTCCATCCCGAAGCGCTTGATCATGTAGGAAAAGACATCGCCTGCCTCATGGCAGACGTAGCAGTAGAAGAGACCCTTCCGGGGGATCACGGCGAAGTTGCGGTGGGTGCCGCCGTGAAAGGGGCAGCAGCCTCGCCAGTCGCTCCCGGTGCGCTTCAGGTCCACCGACTCGCCCACCAGGGCGAGGATGTCGGTGGCATCCTTCACCTGTTCGATGATGTCGTCGGGAATGAGGCTCACGGCGAGAACTCCGCGATGGTGACACCGGTACCGCCCTGCTGCCGGGGAGCGAAGTCGAACTTCGCCACCCGCCGGTCGCGCTGCAGCACCCGACGTACCCGCTCCCGCACCACACCGGTTCCCATGCCATGAATGATGCGCAGAAAGGGCAACTCCGCCAGCACCGCGGAATCCACCGCGGCCAGGGTGGCGCCCTCTGCCTCGTCGCCGGTCATCCCCCGCAAGTCCACCTCGACCTCGGCAGCGTGACTGGGGGCATCGCCGGAGGACTGCGACGCGCGGTCGCGCCGTTCCTCGCGCCGGCCGAGCACCTGCACACCGTCCGGATCGGCCACCATGCGCATGGAGCCCACCGCCACCACCAGCTTGCCATCCGGGCGAATCTCCAGCACGTCGCCGGTGGGCCCCGTCGCAAGGCGCACCCGCTGCCCCGCCGAGAGCACGGAGGCTGATGCGCCTCCCGCCGCAACCGGGGCGGCATCCTCCGCCCGCTGCAACGACGCCGCGGCCTCTTCGAGCGCGCGGCGCGCGGCCCGCGCCGATTCGTCGTCAGCCGAGGCGCGCGCCGCGGCAATGGCCGACTCGACTTCCTTGCGCGCATCCAGCAGGTAGCGCTTCGCCTCCGTGCGTGCCCGCCGGTCGGCGTCCTTCTCGCGGGCCGACAGTTCCTTCGCGCGCACCGCCTGGCTCTCCGCCTGCACACCGAGGCTTGCCTGCAGCGCCTCGACCACCGACTCGAGCTCGGTCATCGCCGCCGTACGCCGCTCCAGTTCGCCTTCGCGCTCCTCCGCCCGGGCCAGCAGGCTGTCGAGCCGGCGCACTTCGTCGGACACACGACTCTCCGCGTCCGCCAGCACCGTGGCGTCGAGCCCGAGCTTCCTGGCAATCGACAACCCATACGACCGGCCGGGAACGCCCTTGCGGAACCGATAGGTCGGGCTCAGCGTCTCGGTGTCGAACTGGAGTGAGCCGTTCACGATCCCCGGTGCCTCGGCGGCCAGCGACTTGAGGGCACCGAGATGCGTCGTCGCCAGGGTGAGCGCGCCGCGACGCGTGAGCTCGAGGAGCACCGCCGCCGCGAGTGCGGCGCCCTCGGCGGGGTCGGTGCCACTGCCCACTTCATCGAGCAGGATCAGCGTTCCGATGTCGGCCTTCGCAAGCATGGTGCGCAGCGAGGCGAGGTGACCGCTGAAGGTGGAGAGGCTCTCGGCCAGCGACTGCCGGTCGCCGATGTCGGTGAACACCTGGGTGAACACCGGCACCGCGGTGCCGCGACCGGCGGGCGGCACGATGCCGCTCTGCGCCAGCAGCGCCACCAGCGCCGTGGTCTTGAGCATGACGGTCTTGCCGCCGGTGTTCGGGCCGCTGATCAGCAGCGTGCGCTCGCCCCCGTGCATCTCGAGCGAGAACGGAATCACGACCACGCCGCGCGCGAGCAGGAGGGGGTGCCGCGCGTCGAGCAGCTGCAGCGGGCCGCCCGGCTCCGTCATCTCCGGCACCTCACCCCGCACCGCCACTGCGTAGCGCGCGCGGGCCACGAGGTCGTCAACCTGGATGCACATCTCGAGCGCAGCCGTCAGGACGTCGCGTGCCGGCCGCAGGATGGCGGTGAGCTCGCGCAGCACCCGCAGCACCTCGCGCTCTTCCTCCGCCTGCGCCTCGCGGTAGGCGTTGCCCAGCTCCACCGCCTCGGATGGCTCCACGAAGAGGGTGCCGGCGCTGGCCGATTCGTCGTGCACGATGCCGCCGGGACGCGAGCGCGAGTCGCGGCGCAGCGGAATCACATAGCGACCGCCCCGCACGGTGACGCCGGCATCCTTGATCGTCGCCTGGGCATCGAGCCCGCGAAGAATTCCCTCCAGCTTCCGCACCAGTCGCTGCCGGGCCGCCTGGATCTCCCGGCGCGCCGCCGCGAGCGCGGGGCTCGCCGTGTCGAGCAGTTCCCCGTCATCGCCCACCGACAGCTCGAGCCGGCGGTCGATCGCCCGGTCGGGCAGCGGTACCGCGAGCGCCGCGGCGCGCGGCGCCTGATCGGCGACTCGCCTCAGCTCCGCATCCACCAGGCGCGCCGCACTGAGGACGACCCGCAGGTCACGCAGCTCTGGCAGCTCGAGCACCGACCCCTCGATGCGCAGGCGCGCGAGCGCGCGCCCCAGGTCGGGCACCGGCTCGGCCACGAGCTTGTCACCCCGGCGGAACACCGCCGCGACCTCACCGACCAGCGCCAGTTCTTCCCGTATCCAGTCGAGGGACGCGGTGGGGCGGCGGTCGCGCACCCGGGCCGCACCGAGGGCACCCGCAGCATGGCCCGCCACCGCGCCGAGCACCTCAGCGAACTCCAGGTCGGCCAGTGCCGCATCGATGGCAGCTCCGGGCAAGCACAACGGGGTGCCCGCCGCTGGCCGGCTGGGCACCCCGTCGATGGCTGACTGCACCTGCGAGTGGCTCACGCGCGCTGCAGCTCCTCGCGTACGATCTGGTTGATCACCTTGCCGTCGGCCTTGCCGCGGAAGGCCGGCATCACCTGCGCCATCACCTTGCCGATGTCGGTGGCGCCCGTGGCGATCGCGGCCCGCACCGCCACGCGAATCTCCTCCGGGTCGATGTCGGCGGGGAGAAACTCCTCAATCACACCGACCTGGAACTTCTCGACGGCCGAGAGGTCCAGTCGTCCCGCCTTGTCATACTGCTCGATCGATTCGCGGCGGGTCTTCACGCCCTTCCGCAGCACCTCGACGGCATCGGCGTCGGTGAGGGCGCGGCCCAGCTCGATCTCGCGATTCTTGAGGTTGGACAGGACGGTGCCAAGCACCAGCGTGCGGTCCTTCGACTGCGCCTTGCGCGAGGCGGTCATGGCGGACTGGACCCGCTCGAGGAGATCAGGCATGGAAGGAATGTCGGGAGTCTAGCCGAGGTCGGAACGGGAGACAAGCGAACGGCGCCTATCCCGGCGGCCAGTGCAGCTGCCGGCCGCCAAGCAGGTGCAGGTGCAGGTGATGCACACTCTGGCCGCCATCGTCACCAGTGTTGGTCACGATGCGGTAGCCCCCTTCATCCAGCCCGAGGCTCGTGGCCACCTTCGCGGTGAACGCCAGCATGCGGCCCAGCAGCGCTTCACCCTCGGGTCCGGCGGCGTCACGCACCGCCCCGACATGTTGCACCGGAATGACCAAAACATGAGTCGGCGCCTGGGGCTGGATGTCGCGGAAGGCGACCATCTCGCTGGTCCGCTCGACGATGCCGGCGGGGATGTCGCCGCTGGCGACGCGACAGAAGATGCAGTCGGGCATGGTGAACTCCGGAATCGGTCAGGCCTGGCGGGACGCCTGGATCAGTACTGCTGCCGCGACGGCCGCGGTCTCGAATCGCAGGGTCAGTGGCCCGGCCGACACCGGCGTGAAGCCCTGCGCCAGCGCCGCGGACCGCTCGGCGTCGCTCAGCCCGCCTTCCGGCCCGATTAAGGCACAGGCCGGCAGCGCGGGGTCGATGGCCGGGGGCGCACCACCGCCGGCATCCAGCACCCAGCGCGCGCCCGCGTCGGTTCGGCGCAGGAATACCTCGAGCGGTTGCGGGTCGCGCAGCACCGGCACCCAGGCGCCGCCACATTGTTTCAGCACTTCACGAGCGCGGCGGCGCAGCTTGTCGAGTTGCCCAGGGCGAAGCCCGGTCGTCACGCCCCGGGTTCGCTCGGTGTCGAGTGGGATCAGCTCGGTGACACCGAGCTCAGTGGCCTTCTCCACCAGCCAGCTGAAGCGATCGCGATCGCCGGCGCCCACGCCGAGCACCAGCGGCGCGGGCGGCGGCACCGGTTCGAGCGCGCCGATCTCGAGGGCGAGATCGCGGCCCCGCGCCACCAGTGTCCCGGCTCCCCGCAGGCCGGCTCCGTCGGTGAACTCCACGGCGGCACCGGCGGCCACGCGCCGCACCTTCAGGTGATGCTGTTCATCATCGTCGAGGAGCACCGTGGCGCCGGCGACGGCAACGCCCGGAGGCACAAGCAGCAGGGCCACTCAGCGCCGGGCGGCGACCGCCCACCAACCGGCGTCGCGCGCTTCGTCCACGACGCTGAATCCGGCGGCGGCAAGCTCAGGGAGAAACAGTGGCTCCTCGGGTTCTTCCATGCCGGAAAAGATCGCGATACCACCGGGCCGAAGCGACGCGACGACCTCGGGCAGCAGCGCCACGTTGACTACCCGCAGGATATTGGACAGCACCAGGTCGACCGGCGCGAACAGGGGCGCCACGTCGGCCGCATCGCCGTGAATGAACTGCACCTGGTCGGTGACGCCGTTGTACTCGGCGTTCCGCTCGGCGACCGGAATCGATTCCTCGTCCACTTCCACGCCAACGGCCCACGCCGCACCGAGCTTGACCGCGGCGATGCTGAGGATGCCGCTGCCGCTGCCGAGATCGAGCACGCGATCCTTGGGCGCCACGTGGCGATCGAGGAGCGTGAGGGCGGCGCGCGTCGAGCCGTGCTCCCCGCTGCCGAAGGCCGTTTCCGGATCGAGGATGACACGCGGCCCACCACCAGCCGACTCGGCGAGCCAGGTGGGCGACAGGGTGAGCCGCCCGAAGTGGCGCACGATGATGCCGTCGCGCCATGACGTGCTCCAGTCCACCTCGGGCACAACCCGATGCACTACCGTCACCGGCGACTCGGCATAGCCACGCAAGGCACGATCGAGCATGCCAGCCGCCTCCGTGGTACCGGCATAGGCCACGAGCGTGCCGTCATCGCGCTCCTCGATGGCCTGGCCCGTCTGTTCCACCAGCCAGGCCCCAAGTCGGCTGCGCGATTCCGGCGTCGTGTTGACCTCGAGCGCAATCCAGCTCATGCGCCCAGTACCTCCTTGATCTTCGACCAGAGTCCGCCCGAACGGCTTGGCGGCTCTCCTTCGAGCGCCGCCAGTTCGCGGAACAGGCGGCCCTGCTCGTCGGTCAGGCCGTCGGGCGTCCACACATGCACCCGCACATGGAGATCGCCGGTGCCACTCTGCCCCAGCCGGGGCAATCCCCTGCCCTTGAGGCGCATGACGCTACCCGACTGCGTCCCGGCGGGCACGGACACCACGGCCTCCTCGGTCGCGGTCGGTACCCGGAACTCTGCGCCCAGGGCCGCCTGTGAAAAGGACACCGGCAGCTCGACCAGCAAGTCGTCGCCCTGGCGCTCGAAGCGCTCGTCGTCCTTCACTTCGAGCATCACGATGAGGTCGCCCGCCGGACCGCCGCGCACCCCGGCCGGCCCCTGGCCGCGCAGCGTGATGTAGTTGTTCGATGAGACGCCCGGCGGAATTTCCACCGTCACCGATCGGTCGGCCCGCACTCGCCCGTCGCCGCGGCACACCTCGCACCCGTCGGTGATGACCTCGCCCTCGCCGCCACACGTGGGACACGGGCTCACGGACACGAACTGCCCGAACACGCTGCGCGCCTCACGCCGAACCTCCCCGGCGCCGGCACAGGTGTGGCAACGCTTCGGCTTGCTGCCCTTCCGGGCGCCGGTCCCGTTGCAGTTGCCGCAACGATCGAGCGTCTTGAGCTTGACGGCCCGCTTGGCGCCCCTGGCTACCTCCTCGAGCGTGAGCCGCACGGTCACCCGCATGTCCTGGCCGCGTCGGCCGTCGCCCGCCGCCTGGCGCTCACCCCCGCCGAACATCGACTCGAACCCGCCCATGCCGCCGAAGTCGCGCATGAAGATGCTGAGCGCCTCGGCGAGGTCCACATGATGGAAGCCTCCCGGCGCGCCCCGGCCGCCGTTGAGGCCCGCCTTGCCGTACCGGTCGTACGCCGCCCGCTTCTGCGGATCACGCAATACTTCGTAAGCCTCGGTGAACTCCTTGAAGTGCGCCTCGGCGTCCGGCGCCCGGTTGCGGTCGGGATGGTACTCCATCGCCAGCTTGCGATAGGCCTTCTTGATGTCCGCGTCGGAGGCGTCGCGGGCAACGCCGAGCAACTCGTAGAACTCGCTCACGCGAGGAGCCCCTCCACGAGCAGGCTCGTGTGGTCCACCAGGCTGACGATCTTGTCGTAGGGCATGCGTGTCGGTCCCATGACGCCGATGACCCCGCTCAGGTCGCCAGCGCGATATGAAGAAGTGACGAGCGTGAAGCCGGCCAGCCGCGGATCGGCATTCTCTCCGCCGATGGTGATGGTCAGCCCGCGGCGCCGGCGCGCCTCCAGCGCAACACCCAGGGTGTCGCGCTCCTCGGTGAGTTCGAGCAGGTCGCGCATGCGGGCATTGTTGCCGGCGAACTCCGGCTGGTCGGCCAGCGGGCGGGCGCTGCCCAGCATGAGCGCGCCTGGATCGTCGCGCAGGTCGAACAGCTCCTCGCCCTGCGACAGGAAGATGTTGAGCAGGTCCCGCTCGCCGCCGGCGTCGTCCGCGTCGCGGAGGCGCTTGGGGAGCGTCGTCCTGATTTCACGGAGCGTGAGGCCGGCCAGTCGCTGGTTCAGGATCACGCTGACGCGCTGCACGGCACCCGGCGCCAGGGTGCTCGGCACCTGAACGAAGATCGTGCGCACCACGCCACTGCGAAGGTTGAACACGAGCAGCAGCCGATCCGACGCCACCGGCACAAGTTCCAGCCGCTCCAGCACGACCGCGTCGAGGGCCGGCGCCACCGCCACGCCCAGCTCCTGGGTAAGGACACCGAGCACCTGGGCCGCACGACGCAGGATGTCGCCCACCGCGTTCGTCGCCGGAGGCGGCGTCAGCTCCTGCCGCAGTACCTCCCGCTCCTGGGCCGTGGGCGGCGCCACACCGGCGAGGCCGTCAACGTAGGTGCGATAGCCGCGGTCGGTCGGAATGCGCCCCGCCGAGGTGTGCGGATGGTACAGGTAGCCCTTCTCCTCCAGCTCGCTCATCGTGCTTCGAATGGTGGCGGAGGAAACCCCTAGCCTCGAACGCCGGGCCACAGCATGGCTCCCGGCTGGTTCGGCGGTATCGATATACGCCTGGACCACCGCCTCGAGTACCCGCCGCTCCCGCTCGTTCAGTCCTTCAGGTGCAGTCATGACAGCAATTTACGGGGTGGGGTGGGGTCAGGTGAAGCGCTGACAGCCAGCCTGACAGGTCCGGCCGCCGATCCGACAGCCCCGGCCGGGGGATAGTGCCCCAAAGCAAGGGACATGCTCAGGCGATGGAGGCGACGAGGGCATCCAGCCGGAGCCAGCCTTCCACGGTAAGGCGATGCCTCCCGTTCAGGGCTTCGGCCCAACCGTTGGCGACCCAGTCGCGGCGCGCCGCTTCAGGGATCAGGTCGCTGGCGAGGCCGTCTGAGGTGCGGAGCCCCAGGTACAGCTCCTCCAGCCGCAGCTGGCTCGCGTCCAGTTCCTCCGCTGCCTCCCCCACTGGCTGGCCGTGATCGATCAGGCGTTCGTAGTTGGCCCATTCGCGAACATTCCAGGCACGCCGTCCAGCAAGCGCCGAATGCGCCGACGGCCCGAGCCCGATGAACGGGGCCCGCCGCCAGTAGGCGCTGTTGTGGCGGGCGCGATGCCCCGGGCGCCCAGCATTGGACACTTCATAGTGATCGAGTCCCGCGGCCCGCAGTGCCCGGTGTGCGAGCAGGTACTCCGCGGCATAGCGCTCGTCGGGTGGAGGCGTGCTCTCGCCCCGCGAAGTCCACCGGCCCAGCGGCGTGCCGGCCTCCACCGTGAGGCCATAGAGCGACAGGTGTTCCGGCTCGAGTGCAAGCGCCAGCTCGAGGTCGCGGGCCCAGTCGCGTCCCAGCGCCTCGGGGAGGGCGAAGATGAGGTCCACGGAAATGTTGCTGAAGCCGGCCGCACGGAGGGACGCCATCGCCGTCGGTACCGCAGCGGCGTCATGGGTGCGATGCATCCAGGCCAGCACGGTGTCATCGAACGACTGCACCCCGAGGGAGATGCGATTCACTCCGGCCGCGATCCACGCCTCCGCGTTGCGCACCGTCACGTCTTCGGGATTGGTCTCGAGCGTGACCTCGGCGTCGGGGTCGGCCGGCCGGTCGCTCCCGAGCGCGTCGAGGAGCCGCCGAAGCTCCACAGCATCGAGGTGGGAGGGCGTTCCACCGCCGAGGTAGATCGTGGCCAGGGACGGCGAGGCATTCCACGCGGGGTCCTGTTGCCAGGCGCGCCACTCGGCGAGCAGGGCGTCCACGAACTTCCGCGACGGAACCTCCCGGCGCACGGCGATGGCGAAGTCGCAGTAGCTGCACCGGCGCGCGCAGAAGGGGATGTGAACGTAGAGATGCACGAGGGAAAGGTAGCCTGCCGTCTTCCGTCTTCCGTCTCCCGTTCATCTCAGCCGGTACCTTCTCCCCGGTCGCGCCTCCACCACCGAGCGAAGTTCGAGCGACAGCAGCTCGCACAGGGCCACGCCGGTGCTCACAGCGGCATCTCGGGCAATGAGGTCGACGTCCTGCTCCCCCTGAAGCAGCGTGCGCGCAATGCGCTGCTCCACCTCCGACAGTCCCTCGGGCACGCGCGGCGCGGGCGGCGCGGCCGGCGGGCGCGACGGAAGTGACCGGATCACCGGCGCGCCCGGCAACTTCGCCCAGAGATCTTCGGCGGTGAGGAACGGCGCCGCACCGTCGCGAATCAGCGCATTGGCGCCTTCGGAGGTGGTCTCCGTGATCGGCCCCGGCACCGCCATGACCTCCCGCCCGGCATCGAGCGCCGCTGCGGCGGTGATCAGCGAGCCAGAGGTGTGCGCCGCCTCGACTACCACCGTGACCGACGCGAGTCCGGCGATGAGGCGATTGCGGTGTGGGAAGGTGTACACCTTGGGTCGCTCGCCCGGGGGCAGCTCGGTGAGGAGCAGGCCCTCGCGCGCGACGCGCTCGTAGAGCGCCCGGTTGGCCGCCGGGTAGATGACGCCGATGCCGTTGCCGAGTATACCGATGGTACTGCCGCCATCGTCGAGCGCGCGCGCGTGCGCGTGGGCGTCAATGCCCCGGGCCATTCCGCTCACCACCACCGCGCCGGCGGCGACCGCGGCGTCCACCACGGCGCGACAGGCATGCAGTCCGTAGTCGGAGCTGCTCCTGCTGCCCACCACGGCGACGGCGCGGCGCGACGCGAGGGCGGTGTCGCCGAGACCAAAGAGCAGGCGCGGCGGGTCGGGGATCTCGGCGAGCCTCGCCGGGAAACTCTCATCGCCCGGGAAGATGCACACGACGCCCATCGCCGCCGCGGAGCGGAGCACACGCTCACCAACCTCGACCCTGGCCCCCGTAATGGCCGCCACCGCTGCCTTGGAGAGGCCGACGGAGCCCAGAAACGCGGACGGCGCCGAAATGGCGCCGAGCGGGGTGGAGCAAACTGAGAGGATATCGGGGAGTCGTGACCCGAGACCCGGCGTGAGGGCGAGCGCCACGTAGGCCGCCCGCTCCCTGGGGTCGTCAGGTACCGTCGTCAGCGCCGTCATCGGCCGAATCGGGGTCGAACAGGGCGGCATCCTCATGCTCCTCCTGCTCTACATACTCCTGCTCCGCGGCTGCGGCTTCGCGTCGTGCCGCCTCGACAAAGCGCCAGAGAAACTCCTTCAGGTCGTCGAGTCCGGTGCCGGCGACACTCGAGATGGTGAACTGCCCCGCGGCATCGGGCGCGTGTACCGTGGGCTCTGGCTCGCCCTCCGGAAGGAGATCGGCCTTGGTGAGCACCACCACGTGCGGCTTGAGCGCCAGCTCCTCGCTGTAGGTGGCCACTTCGTGGCGAAGCTGCGCGTACACCGCCTGCGGGTCCTCGGCATCGAGGGGCAGGAGGTACGCCAACACGCGCGTGCGCTCCACGTGCCGCAGGAACCGAAGTCCCAGCCCCTTCCCCGCGTGGGCACCCTCGATGATCCCGGGAATGTCGGCAACCACGTAGGTGCGACTGCCGGAGAGCCCCACCACGCCCAGGTTCGGCTCGAGGGTGGTGAACGGGTAGTCGGCGATCTTCGGGCGCGCGGCGGAGATGACCGAGAGCAAGGTGCTCTTGCCGGCATTCGGTTCGCCGACGAGCCCGACGTCGGCGATGAGCTTGAGCACCAGCTCGATCTCGCGCTCCTGGCCCTCGACGCCCGGCTCCCATTCGCGGGGCGCCCGATGCGTGGACGTGGTGAAGCGGGAGTTGCCACGACCGCCCTTGCCACCTCGCGCCACCAGGAGCCGGTCGCCAGCCATGACCTCGCCGAGTACCTCACGGGTCGCGGTGTCAATGACCACGGTGCCGGGCGGCACCGGCAGCTCGATATCGTCGGTCGAGGCACCGGTCTTGTTCTTCCCCATGCCATGCTGCGCCCGCTCGGCCTTCCACACGCTGTGATAGCGGTAATCGAGCAACGTGCTCAGGTTGGCATCGCCGACGACGAACACACTGCCGCCGCGACCGCCGTCGCCACCGTCGGGACCGGCCTTGGGCATGTACTTGAAGCGCGCAAAGGAGGAGGCACCGGACCCGCCGGTGCCTGCGGCAACCTTCACGATGGCCTGATCAACGAACATGGGCGCTAGCTCTCCGGGGTCCAGCCATCACGCACGCTGCGCCACAATTCCTTCACCTTGCGCCATGCGTCGAACGAGATCATCGGGTTCACCACGGACAGCACGGCATCCACCTGCATGGGATCGGCGCCGGCATTGAGCGCACCGCGCAGGTGGGAGTGCAGCTGGCGCTCCGTTTCCAGGATGGCCGTCTGCGCCACCGTACACAGTTCGCGGCGCATGAGGTCGAGGCCCGGCCGCGACAGCGTGCGCCCATATCCTTCGGCGATCATCCACTCGTCGACCGCCGGATGCAGCGCACGCACGTTGTCGCGGAGCTTCCGGTAGTTGTCGCCGTACACAATGGCGCAGGTGGCCTCGCCCCGCTTGGTCCATTCCGGGTGTGCGTCGTATGACGGCTCAGTGTCCACCGCGGGCGCCTTCACCCCACTGAACTTGCGCCACACCGTCATGGCCACGAGCGCGCGCGGATAGCCGCACATGAGGATGGACTGGAGCAGCAGTTCCTCCACCCAGACGACTGGCACCTGCGCCAGCCGCACGGCGCGCACGCGCTCGCGCATGTCGGGTTCATCGCCCTGGGCGATCGCCGCCGCGAACCGTACCAGCTCGCGGGTCGGGAGATCGAGACTGTCCTGTTTCGCCATACGCTACCTCGTCACCGGGCTTCCGCCGTCACCGTTCGCACGCCGACCGGTGTCTCGTACTGCAATTCACCCACGACCTGCAGGTACCCCGTTACCTGGCCCCGCGTGCTGTAGATCGCGAGCCGGGCGTGGTGCTCGACCGCCGGTGCCTGGAGCGCATCGGTCAGGTCGGGTTCGAATCGCTGCGCCAGGTCGCGAAGGATCGCGACCAGTGCTGCCGGCGACGCCCGCATGTCACCGTCCTCCACCTTGAGCGCGACGCCGAGGCCCGACCGCAGCAGCGCCGCGCTGTAGATGCCGTCGGCGCCGAGCTTGACCACCAGCCGTCCGGGGGCAGCGGACATCAGGTCGGTGCACGACCGGCCGGTGCCGGCAACCAGCCAGGGATGCGCCATCATCGCCGTCCGGATGCGCGCCATGGCTGGATCGCTCGTGCTGCCGAAGCGCGCGTAGGCCCGCGCCATCGCCTCGAGCGGGAGCGCGAAGCTCACCGCGGTACATCCGTCTGTCCCCAGGCCGATCGTCTCCACCGGTTCACCGCTCCAGCGCGACACTTCGGCGAGAATGCGCTGTTGCAGCGGGTGCTCCAGCCGTTCATAGCCCTGGGTCGGCCAGCCGCGATGCAGCGAGATAGCCAGCATCGCCGCGTGCTTGCCGGAACAGTTGCTCCAGGCCGGACTCATGGGGATGCCCTCACGAGCCACCATGGCGGCCATGACCGGCGACAGCGGCACATGCGGTCCGCACGCCAGGTCGGCCTCGGTCCGGCCCACCTTGGCCAGCATCGCTTCGGCGAGCGTCACGTGAGCTGCTTCGCTCGAGTGCGAGGCGCACGCCAAGGCCACTTCCGCATCGGTGAACGCGAAACGGTCGGCCGCGCCGTCGGCCACGAGCGGGAGCGCCTGAAACGGCTTGGCCGCCGAACGCCAGAAGGTGCGGAGCCCGGGATCGCCGGACCGGGCCACGAGCCGCCCAGCGGAATCGACCACGGCCACCGAAATCCGGTGCAACGACTCCGGCAACCCGCCCCGGGTGGCTTCCGCCCGAAGTTCAAGCATCGGCACAAGATAGCATGTTAGACTTCCCGTCCATGATCGCTGCCCGATCCCGCCTGATACCGGTACTGTTGGCCGTCCTCGCGGGGCCGCTCAGCGCACAGGGGTCGCCCAATGTCGCACTGGACGACCCGCGTCTCCCCCTGGTCGAGTTCCTGATCATGCGGGGAGCCATCCAGGACCCTTCGCCCATGCACCGCCCGTTCCGCCGCGCCGACCTGGTCGCGTCGCTGGAGCGCGCCGATTCCACGCCGGCATCGGACAGCACGCTGGTGCGCACACTGCTGGCCCAATACCGGGAACTGGAAGCGCCCAGTCGCTACGCGGTGGGCGTGCGCGGCGGCTTTCAGGCGACCACCACCGATCGCTATCGCGACCTGATGCACCCGGAAGGCAACGGTGGCATTTACCCGTATGCCGACGTGCTGCTCGAGGGTGTCTTCGGCCCGGTCGTGGTGGTCAGCCGGCCCGCCCTCGAGCCGAGAATTACCGATGACCCCGACTGGCCGGGCCGCACCGACCTGACCGTTGCCGGCCGAATGGTGGAGGCCTACCTCGGCCTGCAGTTCAAGACGTGGGGCCGGTTCTGGTTCGGCCAGTTCGACCAGAACTGGGGCCCGATCAATTTCTTTGCCGTGCCGCTGAGCAACTTCAGCTACCCGCGAAACTACTTCGGGCTCGACGTCGGCTCGAAGAATGTGCGGCTCATGGCGCAGCTGGCCAAGCTGCGCGACGAGACCGACTCATTGGGGCAGGTCATTTCGCGCTACCATTTCATGCACCGCCTTGGCATCCAGTTCTCGCCCAAGTGGTACGCTGCGCTGTGGGAGACGACGGTCTGGTCGGGGGTGGGGCGCGGCGTGGATGGCTCGTTCATCAATCCGGCCGGTTTCCTGCTGCTCGCCAACCAGTATGGTGAGGGCGACAAGGGCAACATCATTATCGGCGCCGACGTGAGCTGGCGGGTCGCGAAGCGGGCGACCATCCAGATGCAGCTGGCGCTGGATGACCTGCAGATCCAGAGCATCGATGATTCCACCTCGTATCCCAACCGTTGGGCCTTCACCGTGACCGGGTTCGGCGCGCTGGGCAAGCGAATGTCCTGGCAGGCCCTCTACTCACAGGCATCGAACCTGGCGTTCCGGACCTCCAACCCGAGCGATAACTTCCAGGACGCCGGCGTCGGGCTGGGGCGGGGCTATCCCGACATGGATTACCTGAGCCTGAGTGTGTCGATCCCGGTGCTGAACCACTGGATGGTCTCGCCGGATGCCGTGTTTCAGCGCCAGGGACCGTCGCGCATCACCGATCCGGCGCCGACCGACCCCGACATCATTCGCGACACGCCGGCGTTCCTGAGCCAGCCGATCGAGTACGGCTACCGGCTGGGGGTGGTGTTCAGCGGACGGCAGGGTCCCTTCGACATCCAGGGCTCGGGCGGGCTGTACCACGTCACCAACGAGGGCAATATCGTGGGCGCCAGCGACACGCGATTCGTGGGAAAGATCCAGGCGCTGCTGCGCATCGGGAAGCGGGGAGTGCTCAAGTGATGCGCGATGCCTTGCCGCTCACGCGAGCGCGTGCCGGGGAGATTACCGCGCGCTTCCCGTCGCTCCGGGTTGCCGTCGTCGGCGACCTCATGCTCGACCGGTATCTCCTGGGAGACATCGAGCGCATCTCACCCGAAGCACCGGTGCCGGTGGTCCTGGTGTCGGATCGGCGTGACGCCCTGGGCGGTGCGGCCAACGTCGCCGCCAACGTGGTGGCGACCGGTGCCCGCTGCCATCTGGTTGGCGTGGTCGGCACCGACACGGCTGGTACCGCGCTGCGTGTGGCGCTCGCCACGGCCGGTCTCGACAGTTCGCGCGTGCTGTCGGTCCCGTATCGCCCGACGACCACCAAGACCCGGATCGTGGCTCGAGGGCAGCAGGTGTGCCGGGTGGATGAAGAGGTGGAGCGCGATATCACTGATCCGGTCCTTACCGAGGTGACCGCGCTCGCGCTCGAGGCGCTCGAGCAGAGCGATGTTCTCCTGCTGGAAGACTACGACAAGGGCACGCTCGCCCCGACAATGATCCCGGTGCTGATCGACAAGGCCCGAAGCCTGCGCTTGCCGGTGGTCGTGGACCCGAAGTACCGCCACTTCTACAGCTTCGCCGGCGCCACGGTGTTCAAGCCCAATCGGCGCGAGCTCGAAGCGGCGCTGGGTACGCCCATCGACGCGGCGGCCCCCGATGCCTATCGCTCGGCGTATCGCCGGGCGAACGCGGAGCACCTCCTGGTGACCTTGGGGGCAGACGGCATGGCGCTGGTCGGTCCGAAGGAAACCGTTCGTGTCCCCGGAATCCGCCGAGCGGTGTACGACGTGTCCGGGGCCGGCGACACGGTGACGGCGTGGGTCGGGCTGGCGCTGGCGGCGGGCGCCACGATGGAGGAGGCCGCGGTGCTGGCGAACGTAGCCGCCGGGATCGAGGTGGGGAAGCCGGGGGTGGCCACGGTATCGGTCGAGGAGTTGCTCGCGGCCTGTGACGCCGATTAGACTTTCCGCCCCTGAAGGGCGATTAGCTCAGCTGGTTAGAGCGCTGGTCTCACATACCAGAGGTCGGGGGTTCGATCCCCTCATCGCCCAT
>JANNSD010000005.1:0-52198 GCA_031402225.1 Gemmatimonadota bacterium | reverse complement strand
TGAGGAACTACTCCGGAAGCCGATCACGATCATCGGCGACGACCCGGCCGTGGACATCTTCACGGTGGCGTGGAGCGTCAAGTACGACGATGCCATCGCGCGGTCGTCTACCGTTGATGGCGGCGGCGTCACGATTCCCCTGGTGGGTCTGGACGACCTGATCGCCTCGAAGCGGACGGGGCGACCGCAGGACACTGCCGACATCGCGGTGCTCGAGGAGATCCGGCGGATACGGAACGAACATTCCGATTGACGCCGTAGTCGGCTCACTTGAATGGGATTCTAAGGATGCGGACGCGACTTCTCGCTCTTGCCATCATCTGCCTGCCCTAGCGCTCAGTCTCGGGACAAGGACCACCACCTGCGGGTTACACAGTGGCGATTCAGGGTGCGCAGACGGAACTGACATATCAGGGCAGGCTGGCGTTACAGGCACCGCGAGGGCGCAGCACTTTGAATGGCGCGATCGTTGGCGCCGCTCTCGGCATTGTGGTCGGTATTACTTCCTATCAAGCTTGTAGTGATTCGGACAGCAATGGTGGTTCCGGGGGCGAATGTCTTGGTAAGGCAGCCTTGGGGTTTGGAGTGGTAACAGGCGTCGGCGCGTTGATTGGGCTCATTCTGGGAGGCTAGGCGTGAGCCAGTCTTGCAAGCGAGCCTCCTGACACGGCTGAATTTGATTCTGCCCTGCGGCCACATAAAGTCCTGCGCTTCTGCGGCGGTTAGACCGCCGCCCTCACCCGACACGGACTCGTTTGATCCGGTTCAGGTCCTGCGCCTCGGCGGCTTGGCCGTGGAAGAGATCCCAGCGCAGCTGCAGGTTCATCCAGAGATCGGGCGACGTACCGAAGAACCGGGCCAGCCGGAGCGCGGTGGCCGGCGTAATGCCGCGGCGCCCGTTGACCAGCTCGTTGACGCGCTGGTACGGGACACGAATCCCGTCGGCCAGCTCACGCCGCGACAGGTTCATTGGGTTCAGGAACTCCTCGGGCAGCATCTCACCGGGATGCGTCGGGGCGCGGTGAGTGGGAACGCGAACCATCTGACCCTCCAGTCAGGCGTGGTAGTGGACGATCTCGACCTGGGCCGGGCCAAGCTCCGTCCACACAAAGCAGATCCGGTACTGATCATTCACGCGGATGCTGTGCTGCCCAAGGCGGTCCGCTTTGAGCGCCTCCACGCGGTTGGCAGGTGGCACCCGAAGATCCGCCAGGGCCCCGGCCGAGTGCCGGCGACCGATCGATGGTCCGCTCGTCGGCAGCACGCATAGTTAGGCGCGCTCCGGGACGCTGCGTTCGAAGGACCCGCCCTGCACGATCCGGTGACGGCGCCCTGCCGAACCCGCCTACGCTCGGCGCTCCCCGGTCCCGCAGCACGCATGCCCGACGCGGCACCGGCGGCGCGTGGCGTCTACAAGCCCACGCGCGCGGCGGAGATCGTCAACCGGCAAGATGGCAACCGCACGCTCTTGAGTCCCTCAGCTGTCGAGAGGATGCCAGGTGGTAGGAGACACTCTGAAAATACACCGCGCAATGCGAGTCCGGGCGCGTCTCGTTAGTCGAGCCCCACGTCGACGGACCACAGCGCGACAGCGCCCAACTGACCGCCAGCGAACGGGCGCGCCGACATGAATACGAGTGTACTCGTGCCCGGAATGATCATGCCAGCCCCATCATCAGAGGGCGAGTTGATGTCGCATCCGAGGTTCTTCGGCTCGGTCCAGCGCCCTGCCACCTTACGCGACAGGAAGAGATCGCTGCCCCCGCAGCCGCCCCGGCTAGCGTAGGTGATGAGCATGAGCCGTCCGTCGGCCGACACCCACGCGCCGTTGTCCCGCCCCGCGGAGTTGATCGGCGCCGGCAACGGTTCGGGCTTGTCGAAGCCGCCCGCTGACGTGGCGCGCGCGACGTAGACATCCCGCTCGCCGACGCCATCGAGGCGCTCCGTCCAGAAGTACAACTCACCCTCCGTGGTGAGGATCGGAGCGGTCTCGTTGTGCACGTAGCGCAGCGTCTTCACTCGGCCACCGCGCAGCCGGTTGAGATCGGGGCCCTGCAGCGGCTCGGGTGGCGCGTCGGGCCGCGTGAGGTCCAACCGCCACAAATCGAAGTTGTCGTTGACCGCAGCCTCTGGAAACTCGGGGCGCGTGGCGGCCCACGAGAACAGCAGATAGCGACCATCGGGCGTGACACTCGGATACTCTCCTCGCGCATCCTGCGGGAGTGGCACGAGACGTGGTGCCGTCCATCCGGTGGCGGTCCGTTCGATCCGTTTGAGCCGCTGAGGGCATTTCCAGATCGGCAGACAGTCGGTCTGCGAAAAGAACATCGTCTGCCCATCCTGGCTGAACCCGGGGAGCAGCGTGAAGCGGCCGTGCGGATTCAGGACCTCCGGCAGGAACAGCGCAGGCGAGGGCGCGTCGGTGTTCGGGCCCGTGCCGGCAGCGGTCCCCAGGCAAAGCGCGGCGGCGGGCAGCAGCATGCACCAGTGTGCCATACAAGTTGCTCCCTGTGCATGTCGCGAGTCGGGCGTACGACTGATCGGACGGCCGCGACCGATGCGGATGTTCGGCTGACGGGATCAGGGCCGAGGGGCAGAACTTAGCTCTTCGTAGGATGAGGCCGCAACGATCGCATGAACGCGGGATCGGCCCAGCTGGCGCGGAAGCTGGCAAGGACGCCTTCGGCCAGTGACTCGGTGAACTTGAAGGCGGGATCGTGAAAAGCATCAACGATGATCACGCCTCGCGCCGCGTCCTGAAGCAGCCTCGCCGCCTCGAGTGCCACGGCCGCCCCCATCGAGAACCCCAGAAGGAGGGGTGCGCGCCGAATACGCAAACCATTAGGCGGCTTGCAGACGACTAGTCACCCTCCGGGCAGGCTGCGCCGACGACCGGGTCAGGGCCGGACCAAGTGAAGGCGCAAGGTCGCTCCCCGCACGCGATGACCCTGGCATCGTCCCGCACCGAAAGCGGCAACGCCGCGATCCGAGCGTTGCGCCCCTGCACAAATGCGATCGAACGATCCATGAACATCTCGTACTCGGCTTGACTCTGCGGTAGTCCCGACTGGGAGAGTTTCAAACGGAGGAAGGTCGCCACCCGCCCGCCCTGAACGAGGTCTTGGAACAAGAAGTGTTCGACGTAGCCGTCGAAGTCGCCGAAGAGCGAGAAAAACTCAGGGTATCGTGCGAGCGTCTCGGCGAGAGGGCTGGGTTCTCCCGCGTAGTGGAGGCGGATGCACTCGAGCGTGAGGTCCATGCGGTCACGAACGTACGGGTCGCACCCCCGTTGCATGTTGATCGTGTTGGCGGTGCCGACCCGGTATCCTGGAAAGAGCGTGATGCCACCGATGGTGCCAGCGATGGCCTCGAACTCGTCGAGTCGCTCGGGTGCGATGCCCTCGCGGATGCGCAGTTCTTCAGCTCGCTTGTAGCGCTTGTACGTCGGGACTACCGAGTCGCTGGTGAGCTTCAGCGAAAAGTTGTCGACCTGAAGTTCGAGATAGCCGTCCGGGTGCCGATCCACGAGGGAGATTGCGCGGCCATCGGGCAGCGCACGACCCCACAAGATCTGGTGGCAAAGGCGGAGGGCGTGGCACCTCTGGTCCGGATCGCCACGACGCGGGCACGACTGCCAGAAGTCGAACGTCGTGTCGATCTCCACACACGGCACGGTAGCTCTGAGGCTAGAGAGGTGGTCCCGCTTCTCTGTACAGCGAAACCGGGTCGGCTAACTGGCGCAGCGAGCATTGGGCCGCGGCCCGAAGTGGCAGCGGGGTGAAATATGCCTCATCGGGGGTCTGGTCGCCCAGACTCGAGTGCCGTCGGGCCGAGTTGTACTGGGTCAGATACCGCCCGATCCCGGCCTTGGCCTCCGGCACCGAGGCATCCGCGTGCAGGTAGACCTCCTCATACTTGATCGACCGCCACCGCCGCTCGACGAAGATGTTGTCGCGCCAGCAGCCCCGGCCATCCATGCTGATCGCGATGCCGTGCTGCTGCAGGAGCCCGGTGAAAGCCGCGCTGGTAAACTGCGCGCCTTGATCAGTGTTGAAGATCTCGGGGCAGCCGTGCCGCGCGATCGCCTCCTCGGCGGCGTCCACGCAGAACGCCGCGTCCAGTTAGCCGACCTGTGCAGAATTGCGGAGCCACCTTAGAACGCACTGGCCACGACGAACTGCCAGCCAATCCCGCGAGTCACTCCATCCTCGAGTTGGCCTGGTCACCACACGCTACTATGGCTGGTACGCCAACCGCCCGCGCGGGAGGCGGCGCCAAGTGGAGCTGGCGGCGGCGGAGGCGCCGGCGTTTTTGCTGGGTTGGAATTCCCGACAAAGAGCGGCGGCTACCCCCGGGTGTATGTTGCGCAGCGCAAGCATGGGAGCTATACGTCGCTACTGTTGTGCAATGAGGGAGGATTTGCGGAAGTGGACACCTGCAATGGGAACACAGTGTATACGCGCTTCTATACGCACCAACTCCGAAACATCGGAAGCCGCCAAGCGCATGTTGGGCGGGATACAACGGTGAGCGAGAATTCTTCCTACGTCTATTTTGGACAGGGTCGAATCGAGACTTATTGGACTCCTCGCCCCTTCCGCGGGTGGGTACCAGAACACGTCGGAGGCGGACAGCCGATAGCTACAGTAGTCGGCTCACTTTAATGGGATTCTGAGGTTGCGGACGCGACTTCTCGCACTTGCCATCATCTGCCTGACCTGTCGCTCAGTCTCGGGACAGGGACCACCACCTGCGGGTTACTCAGTGGCGATGCAGGGTGCGCCGACGGAACTGACATATCAGGGCAGGCTGGCGTTGTCACCGCGAGGGCGCAGCACTTTGAATGGCGCGATCGTTGGCGCCGCGCTCGGCATTGTGGTCGGTATTATTTCCTATCAAGCTTGTAGTGATTCGGACAGCAACGGTGGTTCCGGAGGCGAGTGTCTTGGAAAGGCAGCCTTGGGGTTTGGGGTGGTAACAGGCGTCGGGGCGTTGATTGGGCTCATTCTCGGAGGCTGGGGGGCGATCTATGCGAAGCTACGCAGCAACCGTCCTCGCGCTCGGCATTCTCGGCGGTTGTGGATCTGAGTGGGAGGAGCCGTGCATCGAAGGAATGGTCACGGTCGCTGTGTCAGCCGCGCCTGCGCCAATTGTCAGCTGGTCACCGCAGTGTAGCGTTTCGCGCCTTATGGTCAGGCCCGCAACCGGTATTGACGTTTCGTGGTATGTCCTGACTGAGCCTGAGACCAATACGCTCGAATCAGCGATTACGTACGGAGTACTCCCCCCAGGCGCAGTGTTGGTGCAGCCGCCTCGTCCGCTATCGCGAGGCACGGAGTATGAGGTGAATCTCTTGATCGTTAAGCCTGTTCAAGGCGGCGTCCAGATCCACGAAGTCGCCCGTGGGACGTTTGTATACTAAGGACTTAACGTGTGCCAAACAGTGTACAACAGCGGCCCCGGACCAGCGGGGCCGCTTTCCTATCTGGGGTGTGGCGCGTTCGCTCTCGCAGGACTCTCTGTGCCACTCCCTGCGCCCATGCGTCGACTATCCAGAAGCTATGCCCACTCCATGCTTGGTCTCCAACCGTAGTCAATCCGCACGAACAGGCGGCGGCCAAACTCGGTGGCGGCGTTTGGCGTGGGGAGTGTCCGCTTGTCTGTGTATGAGCGGTGGTGATCATCGGGTCACAGGGCAATCAGCCCAGACTGGGTGAACTGGTGGGCGACCCCTGTCTATTAACCCTCGGGACATTTGAGCGCTGGTTGAAGGGTCGACCCCCCAGAACCCCCTACCACTTCCCCCTCACCCGCTTCTCCAGCCCGTCCCCGAAATACTCCCCCCACCGCCGATCCACCAGCTTGATAACCTCCTCCGGCATCGTCACCGGCGGCGGATACCCCGGCTTCCACGTCGCATCGATCCCGATCCGCCCCCCATACACCGGCTTGGCCCCGATGAACTCCTGCCGCTGGAAGATCATGTCCCGCGCCGGGTCGAAGCGCGTAAAGATCCCCCACACCGTACTGCTCTCGTCATCCAGGTCCACATCATCGCTCACCGCCGCCACAAACCGCACCGGACCCAGCCCGTCCCACTTCACCAGCCCGGCGAGCACGTCGCGCGGGTTCTCCTTCACCGTCACCACCACGAACCCGCCGTCGAGCACCCGGTGCTTCGCAATGCGCCGGTCGAACGCACTCGGGTCGGAGATCGCCGTGGGCGGCGCCTCCGTCGTGCGCGCCGGGCCCGTCGCATCCAGGATGAGCTTGCTCCCCACGTGCAGCTCGTACGAGGTGTAGTCCAGCGTATCGAGCGGCGCGATCGGCAACAGCAGCATCCGCTCCGCAGGATCAAACCGGTACCACAGCTCCCGCAGCATCGCCGGGAAGCTCCGCACCGGCACATCCTCCCGCACCAGCACCGTCACCTTCGTGAGCGAGAGCTGCCCCGTGCCCAGGAGGTTGAGCGCCACCTTGAGCGCCTCCTTCGGGTGCCGCTCCACCATGGAAACCACCAGCAGGTTGTGGAATACCGCGTCCGCCGAGGCATTCATGTCGCGGATGGCGGGGTTGATGACCCGAATAAGCGGACCCACGATCTCGCCGCAGGCATTGCCGATCCACTTGTCTTCCTGCGGCGGCTTCCCCACCACCGCCGCCGGGTACACCGGCTTCCGCCGCCGCGTCACCGTCCGCACGTTGAAGACGGGAAACATCTCCGCCTCGGAGTAGTGCCCGTAGTGATCGCCGAACGGCCCCTCGAGCCGGCGCACGTCCGGCGGCACCGTGCCCTCGAGGATGAACTCCGCATTCGCCGGCACGTCGAGCGAAATCGTCTTGGCCCTGACGAACCGCGTCGCTGCCCCGCGCACGTACCCCGCGCAGGAGAGCTCGTCCATGTCTTCCGGCAGCGGAAGGATGGCGCTCAGCATCGTCACCGGATCGCCACCCAGCACCACCGCCGCCTCGAGCGGCTGGTGCAGGCGCTCCGCCTCGAAGTGATGCCCCCGCCCGCCCTTCATGCTCTGCCAGTGCATCCCCGTCGTGGCCGCATCGAACACCTGTAGCCGGTACAGGCCGAAGTTCCGCTTGTGCGTGAGCGGGTGCTCGGTGAGCGTCGGACCAAAGGTGATGAACGGGCCGCCGTCCCGCGGCCAGCTCCACAAATTGGGCAGCCGGTCGAGCCTCGGCGCTTCCACCACCTCCTGCACCGGCGCGCTCGATACATGCGCCGGGCGCATGAAGCGCGCTCGCGCCAGCCGGCCGCGCATCGCCCAGAGCTTCGATAACGTGGGGGGATTGAGCTGCTGCACCAGGTCGATCAGCTCCCGGCCGATCTCTTCCGGGTGCCGGCCCAGCGCGATCTCGATGCGACGCGCCGAGCCGAAGAGGTTCAGCACCAGCGGAAAGTCGGCGCCCTTCACTCGCTCGAACAGGAGCGCCGGGCCATCCTGCCGGATGACCCGCTGCACCAGCTCCGCCACTTCATACTGGGGATCGACCTCGACCGTCACTCGGCGCAGTTCACCCTGCCGCTCGAGCTCCGCGATGAATGACTGCAGGTCCTGGAAAGCCAACGTTGATCCTCAGCGTTTTCTGCGCCCTATGCGCCCTAAGCGCCCTACGCCTCACGCCTCACGCCTCACGCCTACCCGCCTAGCCTTGCTCTCACCTCATGACCCACACCAATACCCAGTCGGCGCGCGGCAGATCCGTCGCGCACTGCAATCTCGACCAGCCCGCCCGAGCCGACATAGCTCACCAGCCCGCCGCTCGCGACATCACCGAAGGTCGTCTGCAGCTTGCCCACCTCGAGGTCGTTCGTCTCCAGCACGGCGTAGGGCGGCACTTCCTCGGTCGTGAGGTTGGTCACCAGTGTGCCGAACCGGTCCACGTAGATCACCTCACCCACCACCACCTTGCCCTCGTAGTGCGGCGTGCCCGACGTCAGGCGCACCAGGTCGGCGCCGGCGGGCGCACCCAGCAGGTGCAGCGGATACCCCATCAGGATGCGCGCCGCAGCGGGCGCGAAGAGGTCGCGGCCGTGAAAGGTCGGCGCAGCTTTCTCCGGCGTCTCCAGCGTCACCGCCTCGAACGGCCCCGCAGTGAGCACGTAGGTGAAGATGCCGTTGTCCGGCCCCACGAAGATGTGACCGTGGGATCGCACCGCCAGCGCCGCTCGATCGGTGCCCACCCCCGGATCGACCACGGCGAGGTGCACCGTCCCCTCGGGAAACGATCGCCACGCCCGGCCCAGCACGTAGGCGGCGCTCCGGATGTCACCGGGCGGTATGAGGTGGGTGATGTCCACGATGCCGACGTCCGGCACCCGCGACAACAGCACCCCCTTCACCTCGGCGACATAGGAGTCGTTGAGGCCGTAGTCGGTCAGGAAGGTGATGAGCGGCACAGGGAGAATTGTAGGCGCGGACACGACTTGCCGCACGGGGCCGGAGGCCGGATACTGTGGCCATGCCCGGCCAGACCGATCCCGAGCTCGACCGTCCGTTTGTTCCCCTCGCGCGCTACCGCGAGTACCCCGTGCCCGAGATGCTCGAACGGAGCCGGGCCTTCGCCGACGACCTCGCCCGTCGGCGCACCGTGCGTGCGTTCAGCGACCGGCCCGTGCCCCTCGAGATCATCGAGGAGTGTCTCCGGGCTGCCGGCACCGCACCCAGTGGTGCGCACCAGCAGCCCTGGCACTTCGTCGCCGTCAGCGACGCCGGCGTGAAGCGGGCCATTCGCGAAGCGGCCGAACGGGCCGAAGCCGAGTTCTATGCCACCGCCCCCGCCGAGTGGCTGGCGGCCCTCGCGCCGCTGGGCACGGACATGCACAAGCCGTATCTCGACACGGCGCCGTGGGTCATCGCCATCTTCGCCGAGCGCTATGGCGCGAACGCCGATGGCACGAGGCGCACGCACTACTATGTCATGGAATCAGTGGGCATCGCGACGGGGTTCCTGCTGAGCGCGCTGCACCACGCCGGTCTCGCGACGCTGACTCATACGCCGAGCCCGATGGGATTCCTGGGCGAACTCCTGGGGCGTCCCGCCAACGAGCGCGCGGTGATGCTGGTGGTGGCGGGCTATCCGGCACCCGATGCGCAGGTGCCCAACCTCGAGCGGAAGCCGCTCGCCGCGATCGCCACCTTTCGCTGACGGGCACCCTCCCCTACGCCGAAGTGTTGTCCTTGGGTCAGTAAAAGGGTATCTTTCTACCACTTATACTGAATGAATGCCAATTATGAGTATAAATCTACCACTTCTGGAAACTCCAGCCACCGCGCTCCGCGGGCTCGCCGAGCGTGTCCGGGCCGCCCGGTTGCGGCGCGACTGGAGTCGCCTGGAGCTGGCGCGCCGCGCCGGCGTCTCGCCCGCCATGATTCGTAACTTCGAGAAGAATGGCCGCATCGGGCTCGTCCGCCTGCTGGCGCTGGCCGCGGCCCTCGGCGCGCTCGACGAGTTCACGCAGCTCTTCCCCCCGCCTCCGGCACGGAGCCTCGACGAGCTCGAGGCCAGGACGCTGGTGCGCACCCGCCAACGGGGACGCACGCTCCGGCGGCACCAGTCAGCCTCTGGCGGGACCAATGCGCGCTGAGGTCCGGCTCGCATGGCCGGGACCGCTGGGGCGCGTCGGGAGTCTTCTCAGTCAGAGCGGCACGACGACCTTCGAGTACGATCGTGCCTACCAGGAGGAAGGCCGGGCGCTCAATCCGCTTCGACCCAGCCCGGAGCCGCTGGCGACGATCCCGCGCGGTCGCCACGGCAACCTGCGCGGTTTCCTCGGTGATGCGGTGCCGGATGGCTGGGGCCTTCGCGTTCTCCAAGCCCGGGCACTGGCCCGAGGAATCGATCCGGCGAGTCTGGATCCCGCTGCACTGCTCTGCCTCGTCGGACGGAACGGTCCGGGCGCGCTCACCTTTCATCCCGAAGCCGACCCGGGCAGCGGTCCCACCACCGTCGATCTTGCCGCACTGCAGCAGGAGGCCGACAACCTGTATGAGGGCACGGCGACGATGGTGGCGGAGAGCGCTCGCCAGGCAATGGGGGCGAGCGGTGGCGCCCGGCCCAAGGTCCTGCTGGACGTGCTGCCGGATGGCACGGCCATCGCCGGGACACCCGATCCGGTGGCTGGCGCGACGAGCTATCTCATCAAGTTCCCGACCCGCGACGAGGGACGCGACCGCGGGCGGGTGGAGCTCGCCTACGCGGCCATGGCCCGCGCGGCGGGCATCACGATGCCGCCGACCCGCGCGTTCCCGCTCCAGAAGGGGAAACTCGTGTGCTTCGGCGTCGAGCGCTTCGACCGACCGTTGGGCCGACCGCGGCCGCACGTCCTCTCGCTCGCGGCCGCCCTCGAGGCGGACTACCGCACCGACCTCATCGACTATCGCGACTTCCTGCAGGTGACGCAGCGAGTGACGGGGGAACAGCCGGCGGTGCTCGAGGCCTATCGCCGCATGCTCTTCAACGTGCTTGCGGGCAACCGTGACGATCATCTGAAGAACTTCGCCTTTCTCCTCCCGCACGACGGTGAGTGGGAACTCGCCCCGGCCTTCGACCTGGTGCCGCTCGACGTTCCGCGCCACACCACCACGGTGGCTGACCAGGAAGCCAACATCACCCGGGCCCAATGCCGCGCGGCACTCGCCGAGACGCTCACGCTCACGCCGGGGCTCACGGCGCGCGTGGGGGAAATCGAGGATGGCGTCCTGGCCGCGCTCGCCCGATGGCGGAAGTTCGCGGATGAAGCCGAGGTGCCCGCGCAGACAGTGGCGCGCTGGACACGCCTCCAGAAGACCATTCGCGCATCGTTCGAGGCCTGAGGCAGCGATCGCCGCGCCCGGATCACCACCAGGAGCCGCTCATGACCCGTCCCCCCGTCCCCCCGTTCGATCATGACAGCGCCGTCCTCAAGGTCAGGAAGGCCGAGGATGCGTGGAACGGGCGCGACCCCGCCCAGGTCGCGGCTGCGTATACGCCCGATAGTCGATGGCGCAACCGCTCCGAGTTCATCCGGGGGCGCGCGGAGATCGTGCGCTTCCTCGAGGCGAAGTGGCAGCGGGAGCGGGAGTACCGCCTCATCAAGGAACTCTGGGCGGTGAATGGCGACCGCATCGCCGTCCGGTTCGTCTACGAGTGGCACGACGAGGATGGCCAGTGGTACCGGTCGCACGGCAACGAGAACTGGCGCTTCGACGCGGAGGGCTACATGGCGGAACGGCACGCGAGCATCAACGACGTGGCGATTGTTGAGACGGACCGGCTCTTCCGCTGGCCAGAGGGGCCGCGCCCGGCGGAGCATTCCGGCCTCACCGCGCTGGGCCTGTAGCGAGGATTACATGCCTGCACCGATTGCCCCGGGCCCGTCCAGCTCCATGATCTCCAGGTGATGCGCCTTCCGGCCGCCGCGCTCCGTCTTCGCCACCGGCGCATCGGACGACAGCAGCTGCGTCGCCTTCGCCACCGCGCGCGCGGCCAGGGCCTGGGCGCCCTCCCGTAATTCCGGGCTCCGCATCACGAACGTGACGTTCCGCTCCATGTCCTCCGCCGACCAGCCCCGGCTGTGCGCAATGAACGGGAACTGGGGAAAGTCGAAGCCGAGTTCGGCGAAGAACATCAGCATCTGCCCCGCCACCGACTGCACGTTGTCCTGCCCGCCGGTGATGATAAACGCCGCCACCTTGTTCCGGATCAGCACGTTGTCGCGGATCGTCACCTGGTTCTGGATGCAGTTCATCCGCTCGATCAGCTTGAAGTAGAGCGAGCTCGCGCTGCCCCACCGGATGGGGGACGACAGGATCACCACGTCGCACCAGAACACCAGCGCCTCGTACACCTGCACCATCTCGTCCTCCGCATCCATCTGGGTAATGGAGCAGGGCCAGGTACAGGCCTGCGCACTCTTCGAGTAGTAGCCCTCGCAGTGCCGAACCCTGAGGGTGTTGGCTCGGAGCAGCCGGGTCTCGGCGCCTGCTTCGGCGGCGCTGTCCAGTGCCACCTCGAGCAGGCTGTCGGAGGTCGAGAAGCGGGGATATGCCGCATCCATCGCCGTCGTGGAGAGGCCAAGCACACGGATGGGGCCGGGGGCCCGGACGATCGGGCGCTCCAGCGGATGCCGCTCATGCGGCGCCTTCCGTCTGGGCGTGGCGCTGGCCAGGTCCACCAGCAGGCGACCGCCCTCTTCCTTGAGCGCGAAGCGGGGCACCTGGTCCTGTTCGTACCCCGGCTCGCCCTGCCCCGTGACCCGGTGGAACTTCCAGTGATGCCAGGGACACACGACGTAGTCGCCTTCCAGCGTACCCTCACCCAGCGGGCCACCCACGTGATTGCACGCACCCGACACTGCGCCGAACACGCCGTCGTGATGACTCAGTGCGATCTTCGTGCGTCCGACGGTGAGCTGTTGCAGCGTGCGCTGCCTCAGTTCGGCGACCGGTCCCAGGTCGCGCCAATCCGGTGTATCAACGGCCATGGCTCATCAACCTCCGTGTGGGGGCACAGCGCCACGAGTACTCGATCCGGCCATCAGCACCATTTGTTTGTAAGGCGATAACTTGTCAATATGTCAGTGCTGACATACCTTCGTTCATGGCTCCCGGCAATAAACCGCTCGTCTGGCTCCGCGGCGAGGTGAAGTCGCCGCCATTCTCGGCTGCCGCCCGACTGGAGGCGGGAGTGCGCCTCCGCCAGCTGCAGCAGGGGGTCGCGCTGGGCATGCCGCACTCCCGGCCGATGCCGAGTATCGGCCGGCGCTGTCACGAACTCCGGATTGTCGACGAGACAGCCACGTGGCGCCTGGTGTATCGACTCGACCCGGACGCCATCGTGATTGCCGGGGTCTTCAGCAAGAAGACGCCCCAGATGCCGAAACACGTGATTGATGACTGCCAGCGCCGGCTGCGGCGCTACGATCAGGAGGCGACATGAACAAGACCAAGCGTGCCAAGCTCGAGGCCCGGGGGTGGGTGGTCGGCGACGCCAAGGACTTCCTCCGGCTCTCCCCGGAAGAGGCCGCCTTCGTGGAGTTCAAGCTCTCGCTGAGCGAGGCTCTGCGCACTCGACGGGAAGCGCTCCACCTCTCCCAGGTCGCGCTTGCCAAGCGGCTGGGATCCAGTCAGTCGCGTGTGGCCAAAATGGAGGCGTCCGACCCGACGGTGTCCGTGGATCTGCTCCTCCGCTCGCTGTTCGCTCTCGGCGCCACGCCACGGGAGATTGCCGCCAAGCTCTACCGCCCACGGAAGCGACGGATTGCCGCCTAACGGTCTGCGCGTCAGCCGCGAAGGCGCGGCAACTACCTGACCTTGGCCCGACCTCGAAGCTTTGGCCGCCGCTTCACGGGCTGCACGCGCTTGTCAGGCTGCGTCTTCGTGGATCGGACACGCTCCGCTGCGAGACGTTCCGCCAGGTACACCTTCAGGAGGCTCTGGTACGGGACATCCTGCTGGTTGGCCAGGATGCGCAGCGCGTCCACCATTCCCTGGGGCAGTCGAAGCGAGATCGTCGTCGTGGACGGCCGGAGCTTGGGGAACTGGACGCGCCGAGCCTTGCTCCAGTCCAGATACTCCGTCGTGTCGTGCGTCATCCAGAACTCACCCGCCTCTTCGTGCGAGCGAAACTCCGGAATGGGCTTGAGCTTCTTAGCGGGCTTGGGCATAGCGGCGGCGCTCCTGGCGACTCATGTCGCGAACCGGGACAATGCGAATCCGGTACTGGCGTAGCGTGAAGGCTGCCGTGAGCAAGCGCTTCATAATACATGCGTCAAGGCACTCGGGGCCTGGCCCGCACTTCAACGTCCCGGCGCCACCGCCTGCAATGCCTTCAGGAACCGCTCCGGCTCGGCCGGACTCAGCAGCAGCGCGAACCCCTCGCGCGGAGCAACTGCAGACGCGAAGCGTCTGGCAGTTCCATTTCCCTGTTGGAGCGCGACCTTGCGCGGGCGCCCGCCCTTGCGGCCGTTTCGTCGCGCCGCTCGGATCTTCGCGGGTGTTCGGGCGGCCCCGCCCGCCGCGCCCGAGGCCCGCAACAACACTCGGGACCCGAGCGCGACCTTCGCGAGGCCCGCGATCGTCAGGTCCTGATCCAGGCTTTCCCAGCGAAGTCCGATGCCGGCTGCCCCAACCGAGACGGTCGCGAGAGCCTGATCCGTCGCGTTCCGGAGAGACGCGATCAGTTCAACCGGGATAACCAGAGCCGCCCCGTTGGTGAGCTGTACGTGCAAGCGGCGTCCGGCACGCTCAAAGCGGACCGCGGCCGCATGCGGATGCGTGAGCCGGGCGCGTCGAGCCCGCTGCCTGGCGGCTGGAACCTGCGCCAGGATGTCGTCGTCTGTCGTGACGCCTACACCTTGGCGGGCGCGCCGCCGGCGCCCAGCCGGATCACCACGACTTCCTCCGGGCCACGCTCGACATGGACATGCGGTGGCAGATGGTCTTTCGGCACCCGTGTCACCGCAGCATCAGGCTGCCTTGTTAAACATATAGCGCGCGATCTTCCACCCGCCCGCCTCACGGCGGAAGACAAACATCTCCCGATTCGCCTCGGCACTGGTCGCGCCGGTCCCGAGGATCGTCACCTCGCCGTTGCTCCGGGTTAGCGCGTAGGCCGTCTCTTCGCCGGCGATCACAAGCTCGTCGACGGCAAAAGTGACCTTGAGTCGGATTGCGGCGAAGATGTTGGCGTAGGCGGCCCGCAGCTCCTTGCCGGAGGCTGTCGGCAGCGTAGTGGGCATGAAGATACCGTCGGCCGTGTAGCACGACGCGGCCAGATCCGCGTCGCTCGTGTTCAGGGATCGCTCGTACGTGGCGAGCAGCTTGCGCACGGCTTCGGACGGGTCTGACATGACGGTCCTCCAGGGAAGAATTTGGAGCAACGGAACGGCCACACTATATTCCATGGAATAAATAATGGCAAGGGGCAGTATGGCCGTCGATTGCAGGGCACTGTTCAGCGACCTGATCCGGTTCGAGACGGAGTTGTGGAACGCCGTGGCGGCGCGCCTGCAATCGGAGCACGGGCTGGAGCTCTCTTGGTTCGAACCCATGCAGGTGATCGCCCAGACGCCGGACTGCCGGGTTCAGGAGATCGCGGCAGCACTTTCGATTACGGTGGGCGGGACCAGCAAGCTCGTCGATCGGATCGAGGCGGCCGGGTGGTGTCGACGACGGGAGAATCCGGGCGATCGCCGGTCGTCATTCATCGACCTGACGCCGGCGGGGCGCCGGCTGCTGGCTGCGGCGGGGCGCAACTTTGCTCAGGAGGTCGAGGGCCGGCTCCGGACCCCGCTGTCGTCGCGACAGCTCCAGGAACTGGCCGCTACGATTCGTCAGTTGCGGGACGCCCTCCGGTCCCCGACGGGCTCGGTCACTTCGTCGCTCAACAATAGTCGGCGTGATAGTACTTGAACCCGAGTCCTGCCCGCCCGCCGAATCCGGAAATTGCTGCAGAGCGAGGCAGGACCCGTATCTCCAGTCGCTACCACCCCCTCCAGCCGGAACGGCCGACCCAACGCCTTCAACTTCCCGGCGCCACCGCCTGCAACGCCTTCAGGAACCGCTCCGGCTCGGCCGGACTCAGCAGCAGCGCGAACCCCTCGCGCGTTGGCACGTAAACCGCCCGGTGAGTCTCCGTCAGCGATAGCAGCGCCTTCTCCCCGTTCCTGAGCCGGAACCACCCCGCCTTGTAGCCCGGCAGTCCCGTTCCCATCGTGCGCCACTTCGGCGCGAAATCCTTTTCGCGATCCAGGTCGATGATGCGTGCCGACCCCCCGCGCAGATCAGCGGCCGGAATGAGCCGCCGACCGTAGATGTCTCCCCGCAGGGCAATGCCCCCTGGCGAGAGTTCGTAGCGGGCGCGCCTGGGCCCCAGTGCTGCCAGGATCAGCATGGCAGCCGCGGCAAGCATGATCATGGCGACTGGAATGAACAACCAGAGCGAGCGACTGCTGGCAGGAGCGATCGGAAAGGACTCGACCATGGGATCCTCGCGTGGACGCGTGAGCCATGAATCTAGTGCCCTTCACCACTGATAATCCTTCAACGCATCCTTGTCACCAGCGTGATACACGAGCGCGCTTGACAGGCATTCCGCGAGGTCCTAAGGTGCACGGGTGATGTACATGATGCCGAAGCGCCCCCTCCGGAGGTTGCCAGAGGGGGCGCTCATTCGTTGAAGGAGACACGACCATGGCGATGAGGACGAAGGACCGCGACCCATCCGCCAGACATTACCTCCTGGCCAGTGATTTCGATCACACGCTCAGCTTCAATGATTCGGGCGTCGTGCTGAGCGAGATGCTCGGCATGTCCGGTTTCCAGGAACGCATTGCCGGACTCAGCAGCATCCACCTGGTCCAGCAGGGCGCCGAACTCGCCTACCTCCTGCAGCACGACCCCGAGTACCGGCGGGTGCGGCGGGAAGACCTCGTCGAGGTCGGTCGCCGGATCCGCCTCAAGACCAACATCCCGCTCCTGCTGCGGCTGCTCGATGATGTCGAGGGTTACCGGTTCTCCTTCAACGTCATTTCCGCGGCGCCACAGGAGGTCATCCAGTCGGCGCTGGACGGCATCGTGTCACCCGAGCACATCTTCGGCACCCGCTTCCGCTACGATCCCGACTCCGGCGAGATCGAGTCGATCGTCCAGGTGCCGGCCGGATACGGCAAGGTGGCGGTGCTCGAGCAATTGCGCGCGCAGCTCGCCGTCGGCCGCGACCGCATCGTGTACGTGGGCGACGGCAGCTCCGATGTGCATGTTATGCTGCACGTCAATCGCCTCGAGGGCCTCACGGTGGCCGTCTCGGAGAACAAGTACCTGACACCCATCGCCCGGCGCACGATCCTGAGCGACACGGCACTGAGCGTCATGGTCCCGATTCTCGAGGAGGTCGTCGGGTGGGAACCGATGCGGATTCGCAGGCTGTTCGAGTCACACGGACTGGTGCTGCAGGAGTGGGACAAGACCCGCACCGACTTCGTCACGATCCTGGAGACGACCCCGTCGCCAGATGACATCCACCAGGAGCCGCGCAGTGCGTGACTGGACCTGGATCGGCTGGGTCGCCACCGCGATCTTCGCCAGCTCCTACCTGTTCAAGGAACCGGGCGCACTGCGCCGCGTGCAGGCGTTTGGAGCCATACTCTGGATCGCCTACGGCATCCTCATCCACGCCCTGCCGGTCGTCGTGGCCAACTCCATCGTGGCCGTCATCGCGATCGCTTCGTCCTTCCGCCGGCCAGCTACCCGTTGAGGATCGGCAGCGCCATTGGCTGCGCTGCCACCGCCTCCTGTACCTTGACCGCGATGTCGCGCAGTGCCAGGGCGGCGGGACTGCCCGGCGCGGCGGCAATGATGGGAAGGCCCCGGTCAGCCGCGTCCGCCATGCCGGGCTGCAGCGGCACCGTGCCAAGCAGCGGTACCCCGATCTCGTCGGCCAGCCGCTGCCCGCCGCCGGACGAGAACATCTCGAACCGCTTGCCCGTCTCCAAGTCCACGAACGCGCTCATGTTCTCCACCACGCCCACCACCGGCACGCCGACCTTCTCGAACATCTTCGCCCCGCGGAGCGCGTCGCCCACCGCGACTTCCTGCGGCGTGGTGACGATCACCGCGGCCGCGACCTGCGTCGACTGCACCAGTGAGAGCTGCGCGTCGCCGGTGCCCGGTGGCAGGTCCACGATGAAATAGTCCAGCTCCCCCCACTCCACATCGCGGAGGAACTGCTGCACGATCTTCATGATGATCGGTCCGCGCCAGATCGCCGGGGCGTCGCGGTCCACCAGCAGGCCGAGCGACATGAGGCGCACGCCGTGCGCCTCGAGCGGCTGGATGCGGCCGCCAAAGACCGGCGGCTTGTCGAACACGCCGAACATCCGCGGGATATTGGGACCATACACATCGGCATCCATGATGCCGACCCGGAATCCCTCCTGCACCAGCGCGATCGCGAGGTTGGCGGCGACGGTCGACTTGCCCACGCCGCCCTTGCCCGACGAGATCGCGATGACGCGGCCGAGATTCGGCTGCGCCATCGGCTGCTGCGCCGGCACCCCCGTCGCCACTGACTGCGGACCCCCCGGCGGCGCATGTGTCGCCTTCGCGGTACCGGCCGGATCGACGACGTTGATCTTGATGTCGCTTACGCCGTCGAGCTCGCGAATGGCCTTCCGCGCCTCGCGCACCAGGGTGGCCGGATCGTCGCGCCCGAGCAGGAACGTGAACGCGACCCGCCCGGTCGAATCGACCGCCAGGTCGCGCACCATCCCAGCCGAGACGAGGTCGTTCTCCAGCCGCGGATTCCTGAGGCGGCTCAGCGCCGCCATGACTTGCCCTTCAAGAGACTGTGCCACACTACTCCTTGTTACTTCACGTCCTCACGTCC
The DNA here is from genome assembly GCA_031402225.1 of Gemmatimonadota bacterium. GTDB lineage: Bacteria > Gemmatimonadota > Gemmatimonadetes > Gemmatimonadales > GWC2-71-9 > JAGGAG01. The sequence continues at coordinate 33,817 of JANNSD010000005.1, read as the reverse complement.
TCACGTCCTCACGTCCTCACGTCCTCACGTCCTCACGTCCTCACGTCCTAAACCGCCTCCACACTCTTCACCTCCGGCACCGCCTGCTTCAGCCGTACCTCGATGCCCTGCTTGAGCGTGACCGACGACGCCGAACAGCCGTGACAGGTGCCACCCAGTCGCAGCAGCAGCGTGCCATCGGCCTCGTCGAAGTCCACCACCTCGACCTGGCCGCGGTGCGACGCGATGTACGGCCTCAGCGTATCGAGACTCTGCTCGATCCGCTCCAGTACCGTCAGTCCGGGGTCCGTCTTTAATTCCGACATGGTTACTCGGCAATATGTTCCGGTACGCCAATCAGGTCAACGCCGGCTCCCGCGCGCCCAGGAACTCCCGCGCCGCCGTGAGCACGATGGCCTGCGCCTCGGCCAAGCTTCCTTCCACCGACAGCCCCGCCGCCTTGGTGTGCCCACCGCCGCCAAAGTGCTTCGCAAACCCCGCCACGTCCACGTCGCCCACCGAGCGGAGCGACACCTTGACCCGGCCCTGAGCGATCTCCCGGAAGAGAAGCGCCATGCGCACCCCTTCGACCGAGCGGGGGAACTCCACCACGCCGTCGAGATCGTCCGGCGACACGCCCCACCGCTCCATGGCACCAGGCGGCACGGTGATCCACGCCAGCCCTAGTTCCGGCTCCACCACCAGTGTCTCCAGCGCGTCGGCCAGGAGCCGATGGCGGCCCTCGGGCACATTGGCATACACCTCGAGGTAGATCTCTTCCGGGTCCACGCCGATCTCCAGCAGGTCGGCCGCGACCCGCAGCACCCGGGGTCGGGTGTTGCTGAACCGGAAGCCACCGGTGTCGGTGAGCACCGCCACGTACAGCGCCCGCGCCGCACTCACCGGAATATCCCATCCATTCGACTCGGCCAGCTCCACCACCAGCTCACCCGTGGCGCTCGCCTGCGGGTCTACGTACCGCGGACCCGGCGGCAGGGTTCCCTCGCTGACATGATGATCGATGCACGCTACCGGCACGCCCCGGTCGCGCACGGCATCGTGCAGCATGCCGAGCCGGCCGAGGTCGGCGATGTCGAGCACGAGCACCAGGTCGGCCCGGCGAATTTCCTTGACCGCCTCGGCCGTCTTGTCGACACCGGGCAGGTCGTGCAGGAGGAAGTCGAATCGCGGCGGCGTGGGCGTCGGGTTGGTGATCACCGGATGGGCACCCAGCGCGCGCAGCAGGTGCACCATGGCCACTTCGCTGCCGAGTCCGTCGCCATCGGGGTTGACGTGGGTGGTGATGCAGATGCGCTGGCCCGGCTTGATCGCGGCGGCGAAGGCGGCAGCAGCCGCGCGCTTTTCGGCAGACAGGGAAATGGTCATGGGCAGGGAAGATAAAAGGGAACGGCGCGCAAGGCGCGCCTCAATGCGCCCTGCGCGCCTACCCGCCTACCCGCCTACCCGCCTACCGCCTACCGCCTACCGCCTACCGCCTACCCGCCCTACTTCGTCTTGTTCAGCACCGAATGGCTCCGGCCGTACAGGAAGTAGATCACCAGGCCGATCGCGAGCCAGATGATGAGCCGCATCCATGTGTCGCTTGGCAGCAGCGCCATCATGCCGAGACAGGTCACGATGCCGAGAATCGGTACCAGCGGCACCCACGGCGTGCGGAAGGGCCGGGGCAGGTCAGGCTGCTTGACGCGCAGCACGATGATGCCGCCGCACACGATGACGAAGGCGAGCAACGTCCCGATCGACACCAGTTCACCCAGCAACCCGATCGGCAGCGTGCCCGCAATGACGGCTGCCACCAGGCCGGTGATGATCGTGGCCACGTACGGCGTCTGGAACCGCGGGTGCACCTTGGCGAACACCGGCGGGAGCAGGCCATCGCGCGCCATGGTGAAGAAGATGCGCGGCTGGCCCATGAGCATCACCAGCACCACGGAGGCAAGGCCGGCAATGGCACCGATGTTCACGAAGAAGCCCAGCCACTTGAGCGCAGGACCGGCCTTTTCGATGGCCACGAACACCGGGTGGGGCACGTTGAGCTCGGTGTAGTGGGCCAGGCCCGTCATCACGAGCGCCATGAGGATATACAGCACCGTGCAGATGGCCAGTGAACCAAGCATGCCGATGGGCAGGTCACGCTGGGGGTTCTTCGCTTCCTGGGCTGCCGTGGACACGGCGTCGAACCCGATGTAGGCGAAGAAGATGACCGCAGCACCCCGGATGATTCCGCTCCAGCCATAGTGCCCGCTCTCGCCGGTGTTGGGCGGGATGAACGGGTGCCAGTTGGCGGTGTTGACGTACTTGAAGCCGAACCCGATGACGAGCAGGACGATGGCCAGCTTCACGAAGACGACGATGTTGTTGAATCGCGCCGACTCCTTGATGCCCACCACCAGCAGTGCGGTGATCAGCAGCACCAGCACCACGGCGGGGAGGTTGACCAGGCCGTGCCCCAGCGTGAATCCGTTGGCGGCACAGTCGGCTGCCGGGACCAGCGTGTGGCTCACCGCATCCACGGCCACGCCGCCGGATGCCGGGTTGATGCAAATATCGGAGCGCACCAGCGTATGCGTGCCCTGCACGCTGAACGGCGCACCCGTCAGGACCGGGGGCAGCTCAAGGCCGATCTCGGCCATGAAGGCCGTGAAGTAGCCCGACCAGCCCACCGCGACGGTGGAGGCCGCGAAGAGGTACTCGAGGATCAGGTCCCAGCCGATGATCCACGCCACCAGCTCACCGAGCGTGGCGTAGCCGTACGTATAGGCGCTGCCCGCCACCGGGATCATCGACGCGAACTCGGCGTAGCAGAGGCCGGCGAAGAGGCATCCGATGCCGGCGAGCACGAACGAGAGGACGATGGCCGGCCCCGCATACTGGGCCGCGGCGGTGCCGGTGAGCACGAAGATGCCGGCGCCGATGATGGCACCGATGCCCAGCAACACGAGGTTGGTCGCGGTGAGGACGCGCTTCAGGCCGCCGGTCTCACCGGTGAGATCGGCCATCGACTTGGTGCGGAAGTAATCCATGCAGTGCCCTGGGTTAAGGAGAGGGACTCACGACTCACGACCCACGACTCTATTTCGAGTAGTTCGGCGCCTCACGCGTGATCGTCACGTCATGGGGATGCGACTCGCGGAGTCCAGCGGTGGTGATCTGCACCATTTCCACGTCGCGCTGTAGCGACGCGATGTCGGCCACGCCGCAGTAACCCATGCCGCTGCGGAGACCGCCGACCATCTGGAAGAGCACGTCGCCCACCGGGCCACGGTAGGGCACGCGCCCCTCGATGCCCTCGGGCACCAGCTTGGACGGCGACATCTCGCCATCCTGGAAGTACCGGTCGGCCGAGCCGTCCTGCATCGCCGAGAGGCTGCCCATGCCCCGGATCATCTTGAAGCGGCGGCCCTCGGCGAGCACCGACTCGCCCGGGCTTTCCTCCGTGCCTGCCAGCATCGAGCCCATCATGACACAGGAGGCACCCGACGCGAGCGCCTTCACGATGTCGCCCGAGTACTTGATGCCCCCATCGGCCACGATCGGCACGTCGCCGGCGCCGCGCACCGCGTCCATCACCGCGGTGATCTGCGGCACGCCGACACCCGTCACCACCCGTGTGGTGCAGATGCTGCCCGGGCCGATGCCGACCTTCACGGCGTCGACGCCGCGGCGCACCAGCTCTCGTGCGCCCTCTTCGGTCGCCACGTTGCCGGCCACCAGTTGCACCTCGGGAAATCCCTGCCGGATGGTATCCACCGTCATGAGCACGCCGTCGCTGTGGCCGTGCGCCGAGTCGATGACGAGCACGTCCACCCCGGCCTGCACCAGGGCCGCCGCGCGCGCGTGCGCCTCCGGGCCCGTGCCCAGTGCGGCGGCCACGCGCAGGCGGCCATGCTGGTCCTTGTTCGCGTCGGGGTGCTCGCGCCGCTTGAAGATGTCCTTCACCGTGATGAGCCCGCGGAGCACGCCCTGCGCGTCCACCACCGGCAGCTTCTCGATGCGGTGCTTCGCCAGGATCCGCTCCGCCTCGTCGAGCGTGGTGCCCACCGGGGCCGTGACCAGCCGGTCCTTCGTCATCGCGTCGCGGATCGGCTGGTCGAGGTTGCGCTCGAACTGCAGGTCGCGGTTGGTGATGATGCCGATGAGCCGGCCCTCGCCGTCCACGATCGGCACCCCCGAGATCTTGAACCGGCGCATGAGCCCGTGGGCCTCGCGCAGGGGACGGTCGGCCCCGAGGGTGATCGGGTTCATGATCATCCCGCTCTCGCTGCGCTTGACCCGGTCCACCTCCGCCGCCTGCCGGTCGATCGACATGTTCTTGTGCAGCACGCCGATGCCGCCCGAGCGCGCCATGGCGATGGCCATGTCGGCTTCGGTGACGGTATCCATGGCGGCGGCGACGAACGGGATGTTGAGCGGGATGCTGCGGGTAAAGCGGCTGACGATCGAGACATCGCGCGGGTGCACGCTCGAGTGCCGGGGCAGGAGCAGCACGTCATCGAACGTGAGCGCAATGCCGGGTCGGATTCGACTCATGTCGGGCACGGACGAACGATGGACCGGCCGGCGGTTCGCGCTGCGGGCGCAGAGGGTGGCAACATCCTGAAGCCTACGCCCCGGGACACCCTAAATCAAGCCGAGCGGTCGCCGAAGACCGTGAGGCTCCGAAGGTCGCGGTCGATCGCGAGGAGGAGCCCGTCCAGTTCGTTGATCGCCTTGCGAAGGGCGTCGCGGAACATGTAGCGATAGCTCACGAACCCGAGCGCGCCCGCGGCAAGCACGCCGCCCGCGATCGGCAGTGCGATCAGTGCCCCCGTCACCACCCCAGCGCCCGCGGCCCAGGAACCGGCCAGCCCGCCGCCGATCGCACCCGCACCACCCGTCCACCACCGGCTGAACCGGAAGTTGGCTCGCACCCCTGGGCGGAGGTCGCCATAAATGGAGATCTCCGTGCCGCCATCGCCCGCCAGCGCGTGCAGCCGCACCTGCACCCGGCGCAGTTCGATCTGCTCCATGCGGTAGCCGAACATGGACACGCCCTGCGGCGACACCAGCGTCCCGGAGAGGAACCCTGGCACGTCGAACAGCAGGATGCCGCCATCGAGGGGGTGGCCGCCCTGCGTCTCGACGAACTGCATGCTGTACGGACGCTCCGGCGCGATCCGGCCCAGCGCCTCGAGCACCCGGGCGGGTGCGGCGCGGATCACCCGCGACACCGACACGCTGCGCTGGCTGGACCCGAGCGCCGTGGTGGCGGCCCGGTCCTCCCAGTTCGACAGGACGGGCGCGGCGGCGGATGGCGCGGGGAGTTCCGCGAGGGCAAGTGCCACGAACTCGTCGCCGATGCCCACTTCCGCCGCGGCGGCGGCGACATCCGCGAGCCGGTAACCACTCGTCGGCACGGCACCCTCCGGTGCATCCGCGAACATTTCCTTCCGGGATCGCGCCTCGATGCGACTTGCCGCCTCCATCTGCAGTTGCGCTGCACGAAGCCACACCGCCTGCGCCTGCTCTGCGCTCAGCACCTGATCCACCGCGATGCCGCCCGCCGGCGTCGCCGACACATCGTCCAGCGCGGCCGCGAGCGCGGCGGCGAAGGCCTCGCCCGACGGGTACCGCTCATCCGGTGCCTTCGCGAGCGCGCGGTCGATGACCCGCGCCAGGCTCTCGGGAACGTCAGGCGCCACCTCGCGCAGTCGCGGTGCCGGCTTCGTCGCATGCATCACCAGGACGGCGCCAGGCGCGACGGCGGAGAATGGCAGTTGTCCCGCGAGCGCCTGGAATCCGATGACGCCGAGCGCATAGAGGTCGCTGCGTCCATCGATCGCGTCGCCGGTGGCCTGCTCCGGGCTCATGTAGTGCACCGAGCCCAGCACGTGACCTTCCTGGGTCAGCGATGTCGCGCGCTTGTCCCGCGCGATGCCGAAGTCGGTGACCAGCACGCGGCCGGTCGCGCGCTCTAGCATCACGTTCTCCGGCTTGATGTCCCGGTGAATCACCCCACGCGCGTGGGCGTAGGCCAGCGCCCACGCCACCTCGCGCAGGATGCGCACCGCGTCCGCCGGTGACAGCCGCCCACGCGTCTTGATGTAGTCCGCCAGCGTCTCCCCGTCCACGAACCCCATGGCGAAGAACGCGAAGCCGCCGGTTTCATCGGCGTGGTAGATCGGCACGATGTTGGGATGGGAGAGCTGCGCCGCCGTCCGCGCCTCCCGCAGGAAGCGCTCGCGCAGTTCGGGAGCGCGCGCGAGGTCGGGTGGCAGCACCTTGAGCGCCACCTGGCGCTCGAGCCGCAGCTCGCGCGCCAGATAGACGACCCCCATGCCGCCCCGGCCGAGTTCACGCTCCAGCCGGTATCGCCCATGAAGCGCCTCCGTGAGGCCCGGCAATACCTCCTGGTTCACCCGCCCTCCGCGCCCTCCGCGCCCTTCGCGCCTCTCCACAGCAGGTATACCGGAATGCCGAGCGCCACGATCAGGAGCCCGAACGCGGAGAACTTCCGCTTGTCCGGGTCCACCAGCAGCACCACCAGCAGGAACGCGATCGACAGGATATACAGCGCCGGCACCACCGGGTACCCGAATGCCTTCACCGGACGCGGCAGGTCGGGCTGCAGCTTCCTGAGCCGGAACAGCGCCACCGTGGTGAGCAGGTAGAAGATGAGCGCGGCGAAGATGACATAGTCGAGCAGCTGTCCGTAGGTGCCGGTGAGGCAAAGGGCCATCGCCCAGCCCGCCTGCGCCAGCAGCCCGAAGGTCGGGGTGTGGCGGGTCGGGTGCAGCGTACCGGCCGGCCGGAAGAACAGCCGATCGCGCGCCATGGCGTAGTACACTCGCGGGCCCGCCAGGATCAGGCCGTTGTTGCACCCGAAGGTGGAGATGAGGATCGCGACCGCCATCACGATCGCACCCATGGGCCCGATCACCGCCTCGAGCGCCGCCGTGCCCACGCGGTCCTGCGACGCGAAGCTGATGCCCCGCTCGAACGCATCCGCGCCGGTGGACTGCCCGCCGAATGGCAGCACGTTCAGGTAGGCGAGGTTTGCCAGGATGTAGAGTGTGCTCACCAGCGCCGTGCCATACGCCAGCGCCCGCGGCAGGTTCTTCTGCGGCTCGCGCACCTCCGCGGCGGCGAACGTGACGTTGTTCCAGGCATCGCTCGAGAAGAGCGATCCCACCATCGCCGCGCCCACGACCGGCAGCATCGCGAGGCCCCACGACTGGGCGCCCCAGAAGGTGTCGAAATTCATCGCCGAGATGGCGGGCTGCCGGAAGATGAACAACCCGATCATGATGAGTGCCACCAGCGCCCCCACCTTGGCCACGGTGAACACCGTCTGGATCGCCGCGCCGAGGCGCACGCCCCGCATGTTCACCAGGGTGAGCACCGCGATCATCACCACCGCCACCAGTCGCTGGTTCGAGAGGCCGAGCTCGATGGCCCCGCCCGGCAGGGTGAGCGTACCCAGCTTGAGGAACACGTCGGGCGACACCGACGGCACCAGCACCGCGAGGAACTTCGCGAAGGCCACCGCCACCGCCGCGATCGTGCCGGTCTGGATCACGGTGAACAGCGTCCAGCCATAGAGGAACCCGGCGGCCGGGGAGAGCCCCTCCCGCAGGAACACGTACTGTCCGCCCACGTTGGGCAGCATCGCCGCGAGCTCGGCGTACGCCAGCGCGCCCGCCATGGTCATCAGGCCAGTCAGCAGCCACACGAGCAGCAGCCCGCCCGGTCCCCACCCCGCCACCTGCCGGCTGATGTCGGCCGACACGATGAAGATGCCCGAGCCGATCATCGACCCGACCACCAGGGAGGTGGCCGCGAGCGGGCCGATGCCGCGGACGAACTGGTCGCGTGGTGGCGCGGCGGGAGCGAGCCTCAGCTCACACTCTCCCGCGGCGGTTCGAGCTTCTCGGGGACCACCTGCGCCGGTGGCCGCGGCGCCGCGGCGGGAGCCGGCTGCGTGGCGCTGATTGCCTCCTCCACCACCGCCTGTCCCGCGGCCGCGAGGCCCTTCATCACCTTCGTGGCGCTGTCCATCAGCCCCATCGTGCCCGAGATCGCCTGCAGCGGGAGCTTCCCCGCCCGCATGGTGTCCTCGACCGTCTCCGTGATCTTTGCCAGGAAACCGGTCGGGCGCTGCCGCTCGGCGTACTTGCTCTCGAGAAACTCGACGAAATCGAGCACCTGGTATGCCCGATCGTCGGGCAGGGTATCGAGGGCTCGCAGGATCCGTTGCTTGAGCAGGTCGTTCATGATCGCCTCCAAGGTGCCGGCACTACGTGAATCACCCCGAAAAGTGTCCCTGCGCACCGGAACTCGCCAATCGGCGGCCTGTCCTCACGTCCTCACGTCCTCACGTCCTCACGTCCTCACGTCCTCACGTCTCACGCCCTGCTCACCAGCTCCGCACTGCCTGGCTCATCCTGCGGCGGCGCGCCCTCCCGCCTGCTCAGGAGCCGCTTGAGCAGCACCGGGGCAAGGAAGGTCGTGGCCATCACCATCATGGCGCAGGCGGCGAAGAGCTTGCCATCCAGGACGCCCGTCCTGACCCCGGCCGTCGCGAAGATCAGGCCCACTTCGCCTCGCGGGATCATGCCGACCCCGATGACGAGCTTGCGTCCCTTCCACCAGAATGGCGCCCACCCGGCCACCACCTTGCCCACCACCGCACACACCGTCAGGATGCCGCCCACCAGGAGGACCCGCGGGTCGGCGAACTCGCGCACGTCCACCAGCTCCCCGACATGCACGAAGAACAGCGGCACGAAGAAGTGGCCGATGCGCACCACGCCTTCCTCGATCTGGTGCACCTGCGGCGTCGGGGCGAAGAGCAGCCCGGCGGTGAAGGCCCCGATGATGAGCGCTGACCCGAGCCGGTCGGCCAGCACCGCCACCAGGAACGCCACGGTGAGCGCCATGACCGGCAGCGACGCCGCCTTCCCGTAGCGCGCGACCAGCCGCACCAGCGGCGGCACGAGCCGTCCGCCGATCAGCACCGCCCCGATGATGAAGCCGAAGGCCGTCACGGTGTTGCGTACCACGTTGCCCGCCGTCACCACGCCGCCGGCCACGACGTCGCTCACCACCGCGAGGATGATGAGCCCGATCACGTCGTCGATCACCGCCGCTCCGAGCACCACCTGGCTCTCGGGATCCTGCAGGCGCCCGAGGTCCGACAGCACCCGGGCCGTGATGCCGACCGACGTGGCGGTGAGCGTGGCGCCGAGCACGAGGCCAGCGAGCGACGGCAGGCCCAGGGCCACGCTGGCGCCGTAGCCCAGCGCAAAGGGGGCGACCACGCCAACCACCGCCACGGCGAAGGCCGCCGGGCCGACCTTCAGCATCTTCTTCAGGTCGGTCTCGAGCCCGATCTGGAACAGCAGGATGGCGACGCCGATCTCGGCGAACGCTTCGATGACGGGCTGGTGCGGGTCCACCAGTCGCAGCACCGACGGTCCGAGCAGGACGCCGGCCAGCAGCTCGCCCAGCACCGCCGCCTGGCCCATGCGCTCGAAGAGGTCGCCCATGAGCTTGGCCAGGGCGAGCATCGCCGCCAGCACCAGCAACAGGGCGGATATTTCCGACGGGCCCGATGTCGCTGCCACGTTGAGCAGCATCAGCGTCCGAGGCTGTCCACGACCGCCACCAGTTCCGCCACCGGGGTGGGGAGGTAGCGGGTGCGCGCGGCGCGGATGGTGACCCTGAGCGTGAGTTCGGCCAGCGGGGGGAGGGCCTTGAACCGGTCCACGGCGGACCGGGACAGCATGACGTACACGAATCCGGGTTCGGGCAGCGGGCCGCGCATCAGCAGGTACGGCTGGCCGGCGGGAATCTCCGGCCGAAGTTCATCGGCGGTCTGGATGCTCACGAGCTGGAGCCGCCAGTCGAGCGTCTTCCCGACGTAGCGCGCGGGATCCGCGCGTACCTCCGCGGCCGACACGCCCAGGGTGGCGCTCCCGCTCTCCGGGCGCAGGTCGGACGCGCGCACCCAGCCCTCGAACTGCACCCGCACCCACTCGCCGCTCTGGCCGAGCACCCGACCCTTGGCACCGGGCACCAGGTTGCCCAGCGGGCCGTTCCCCGGTTGCACGAAAAGGTCGGTCTGGGTGGCAAGTTCGATGGCGTCCGGCATCGTGGGCGCAGCCGGTGCACTGGCCACGGGCGATGGCGGCGATGCCGCTGGCTTCTTCGTCTGCTGCGCGGCAAGTGGCGCCGCGAGGATTGCGCACGCCACCAGCGCCGCTGGATGCCAGCGGAAGGGAGGACTAGATTGCGGCGCTCCGATCACGATGGCCCATCTTAGACGGCGCGGAGAGGCATGTCAAACGACGTCGGGCCGCGCGGACCAGTCGTGCTCGTGGTGCTCGACGGGTGGGGCTACCGGCCCGAGCGCGAGGGCAACGCCATCGCGCTCGCGAACGTGCCCACCTGGGCCAAACTGTGGAGTAGTTACCCGCGCACGCTGCTCGACGCGAGCGGCCTCGCCGTGGGACTCCCCGTCGGCCAGATGGGCAACAGCGAAGTGGGGCACCTCAACCTCGGCGCCGGCCGCGTGGTTCCCCAAGACCTCGTGCGCATCTCGCAGAGCATCGAGCGGGGCGAGTTCTATCAGCTGCCGGTGCTGCAGGAACTCGGGGGGTGGCTCCGCCAGACGGGCGGCACCCTGCACCTGGTGGGGCTGCTGGGCCCGGGCGGCGTGCATGCACTGGATCGGCACCTCCTCGCCTGCGTCGAGCTGGCCGTGCGCCTCAAGGCGCCGCACATCGCCATCCATGGCTTCCTCGACGGGCGCGATTCCGCCCCCACCCTCGGCGCCGAGGTGGTGCGCACCCTGCTGCTCGACATGCGGCGCATCGCGGGCAGTCGTGTCGATATCGCCTCGCTCACCGGGCGGTATTACGGCATGGACCGCGACAAGCGGTGGGACCGCACCCGGGCGGCGTACGACGCGATCGCCCATGGCATCGGCATCGCCGCGGAACACCCCGTCCTCGCGGTCCAGGCGGCCTACCAGCGGGGCGAGACGGACGAGTTCGTCCGGCCGCTCGTGCATCACCGCAACGGGCTGCCGGTGGCCACCGTCAAGGAAGGCGACGGGATCTTCTTCTTCAATTACCGGAGCGACCGCATGCGCCAGATCGTCGCCGCGCTGGGGGTGGATGGCTTCACCGGCTTCGACACCGGAACCCGGCCGACGATCCGTTGCGCCACTATGACGCAGTACAACCGGACGTTTCCCATTCCCCAGGCCTTCCCGCCCTTCACGCTGGCGCACATCCTGGCCGAAGTCCTGGCCGACAACGGGCGCACCCAGCTCCGCACCGCGGAAACGGAGAAGTATCCCCACGTCACCTACTTCTTCAACGGCGGGTTCGAGCCGCCCTACAAGGGTGAGGAGCGCCTGCTGGTGCCGTCGCAGCGGGTGGCCACCTACGACCTGGCACCCGAGATGAGCGCGGCCGGCGTCACCGACGCCCTCTGCGGCGCGCTGGCGAAGCGGCAGCACGATTTCCTGCTCTGCAATTTCGCCAATGCCGACATGGTGGGTCACACCGGGGTCATGCCGGCGGTCATCAAGGCGGTGGAAACCGTGGACACCTGCCTCGAGCGCATCCTGCGCAGCGCCGACCAGGCCGGCGCGGCGGTGCTGGTCACCGCCGACCACGGCAACTGCGAGATGATGATCGACCCCGTCACCGGCGGCCCCCATACGGCGCACACCACGAATCCCGTCCCCTTCGTTGCCATCACCGGGGGCGATGCCCCCCTGCGCTCCGGCGGCTCCCTTCGCGATGTCGCGCCGACCGTGCTCGGGCTCCTGGGCCTCGAGCCGCCGGACGACATGACCGGTCGCGACCTCCGCTTCCCATGAGTTGCATGCGCCTCGCACTCCTGCTCCTGCTCGCGGTGCCTGCGGCCCCGGTCGCGGCACAGGTCGGCCACGAACCGGCCAAGTCGCCCTTCCGCGACATCGCCTACGACAACAACCTCACGGCATACGCCAGCTACTTCGCCGGCAGCGGCGGCCAGCTCGGCCTCGGCGTGCATGACGGCTGGATGTACGGCCTGCGCTACCAGCTGCGCGCCAACCGGTTCATCTCGTTCGGCGTCGGTGCCAGTTACGGCTGGGACCTCCAGCGGAACATCATCGACCCCTTCGCGCCACCCGGCGAACGGGACCTCGGACCGGTGCAGTCACGACTCTGGATCATCGAGGCGTTGCTGCAGTTCAACCTGACAGCCAACAAGAGCTGGCACCGGATCGCGCCCTACGGCGGCGTCGGCCTGGGCGCCGGTTTCGCCTCGACCGCACCCCAGGACACGATCTACCGGAGCAGCGTGCGGTTCGTGTTCGCGCCGTATGTGGGCACGCGGCTATTCGTCGCCGAACGGGTGGCGCTGCGCCTCGAGGCCCGGATGCCCCTCTACAAGATCTCCTATCCCCGGCAGTACCTCGAAGGCGATGATCCCGTGATCGGGACGGGCGGCGAATGGGTGGCGTCCGGCTGGTTTCTCGCCGGCCTGAGCTTCAACTTCTCGCTGAGCAAATGATGCTCCGGAGCAGCCTGTCGCGCACGGTGACGTTCTTCGCGTTGCACCACTTGCATCGCGCGGACTGGAGCGACGCCCGCAACCTCGAGGCCTTCGGTGCCCTCGGGGATCCCGCGGGGCATGGCCATGACTACGCCTGCACCGTGCGCGTCAGCGGTCCCCTGGTGCACGGCATGGTGATGGACCTGGCCGAACTGGACCGGCTGCTCGAGCTCGTGGTGCGTGCTCCCCTGGCCGGGCGCCACCTCAACCTCGACGTGCCCGAGTTCGGGCGCGGCGGGACGCTGCCGACCTGCGAGGCGATCGCCGAGTACGTCTATCGCCGGCTCCTGCCCCGGCTCCCGACCGAGCTGACCCTCGACTTCGTGCGCATCGCGGAGGACGCAACGCTGTCGGGCGAGGCCGGAAGCACCTGAACAGCGGTGTGTCTCCCGGTCGCCCGCCCGTCGTCCCCTCGGAAGCACCAACCCGGACCACCTGAGACGCCCATGAGCAAGAGACTGCCCGTCGTCCTGCTATTGCTGGCCGCCGCACTCCTCGCCGCGCCGACCTCCGTCGCGGCCCAGAAAACGGGCGACCAGGCTCGTCTCGTGTTCACCTTCGGTGGCGGGGCTGCGTTTGGCCGCGACCTCTGGGCCGTCGGTGCACAGCCGATCTTTCTCGACGGTCTCGACCTCTACCAGCTCGAGCGCAACCTCAGTGGCACCTGGGCCGCCGAGCTCGGGGTCACCTATTACCGGAGCCCGAACCTGGGGTTCACCTTCGACCTGGGGTTCGTCGACATCGCGACGAAGGATGGCTGTACCCTGCTCAGCAATTCAGGCTCCATCGACAGTGAAGAGGTTTGCGCCTCCATCAACGGTGCCACGAGTTCGGCGCTCTCCACCTCCCTGGCAGCCGGCATCATCCTGCGGGCGGCCAGCCGCCAGGTCATCTCACCCTATCTCCGCGTACAGGGTGGCGTGCTGCTGGTCAGTCGCAGCACCACCGAGCTCACCGGTGCCTATCTCAACCCGGACGGCGCCCAGGTGCTCGTGCCGATCTACCCCACCGAAGGCTCCTCGTCCGTCAGTGGCCTGCTGACCATCGGGGCCGGCGTCACCATCCCGATCGCGAAGGCATACCACCTCCGGCTCGAGGGGCGGGCCAACACCTTCGGCCTCCAGGTGGTGGATGGTCCCACTGACTTCCAGGGCGTCGTGCCGCCCACCTCGACCCGCTACCTCACCCAGTTCAGCATTCTCCTCGGCCTTGACCTCGTGCTCGAGAAGAAGCACGGCCGGCGCTACTGATCGTGCGCGGTGTCATCCTCGCGGGCGGCGGTGCCACCCGCTTCGAGGGCCGGCCCAAGGGCCTGGAGACCGTGGGTGGACGCCGCATCCTCGATCGCGTAGCGGACGCACTGGTCGAGGCGACCGGCGTGGCGCCGCTCCTGGTGGCCAACGCCGCCGACGCTGCCAGTTGGCGACCGGACCTCGAGCTGGTAGGCGATGACCAGACGGGCCTCGGCGCACTGGGCGGCATCTACACGGCGGTGGTGAAGGGACCGGCACCGGTGGTGGTGGTCGCCTGGGACATGCCCTTCGTGCCGGCCTCGCTGCTCCGGGCACTGGCTGAGGGGCTCCAAGGGGCCGACGCCTGTCTTCCCTCCAGCGGCGGCCCGCGGGGTGTGGAGCCGCTCTGCGCCGCGTATGGCCCCGCCTGTCGCGCGGCGATCGAGCAGTCCCTCGCGGAGGGCGACCTCCGCGCCATCGGCTTCCATCGGTTCCTCAGGGTCAGTATCCTCCCCATCGAGTCGGTCTCGGGGCTCGCTGACCCTGCGTTGGCGTTCTTCAACGTGAACACCGCGCACGACCTGGCGGAGGCAGAAGCGTCATGGCAGGCCCGCGCCTCATCTCGATCATCGGAAGAAAGAACGCCGGGAAGACCACGCTGACGGTGGCCCTCGCCGCCGAGTTCGTGCGGCGCGGCAAGCGGATCATGACCATCAAGCATGGTCATCACGGCGTGAACGTCGACACCTCGGGCACCGACAGCTGGCGCCATTTTCACGAGGGCAAGGCCGAGCGGGTGCTCCTCGCGGGGCCCGATGGCCGGGTCCTGTTTGATCGTGTTCCCGACCTCTACGATCCGGTGGCGCTTGCCCGGCAGTATCTCGCCGACGCCGATGTCATCCTGGTCGAGGGCTTCAAGCGGGCGCCGGTTCCGAAGATCGAGGTCTGGCGCCGCGAGGTGTCGCCCACGCCCCTGTACAGCGACAGCGCGCCCGAGCGCGACCAGTGGGTGGCCCTCCTCACCGACGACGATACCTATCGCGCCACCTGCCGGGTCATCCACTTCCGCGACACCATGTGGCTCCACCTGCTGGCCACGCTCGCGTGGGATGAGGGCCTGGAGCTCGACGGGTGACGACCCCGCTGAGCGCGCGCGACGCCGCGCTCCGCATCCTGGACGATGTCCGCCCGCAGCCGGCCCTCCGGGTGCCGCTCGACGACGCGCTGGGCAGTGTGCTCGCCGAGGACGTGGCGAGCCCCCTCGATATTCCCGCCTGGACCAATTCCGCCATGGACGGTTACGCGACGCGCGCGGATGACGTGCGCGGTGCCACCGACGCCGCCCCGGTGCGCCTGCGTGTCATCGAGGAGATCCCCGCCGGGCACTTCCCCACCCGCGTGGTGGGCCCGGGCGAGTGCGCCCGCATCTTTACTGGCGCGCCACTGCCGGAGGGAACGGATGGGGTGGTACGGCAGGAAGACACCGACGAGGGCAAGTCCGTCGTCACGATTTTCAAGGACCGCGACGCCGGTGCCAACCTTCGCCATGTGGGAGAAGACGTGCGTCGCGGTACCGTGGTGCTCCAGCGGGGCGCGGTCCTGGGCGCGGCGGAACTCGGCGTACTCGCCTCCCTCGCCGTAGCCCATCCGCTGGTGCATCGCCGCCCCCGGGTCGCCATCATGGGCAGTGGTGACGAAATCGTCGATGTCGACCAGCCCGAGGAGATCCTGAGCGGCCGCAAGATCGCGAGCAGCAATACCCACACCCTCAACGCGCTGGTCCGTCTCGCCGGCGGAGAGCCGGTCAACCTCGGCGTGGCCCGCGACACCCGCGAGAGTTTTCGGGCCCATCTGGCGGCGGCGCGTGAGGCCGACCTGCTGGTCACCACCGCCGGCATCAGCGTCGGCGAGCACGACTTCGTGCGGCCGGTACTCGAGGAAATGGGGGCGACCCAGAAGTTCTGGAAGCTGCGGATGCGGCCCGGCGCCCCGGTCGGCTTCGGGCTCCTGGGCGACGTGCCCTGGATCGGCCTGCCCGGCAACCCGGTCAGCACCATGGTGACGTTCGAGCTCTTCGTGCGCCCCGCCATCCGGAAAATGTGCGGCCATGCCCTGCCCTTCCGCCGCAGCGTCCAGGCCACGATGGCGGAGGCGGTAGCCCTCAAGCCGAAACTGCAGCACTTCCTCCGGGCGGTGCTGACCGATGGCCGGTCAGGGCTGGAGGCCCGGCTGACCGGACCGCAGGGGTCGGGGATACTCACCTCGATGGTGAGGGCCCACGCGCTGCTGGTCATTCCGGAGGGCCAGTTCGACACGCCAGCCGGCGCGCGGGTGACAGCAATCGTGCTCGACGACCCCCGCCATCAGGCCGACCCACCCTTCTAGCAGCAGGAAGTGGCCGCCCGCCGGCACTGGGAGTACCTTTCCGCCTCCAGAAGGGGAGTAGTTCGTCCGCGCAAAAGCGGATGCCGGTATCGTCAAGACTGCCCGCGCAGGCGGGCACGGACCGGCAGGAAGCCCGGGCGGCTTCAGAGCGAGACCTTCGTCCACGCTGCGGTGCAGCGGACGAAGTCTCGCTCTGTTTTTTTGGCGGCGGGCGCCGCCTCGCGACCAAGGAGCACGATGACCACACACGCCCCGATCGTCTGGATCGGCTTCACTGCCCTGGTGCTGGCACTCCTGGTCATGGACCTGGTGGTCCTGAACCGGAAGGGACATGTGCTGAGCCCCCGGGAAGCGTCGGCATGGAGCGCCGGGCTCGTGACTCTCGCGCTCCTGTTCGGCGGGTTCCTCTGGTGGCGGGAGGGCGCTCAGCCCGCGCTCGAGTACTTCACCGGCTACCTCATCGAGCTCTCCCTCTCGGTCGACAATCTCTTCGTCTTTATCCTGATCTTCCAGTATTTCGGGGTACCGGCCCTGGCCCAGCCCAAGGTGCTCAAGTGGGGCATCCTTGGCGCCATCGTCATGCGCGCCATCATGATCGGCCTGGGCGCGCTGCTGCTGGCACGATTTCACTGGATCATCTACGTCTTCGGCGCCATCCTGGTCATCACCGGCATCCGCATGCTGCTTGCGGATGGCACGGAGATCGAGCCGGAGAAAAACCCCCTCGTGCGACTCGCCCGCCGGCTCCTGCCGATGACACCGGGCTACGACCGGGACCATTTCAGCGTCCGCACCATCACCGGGGAGCGCATCTTCACGCCGCTCATCCTCGTGGTGCTGGTGGTGGAGTGGAGCGACCTCGTCTTCGCCATCGACAGCATTCCCGCCATTTTTGCCATCACGAAGGACCCCTTCATCGTCTACAGCTCCAACGTCTTCGCGATCCTGGGGCTCCGGGCGCTGTTCTTCGTGCTCGCGGGGGCGCTGGACAAGTTCCACTACCTGAAGGTGGGCGTGGCACTCATCCTGGTGTTCATCGGGATCAAGATGGCCGCCAGCGGATGGTTCGTCCTGCCGACGCCGCTGGCACTCGGCGTCATCCTGCTGATCCTGGGGATTTCCGTGGGTGCCTCGCTGCTGCGCGGGCGGCATGATGCACCCGCCGGGGGTCCATGACGATCTCCGGACTGCTCGGGCGCCTCGGTCTCGACCGGCCCGACCTGCGCGCCTGGGCCATGTACGACTGGGCGATCTCCGGCTTCCAGACCATCGTGATGACGGCGGTATTCCCGATCTTCTTTGCGCGCGTGCCCGCAGGCCTGCTCTCGCCACCGGAAGCGACCGCGCGGTACGCCGAACTCAACACCGTGTACCTCGCCATCGTGGCCCTCCTCTCCCCGGTGCTCGGGGCACTGGCCGACTATCTCGGTATTGCCCGGAAGATGCTCTTCTGGTTCATGCTGCTCGGCGTGGTGTCGACGGCGGCGTTCGCCCTGATCGGGCCCGGCGACCTGCAGCTCGCGTCGGTGCTGTTCGTGCTCGCCATGATCGGCGCCACCACCAGCTTTGTGTTCTACGAATCATTGTTGCCGCGCCTCGCCGGTCCTGGTGAAGTGGACCGTGTGTCGAGCGCCGGCTACGCCCTGGGATACATCGGCGGCGGCATCCTCCTGGCCCTCTGCCTGGTCGCGATCCAGTTTCCCCAGATCGTGGGACTCGGCGCCAGCGGGCGAGGGCTCGCCACCCGCCTCACCTTCGTCGCGACCGCCGTCTGGTGGCTCGTTTTCTCCATTCCGCTGTTTCGCCGCGTACCCGAACCGCCCCGCCTGATCGAGCCCAATGAGACCCTGCGCGAAAACCCGGTGCGGGCGGCGTTCGTGCGCCTCGCCGAGACCTTCCGCTCGCTCCGCCAGTTCCGCCAGGCCGCGCTGCTGCTGGCCGCCTTCCTGATCTACAACGACGGGATCCAGACCATCATCAAGATGGCCACCGCCTACGGCGCAGAAATCGGCATCCCCGACACCGCGATGATGCTCGCCATCCTGATCGTGCAGTTCGTGGGCGTGCCCTGCGCCTTCCTCTTCGGCGCCCTCGCCGGGCGCATCGGCGCCAAGCCGGCGATCCTGCTCGGACTCCTCGTCTACACGCTCATCAGCATCGTGGGCTATAACCTGAGGACGGCAGGTCAATTCTTTGTCCTGGCCGCCATGGTCGGGCTGGTGCAGGGTGGCACCCAGGCGCTGAGCCGTTCGCTCTTCGCCTCCATGACGCCAGCCCACAAGTCGGCGGAGTTCTTCGGCTTCTACAGCGTCTTTGAGAAGTTCGCCGGCGTCTTCGGGCCGCTCTTCTTCGCAATCTCGATCCGGCTGACGGGATCGAGCCGCAATGCCATCCTGTCCGTCATTGCCTTCTTCGTGGTGGGTGGGTTCATGCTGCTCTTCGTACAGGTGGACGAGGGCCGGCGCGCGGCCCGGGAGGCGGAGGCGCTGGCCACCACCTTGTGACGATGCGCGCTGCCCCCGCATTCTTCCGCATGGATGTCCTCGAACTCACCCGCGCACTTGTCCGGATCGATTCGACCACCGGCCAGGAAGCCCCGGTTGCCGAATTCCTCGCCGCCTGGCTGGAACAGCGGGGCTGGATCGTCGTGCGCCAGCCGGTGCTCGCAGGCCGGTTCAATGTCTACGCCCATCTGGGCCGGCCGATGGTGGTGTTCTCCACCCACCTCGACACCGTGCCGCCCTTCATCGACCTCCGGGAGGACGACACCTGGCTCCATGGCCGCGGTACCTGTGACGCAAAGGGGCTCGCCGCGGCGATGATCGCCGCCGCCGAGCGGCTCCGCGCATCGGGCGAGGAGCGTATCGGGCTCCTCTTCGTGGTGGGCGAAGAGAATGGCTCCGAGGGCGCACTCGCAGCCGCCACCCTCGAGCCGCGCGGCCGCTTCCTCATCAACGGCGAGCCGACCGAGAGCCAGCTCACCATCGGGCAGAAGGGCGTCCTGCGCGCCGACCTCGTCGCCACCGGGCGGGCCGCCCACTCGGCGTACCCCGCCGAGGGCGAGTCCGCCATCGTGCCGCTGCTGGAGACGCTGCAGCGGGTGCAGCGGATCCCGCTGCCGTCCCACCCGGTGCTCGGCGACACGACGCTCAACATCGGGCGCATCGAGGGGGGGCGGGCACCCAACGTCATTCCCGACCACGCCCGGGCCGAGCTGCTCTTCCGCACCGTGCTGCCACCCGACGACCTCAAGCGCGCCATCGAGAGTGCGCTCGAGCCCCGCGTCACCGTGACCTACCCGCTGGAGATTCCCAGCGTCGTGTCCACCGCGCCGAAAGGATGGAAGACCACCGTGGTAAGCTTTGCCAGTGACCTGCCCTTCCTCGCGAGCTGGGGCGAGGGCTACCAGCTGGGGCCCGGCACGATTCGCGTCGCGCACACCGCCGGGGAGCGGATCGGCAAGGCGGAGCTGCACGAGGGCGTCGCGCTCTACGAGAAACTGGCTCGTGACCTTCTGGCCCGGGGGCCCACATGACCACCCGCATTCCCGTCGCCGTGCTCGGCGCCACCGGGACGGTCGGGCAGAAGTTCGTCCGCCTCCTGGCCGAGCATCCCTGGTTCGAGCTCGTGGCCGTCGCGGCGTCCGGGCAGAGCGCCGGGCGCAATTACGGCGAGGTGGTGCGCTGGCGAGAGACGACACCGCTGCCGAGCCGCATCGCCGATATGGTGGTGCAGCGCTGTGCCCCGCCCCTCGACGCGCAGGTGGTCTTCTCCGCGCTCGACGCCGAGGTGGCAGGCGACATCGAGCAGGAGTTTGCCCGCGCCGGTGCCGTGGTCATCACCAATACGCGGGTCCACCGCATGGACCCCGACGTACCGCTGGTTGTGCCCGAGGTGAACGCCCGGCACATCGACCTCATCGATGACCAGCGCCGCGAGCGGCGCTGGTCCGGCGCCATCCTCGCCAACCCCAACTGCTCCACCGCGGCGCTGGTGGTGGCCCTCGCCCCGCTGCACGCCGCCTTCGGCCTGCAGAAGGTGTTCGTGGCCACCATGCAGGCTGCGTCAGGCGCCGGGTACCCCGGCGTGGCCTCGCTCGACATCCTGTCGAACGTGATCCCGTTCATCGGTGGTGAGGAAGAGAAGATGGAGCGGGAGACGGCAAAGATTCTCGGCACGCTGGGGAGAGGCGGGGTCGTGCCGGCGGAGTTCGCGCTCTCGGCCCACTGCAATCGCGTTCCCGTCATCGACGGGCACATGGAAGTGGTGTCGGCCGGCTTCCGCCAGGCGCCGTCCGTCGCCGCCGCCACGCACGCGCTCCGGCGCTTTGCCGGGCCCGAGGTGGTACGATCGTTACCGAGTTCGCCCACCCCGGTCATCGAGGTCGAGCTGCGACCCGACCGCCCGCAGCCCCGGCTCGACATCGAGCGGGGCGGCGGCATGGCGGTGACGGTGGGCCGGGTGCGCCCCTGCACCGTGCTCGACCTCCGATTCGTGGTGCTCGGTCACAATACCATTCGCGGCGCCGCCGGCGCCGGCGTGCAGATCGCCGAGCTGCTGAAGGCGGAGGGCCGCCTCGGATGATGGTGCGCGGATGATCGTCTGCAAGTTCGGCGGTACGTCGGTGCAGGATGCCGCCGCCATCCTGCGCCTGGTGCAGATCGTCCTGTCGCGGCAGCATGAGCGGCCCGTCGTGGTGGTGTCGGCGCTGGCGCGTGTCACCGACAGCCTCGTATCGCTGGCCGAGAGCGTGCGGCAGGGCCATGGCGCCGCACTGGAGGCGACGCTGGAGACGCTGCACGACCGCCATCGCGCTGTGGCCCATGAGCTCGAGGGCGGGGCGACCGCGTTGCCGGCGCTCGACGCGGCGTTCGATGAGCTGCGCCGCATGCTCCGGCCGGCCGTCGGGCGGGCCCTGACACCGGCTGAGCGCGACCGGCTGCTGGGGCAGGGCGAGATCTGGAGTTCACGACTGGTCGAGGCGGCCCTCGCGCAGGCCGGCGTTCCCGTCGCCTGGGTAGACGCCCGCCGGGTCATTGTCACCGATGATCGGCACGGCCGGGCCACCCCGCTCCTCGACGCGATCCGCGTCGCGGCGCAGGAGGTATTGGCGCCATTGCTCGAGGCGAGCCGCGTTCCGCTCACCCAGGGGTTCATTGGCGCTTCCGCCACTGGCCGGCCCACCATCCTCGGCCGGGGCGGCTCCGACTTCACCGCCTCGCTCCTCGGTGCCGCGCTCGACGCGATCCGGGTCGAGATCTGGACCGACGTGAACGGCCTCATGACCGCCGATCCCCGCATCGTCCCCGAGGCGCGCACCCTCGCGTCCGCCACCTACGATGAAGCGGCGGAACTCGCCACCTTCGGCGCCAAGGTGCTCCACCCGGCCACTCAGCTGCCGCTCGCTGCCGCAGGGATTCCCATCGTGATCCTGAATGCCCGGCATCCCGACCATCCCGGTACCATCATCGGCCTCACGCGGGCCTCGGCGCTCCGGGCCGATGGCCCGATCGGGTCGATCTCCTGGAAGCCCGGCGCCATCCTCGTCAACGTGCGCGCCCCGCGCATGCTCGGCGCCTACGGGTTCCTTCGCCAGTTGTTCGAGGTCTTCGAGCGCCATGAAGTACCCGTCGACGTGCTGGCGAGCAGCGAGGTGAGTGTCTCGCTCACGGTCGAGAACGCCACCCGGCTCGACGCGCTGGTGCGCGACCTGGAGCCACTGGGCGAGGTGACGGTGCACGAGGGCCGGGCCATCGTCGCCGTGGTCGGGCACGGCATGCTCTCGTCGCCCGGCATCGCGGCCCGCGTCTTTGCCGCGGTGCAGCCAGCCAACATCGAGGTCATCTCGCAGGGGGCGTCGGCCACCAACCTGACATTCGTGGTCAAGGAGGCCGACGGCCCCGCCATCGTGCAGCGGCTGCACCGCGAATTCTTCGGGAGCGCCTGATGCGAGCCGTCGTGATCGGCACCGGTCGCATGGGTCGCTCGGTGCAGGCCGCGCTCGATGCGCGGGGGCACACGGTGGCCGCCATGGTGGGCAGCCACGAGAACGCCGGTGGTGCGGCCCTGGTGCCGGCTCGTCTGTCCGGGGTCGATGTGGCATTCGAGTTCACCACCCCCGGCACCGCGCCGGCCAATGTCGCACGCCTCCTCGCCGCCGGTATACCGGTGGTGTGCGGTACCACCGGCTGGGAGGACCAGATCCCGTCCCTCGAGGCGCTGGCCCGCGCCCGCATGGGAGCGCTGCTCATCGCCGCCAATTTCTCGATCGGCGTGCACATCATGCTGCACGCGGCGCGCACCATGGCGACCGCCTTCCGCGACCGGCCGGAATTCGAGGGGCTCATCCTGGACACCCATCACCGGCTCAAGCGCGATGCCCCGTCCGGCACCGCCATCGCCATCCAGCGTGCCGCGAAGGAGGCGGGGGGCCGGGATGTCCCCATCACCTCCATCAGGGCCGGTGCCGTACCCGGCATTCACGAACTCCGCTACGAGGGCCCCTTCGAGAGCCTGTCGCTCGAGCATGTCGCGCGCGATCGCAGCGTCTTCGGCGCCGGCGCGGTGCTGGCCGCCGAATGGCTGGTGGGTCGCACCGGGGTCTTTACCTTCGAGGACGTGCTGTTCGGGAAGCGCGCATGACCACCCTCAGCGGGTGCGGCACCGCCATCGTGACGCCCTTCGACGACGACGGCGCCGTGGACGTGTCCGCACTGCGGGCGCTGGTGCAGTGGCAGGTCGCGGAGGGAATCGACTTCGTCGTCGCGTGCGGCACCACCGGTGAGGCCCAGACGCTGACGCACGAGGAGCGGGCGCAGGTCGTCGCCGCCACGCGCGAAGCCGTCGCCGGCCGGGTGCCGGTCATGGCGGGCGCCACCAGCAATGATACGCGCCGCGCCGTGGAGGAGGTCCGTCACATGTGCGATGCCGGCGCCGACGTCATCCTCACCGCGTCGCCTTACTACAACCGCCCGACACAGGAGGGCCTGCGCCGGCACTTCGAGGCTGTGGCCGACGCGAGTGCCCGGCCCGTGGTGCTCTACAACGTGCCGGGACGGGCCGGCGTCAATCTCCTCCCGGCCACCGCGGTGGCACTCGCCGCCCATGACAACATCATCGGGATCAAGGAAGCCGCCGGTGACATGCACCAGGCGCTGGAGCTGCTCCGGCTCCGGCCCGATGGCTTCCGGGTCTTCTCCGGCGACGACTGGATGGCGCTCCCGCTCTGTGCCTGCGGCGGCGACGGGCTCATTTCCGTGGCGTCCAACGAGCTGCCCCGCGAGCTGACGGAGCTGGTACGCCTGGCCCGGGCCGGCGAGCTCACCGCGGCGCAGGCACTGCTGTGGCGGCTCCTGCCGCTGCTCGATGCCAACTTCATCGAGTCCAACCCCATCCCGGTCAAGGCGGCGCTGGCGGCGATGGGCCGCATCCGTAACGTGCTCCGGCTGCCACTGGTGCCGGCCCAGCCCGCGACCGTCCTTCGCCTGCGCCAGGAACTGGCTCGACTGAACGTGAGGCTCCACCCATGACCGGCATCGCACTGCAGGACCTCAAGTCGCGTATCGAACGCTATGTGCCCGGTGTTCCCCCCGGTGAGGAGCGCTCGGCGCGCGAGGCGATCGATGCCCTGCGTGACGCGCTCGCCACTGGCACGGTGCGGGCCGCAGAGCGGGACGCCGACGGCGTGTGGCATGCCAACAGCTGGGTGAAGGCCGGCATCCTGCTCGGGTTCCGGCTCGGTGCGGTGGTGCCGGTGGCTGAGGGTGGCCCCTTCTCGTTCTTCGACAAGGACACCTGGCCCCTCAGGAAGTTGCGCATCACCGATGGCATCCGCATGGTGCCGGGCGGGTCGGCCATTCGCGACGGGGCGTACGTGGCGCGCAGTGTGGTCTGCATGCCACCGATGTACATCAACGTCGGCGCCTACGTCGACGAGGGAACCATGGTCGACAGCCACGCCCTCGTCGGGTCGTGCGCGCAGATCGGCAAGCGGGTGCACCTCTCTGCGGCGGCGCAGGTGGGCGGCGTGCTCGAGCCGGCCAACGCCCTCCCCGTCATCATCGAGGACGATGCGATGATCGGTGGCAATTGTGGCGTGTACGAGGGTACGCTGGTCCGCGAACGCGCGGTGCTGGCGCCCGGCGTGATCCTCACCGGCTCGACCCCCGTGTACGACCTGGTGCATGGCCGGATCTACCGCCGGGAAGGCGAACGCCCGCTGGAGATTCCAGCGGGCGCCGTGGTAGTGCCTGGTTCACGCCCGGTCCGTACCGGCCCCGGGGCCGCGGCCGGTGTGCATCTCTATGCCCCGGTCATCGTGAAGTACCGGGACGAGCGCACCGATGCCGCCGTGAGGATCGAGGAACTCCTCAGGTAGCGCCCACCTCTGCCTTGGTGGGCTGTTCGCCACACGCCGTCCACGTGAGCGTGAACGAGCGCGAGGCATCCCCGCTCGTCCGCGTGAACTGGAGCTGGCCAGCCTTGATCCGCCGCCGCGCCGGCCCGCTGCACGTGGCATCGTACTCCAGCGGCACGTTCGTCCTCACCGTGTGCGTCACGTCGGCGTCCACCAGCTCGTGGGTGCGGCTGTCTCCCTCGCCCTGCTCCACCCGCACCTGACCCACGAAGCGCCAGCCGCCGGTCACCACGATCGTGCCACTGGGCCGGTCGTGCTCCTCCTGCAGCAGTTCACCCGCAACCGGCGTGAAGGTCCACTCGAGCTGCGACGTCACCGTGTTGCCGAATTCCTCGGTGTCGGTCTTCCGCCTGCGGGTGGTTGTCAGGTCTTCCATCGCCACCAGCTTGCCGGCGGCATCGCGGGTAAAGCTCCGCGTGCCGTCGCGCTGGCCGCGCCAGAAGGTGCTGAAGTCCGCCGTCTCGGTGGCCACGAAGCCCAGGTTGTCCAGCGCCTCGCTCCGCTCGAACTCGCGACCCTCGGCGCCGGCCTTGGTTGCCACCAGCGAGCCGAACAGGTATGCCTGCCCCGGGCCCTCTTCGCGCTGCTTGAGGCAGGGATCATCCGCCGCCGGCGGGAAGGTCACGTTCTCCGGCAGGTCGCCGAACTGCATCGTCACGACCACCGACGGCGGCGCATTGGTGCCGGCCACCGTGATGGTGGGGCAGGGGTTGGGACTCGCGAACGCCGCAAACCCGGCGCCGCCCACACTCTCCAGCATCGAGTTGAGGGTCTCGTCGGCACCTTCGAGCGCCGCCGATCCCATCTCCGACACCTGGGCCGACCCGACCGCGGGGTCGACCGGTGGGTTGTTGCCGGTCGGGGTGCCGTCGGCACAACCGGCCAGCACTATTGCCAGTGCGGCGAACGACAGGGAGCTGCACGTGTTCAGGGGAAAGCGGCGCACGGAATCCTCCGAAGTGTGATAGGAACCACACCGCATCGGAGGCAATGGCCGTGCCCTCATCACCCCTCAACCAAGTCCTGTCGCCAGCGCAGGTTGAACGAGCGCAACGAACTGCGCGGCAACGACTTGGCTTGCAACTCGCGACCCGCAGCGGGAGCGGCACGCGCCCGGGTGACGCGCGTCACGGCGGTACGGTGACGCGCGCTGATGTCGAGGCACAGCATGAGGCCGGCCGACGGCAGCTACAGCGCGTCGCCGATGGGATCAGGGGGCGGTGCGGAGGCCTGGCAATGGGTGACGTTGGCGAAGCGATATCGCAGCTGCACCAGGACAGTCCCTGACGGCTGCTTCACGACGCTCAAGCTGATCGCATCGAGGTTGTCGGGGATCGCAGCGTCGCTGATGCGGAGCCATCGCGCCTGCGTCTCGCCGACGGATGAGGCCGCGCCGTACTTGCCGGTCAGTTGCTCCTTCAGCGTCCGATACACCCGGTCCGCTTCGATCTCGGCCACCCCACTCGAGTCGATCGCCTTGCCGCCAACCACTTGGCAGAGACCGGTGGAGTCGCCTACCACAACCGCATACACATCGAGTTCCGGGTGCGGCCGCGGGACGCGCGTCGCGTAGAACGTGGGCGGCGTGCCATCCTGGGGCGACAGGGGGCCCGCAATGGCCGCGAGGTCGGTCAGGCTCAGTCCTTCACGCAGCCCGAACGGGGTCGCCTGCGCGCGGGCCTGGTGGGCCACGCACGCCATGAGGGCGGCGAGAACGGCGAGCGACCGCTTCATCGAAGCTCCACCACGGCGCCGCCCTTCATGACCCACGACACTCGCTCGGTCACGGTGATGTCCGTCAGGGGATTGTCCGGGACGGCGACCAGGTCGGCCAGCCGCCCCGCCTGGATGACGCCGCGATCCTCGACCCCCAGCACCTGGGCGGCGTACAGCGTCGCGCTCCGGAGCGCCTCGACGGGTGTCTGGCCCAGCTGGACACGGGTGGCGAACTCGTGCGCGTTCTGGCCGTGCGGATACACCGCCGCGTCGGTGCCGAACCCGATCTTCACGCCCGCCTTCACCGCCTTCTGGAAGCTCGCATTGGCCGCCTCGGTGGCGATCCGTGCCTTCACGCGGAGCGCCGGAGGCAGTCCGGCGGTATCGAGAGCCTGCGACAGGTACAAGGTGAACACCGCCCACGTTCCGTTGCGCTTGAGCTCGGCGATCGCGGCATCGTTGAGCATCGACACATGCTCGACCGACGTGACGCCGGCCCGCGAGGCCGCGATGATCCCTTCAGTGCCGTGCGCATGCGCCGCCACCCGGAGCCCATGCATGCTCGCCTCGTCTACCACCGCCTTCATCTCGGCGTCGGAGAGCTGCTGCGCGCCCACCGGCCCCTCGAATGAGAGCACGCCCGCCGTCGCGCAGATCTTGATCACCTTCGCCCCATGCTTGATCTGGTAGCGCACCGCCTCCACCATCTCGTCCACGCCGTTCGCCACGCCCTCCTTCGGCCCTTGCTCGAGGATGCCGGGCGCAAAGCCGGTGTCGTCGCAATGACCGCCGGTAGCGCCAATGGCATGCGCCGCCGGGATGATGCGCGGCCCCACGATCTCGCCCCGGTCAACGGCGCGCATCAGCGACACGTCGGCAAAGCCCTTCGAGCCGACGTCGCGGACCGTGGTAAAGCCCGCCTGGAGCGTGATGGGGGCGTTGCGGGCACCGCGCAGGGCGTAGTCGGCACCGGTCCAGGTCACCGGCTCGTACTGCCAGCCGGGCTCGATCGCGAAGGTGAGGTGGGTGTGCAGGTCGATGAGCCCGGGCAGGAGCGTAACGTCGCCCAGGTCGATGACCCGGGCGCCGGCCGGTGCCACTGCGGGGTTCACCGCCGTGATCCGGTCGCCGGTCACCACCACGACCGCCGGGCTCACCAGCGCACCCTTCTCCACATCCAGCATGCGCGCGGCCCGGACGACCACGGCAGGCTGCTGCGCCCTCAGCTCGCTTTTAGGATGGAGCGCCGCGAGCACAAGGAGTGTTTGCCACCACGCAACACTTGCCCTGCGGATCACTCTTTCACCCCGAGAAGATGGCGCTTGAAGTCCTCGCCCGGCCCGGGCTTAGGCCCGATCCAGGACTTGAACAGCGCATCGGCGAACGGCTTCCCGGCGATGGTGCCCTTCTGCTGGCCCGCGATGTCGACCGTCGTACCGGTGGCGGGCAGGTACGTGAACGCCATCACGTCGCCCTTCTTCAGGTCCTGCATGAAGCCGCACAGCTGCTTGAATTCTCCCTGCAGTTGCGCGTCAGCGCCGGGCGAATTGTTCTCGAGGCTCTCATCCCATGCCTCGCACATCTTGTCCTTGCCCACGTCGCGCACGAACTGCATACGCAGCTCGCGCGGCCCGTCGCTGGCGAGGATCGCGCTGGCGTCCTGGCTCCTGGCCGGGAGATAGAGCGCCGCAACGTAGACCTTTACGATCGACTTCTTGCGCAGCGCTGCGCCGTTGAGCACGAGCGATTGTCCGCCCGCCTCCACCGTGGCGGGCACGGTGACCCCGGCGATCTCGGTGCCGGCCTGCGCCAGCATGCGGGTGGGTGAAAGTGGTGCCAGGACGAGGACGGCAAGTGCGGCGGAAACGGCGGTAGCCTGGATGCTTGTCATAGGTTCCTCCCGGCGGGAAAGTATCGCCCGGTCGGGAGCGGTGCAAACCGGCCCGGCTACATCGGGTCGCAGGCCGGCTCGCCCTCGCGCTTCGGGCGGCGCCCCTCGAACTCGGTGATCGGCGGCTTCACCTCGCTGGCGTAACCGAAGTACACCACGCAATTCCGGCCCGGCGCCTTGTCCCACGCCCCCTGGGCGCTCCACCCCCGCGGCGACGCCGAGCGCACCAACACCGTCACGCCCGGCTCCGGCGTGAATCGCAGGGAATCGACGCTGGCCGCGTACCGCATCCGTGTCTCGAGATACTGCTCCTGCGCCCGCGCGAGCGTGCGGAGCGACATGAGCACCGACTGGCTGGCATTGGGTGGCGGGGGCACGCTGATGCGCGCCCCCTGCGCCGTGACAGAGGCGGGGAGAACCAGCAGTGCGAAGGCTTGCACGATGAACCGCATGCCTGCCTGATCGGCAAATCACAGGCCCAACGAAAAAGGGTGACCCCTCCATAGGTCACCCTCACGTCCTCACGTCCTCACGTCCTCACGTCCTCACGTCCTCACGTCCTACCCCGTCATCTCCAGCCCCGAGGGCTGCGGCGGCCGCGTCGTTCCGAGCGTCAGTCGGCCCGCGACACGGTTGCGCCCGCCGGCCTTGGCCCGGAACAGCCGCGCATCCGCCTCGTCGATCAGTTCCTCGGCGTTGGTGCCGTCGGCCGGGAAGGTGGCAATCCCCGCGCTCACCGTGAGCGATGCCTCGCCCTGCCCCTTGGGAAGCAGGATCTTGAGCCCCTCCACCGATGCCCGGATCTGCTCCAGCTTGTCGAACGCCATGTCGGCACTCGTGTCGGGCAGCAGGAACACGAACTCCTCGCCACCATAGCGGGCCACGACATCGCTGCGCCGCGTCATCTGGCGAAACCGGTCCGCGATCGTCCGGAGGCCAACGTCGCCCGCCGAGTGGCCGAAACGATCGTTGAATTCCTTGAAGCGATCCACGTCGACCATGACCACCGACAGCGGCTGCTGCATCCGCTGCGCGCGGTTGAGCTCGGCGCCGAGCCGCTCATCGAAGTGGCCCCGGTTGAAGAGGCCGGTCATTCGGTCGATCGACGACAGCTTCCGCAGGTCCTTCGCGCGCATCACGATGACCGTACTGAAGAACGACGCGATCCCGAGAATCATGACCCGGGACAGCACACTCCCCCAGTTGAACTCGCCGTAGCGACGGATGCCGTCGGTCAGGGTGTTCAGTTCGAACATGTGCTGGGCCAGGTAGACGAGCCCGAGGTACTGCGCGATGGCCAGGCCGCCGGCGAGGAGGCACAGGCGGGCATCGTAGCGCAGGCAGGTGGCCGCCATGGCCAGGAAGTAGCACTCGAACGCCACCCGCGAATTGGTCGCGACCAGCGGCTGGTCGGTGAGGATATAACTCAGCAGGGCTGCGCTGATGATGCTGACGTCGAAGACAGTACAGGCGGCGCCCAGCCAGTGCGGGCGCTGGTCGCGCTGTACCAGAAAGAACACCACAACGGCAAGCAGGAACGCGATCAGCGTGACGATGACGCCGATCCAGTGCTCGGACAGATCAGGATGCGCGATGAGGCTGCCGACCGGAACGATCAGCAGGAGGAGTGTCGCCACGACACGCACCCAGGCGATCACCCGCTCGCCCGTCGATCCGGCATCCACCATGACCGGATCGCGGTCGCGCCACACGCGCGACCACCACCCAGCCGAACCGAATTCTCCCGACACCTCGACTTCACTCATGTTGTTGCGATTTCTCATGATGGGGACACTGCGCCAACGCCGCCGCGCACCTTGCAAGAAGCGGACTCATCCTGCAGCCCTTCAGGACCTACATCAGGCGGTACTTCGGGCCGCTCCCGCCCTCGCGCGGCGTCCAGCGCGGGCCAACCACGTCCGTCGCCTTGCAGTCCACGCAATTCGGTGCATTCACGGTGAGTGCATCTCCAACTCGCTCGTACACCCCAGCAGGGCAGAGGTGTGCGTAGAAGTCGGCGACTTCCCCGCTGATGTCCTTGCCCACGATCAAGTGAGAGGGAACGGTATCCCTGGTGGCGTTCCCCGACTTGAACACCGCGTCCACCTTGCTGAACGTCAAGGTATTGTCGGGCACAAACGGCGGCGCCACCGCCGCGTCGCGCGGTGCTTCCGCATCCTGTGCCATCGCGATCCGGCCCCCCGGGAAGCGCCCTCCGGTAGCCGTCATCAGTCCTGCCTTCACACCGCCCACCACCAGGCCATCCTTGAAGGCCAGTCGCATGTTCCGCGTGCGGCGCAGGTCGCTCATGATGTAGCTGTCGTCGAGCATCCGGTCGTAGGCGGCCAGCGCCGCACCAGAGGGGTCATCCTGCTTCAGCGCCGCGAACGCCGCGCGCGCCGCATAGATGCCCGACTGCATGGCGTAGTGAATCCCCTTCAGCGAGGGAACATCCACCAGCCCCACCGTGTCACCCACCATCAGGAGTCCGTCGCCCGAGCGCCGGCTGGGCAGCGCGTAATAGCCCCCCTCGGGGATGGTCTTCGCCCCCCATTCCAGGAGCTCGCCCCCCTCCAGGTACGGCCGGAAGAGTGGATGGAGCTTGATCCGCTGCAGCAGCTCGTGCACGTCGAGCGACGCACTGTGATAATCCAGCCCGACCACCAGGCCGATCGACACCTGCGACGGCCCGAGCGGATACATCCATGTGCCCC
The DNA here is from genome assembly GCA_031402225.1 of Gemmatimonadota bacterium. Taxonomy (GTDB): domain Bacteria; phylum Gemmatimonadota; class Gemmatimonadetes; order Gemmatimonadales; family GWC2-71-9; genus JAGGAG01. The sequence goes on along the minus strand of JANNSD010000005.1, from coordinate 2,869 downwards.
CAAAAGCGTCGTTCGGCAAGGGCCAGCCCAGGGTGTGGATGACCCGGTCCAGCGGCCGCTTGACCTCCCACACCTCCTTGACGCCCAACGCGAAGATCTGCGGGTTCGACGAGGTGATCCCCTGCCATGCCCGGTACGCCTGACCCAGCGGGCCGCGTGTCCCCTCCGCCAGCACTGTCACGCGCCCCGTCAGGTCCGTCGGCTCGGCATAGCTGGCCGTCGGTTCGCCCTCCTTATCCAGCCCCGATGGCGTGGTCCGAACCCCCCGCACCCGTGCGCCCTCGACCAGCAGCGAGTCCACCGGGAACCCGGGAAACAGGTTGACCCCAAGGGCCTCGGCCTCGTCCCCAAGCCACCGCACCATCTCCGACAGCGAGGCGGTGTAGTAGCCATGGTTTTTCATCGTGGGAGGGGTGGGCAGCTTGTATGACCCCTGACCGCTGAGGAAGTAGACCGCCTCCCCCGATACCGGCTGCCGGAACGGGAAGTCCTCGACCCGCTTGTCGGGAAACAGCTCCCGGAAGGCGCGCGGATTGACCACCGAGCCCGACAGGCAATGCTCGCCCAGCGCCCCCGCCTTCTCCAGCACGCCGATGTTCAGGTCGGGCATGCCCCCGCCCGCCTGCTGGTCCTTCCGGACCAGGTGGGCGAGTTCGATGGCGCAGGACAGCCCCGCCGGCCCGGCACCGACGATCACCACGTCCATCTCGATGGCCTCGGCGCTCGGCGCGTCAGGGCGGATCAGGCGTTCAACGGGCAGCGCTGGTTGGTGGCGAACTGGGAGGATGCGGGCCAAACGGGGCTCCATTAGGGGCAGACGTGGTGGACTCGGCGCCGCACAATATACCCTCACGTCCTCACGTCCTCACGTCCTCACGTCCTCACGTCCTCACGCCTGCCCTGAGCGAAGCGAAGGGTCGCTACCTTCCGCACCATGCATCCACTCCCGCCTATTCCCGGCTTCCGCACCGTCCCCTTCACCGGTGTCATCTACGTCATGGCAGAGGCCGCCCGGCGCGGCTATCGCTACGGCCATCCCGACTGGTGCAACCTGGGCCAGGGGCAGCCGGAAACCGGCCCGCTTCCGGGCGGGCCGCCACGGGTGGAACACGTGGCCATCCACGTCGATGACCAGGAGTACGCCCCGGTCCCCGGCATCGGGGAGTTGCGGGAGGCCGTCGCCGCGCTCTACAACTCGCTGTACCGCCGCGGCATGAAGTCGCAGTACAAGGCCGAGAACGTCTGCATCTGTGGTGGAGGGCGCAGCTCACTCACGCGTGCCGTCGCGGCCCTGGGCGAGGTGAACCTGGGGCACTTCCTGCCCGACTACACCGCGTACGAGGAACTGCTCGACATCTTCAAGCTCTTCACCTCCATTCCAATCCCGCTCGACCCCGCCAGTGGCTATCGCTTCTCGGCCGATGACCTGCGGCGCGAAATCCTGGGCAAGGGCTTGTCCGCGGTGCTGCTCTCGAACCCGAACAATCCCACCGGGCGCACCGTGCAGGGCGAGGAGCTGCAGCGCTGGGTCGCCACCGCGCGCGAACTCCAGTGCACGCTGTTGCTCGACGAGTTCTACTCCCACTACGTGTGGACCGGGCCGGAAGACCAGTGGTCGATGGTCTCGGCGGCGCAGCACGTGGAGGACGTCAATCGCGACCCGGTGGTGCTGTTCGACGGGCTGACGAAGAACTGGCGCTATCCCGGCTGGCGCTGCACCTGGGTGGTCGGCCCGAAGCAGGTCATCGAGGCGGTGGCGAGCACCGGCAGTTTCCTCGATGGCGGCGGCTCGAAGCCGCTCCAGCGCGCGGCGCTGCCCCTGCTCGCGCCCGCACTGGTGCTGCAGGAAACCGCCGCGATCCAGAAGGCGTTCCGGCGCAAGCGGAAGCTGATGCTGAAGGGACTGCGCGCCGCCGGCATCAAGGTCGATGCCGGCCCCGAGGCGACCTTCTACTGCTGGGGTGACCTGTCGGGATTGCCGGAGCCACTCAACGACGGCATGCAATTCCTGAAGGCGGCACTGGACGAGAAGGTGATCTGCGTGCCGGGCGAGTTCTTCGACGTGAATCCGGGCAAGCGCCGCGCGGGACGGCCATCGCGCTTCCGGCAGTACGCGCGATTTTCGTTCGGACCCGATGAAGAGACGGTGAAGACGGGAGTGGAGCGGATCGCGCGAATGACCAGGCGGTAGGACGGACCTCCTCACGTCCTCACGTCCTCACGTCCTGTAGTTCAAGACTGATATCCGCCGCCACCACGCTGTGCGTCAACGCCCCGATCGAAATGAAGTCTGCGGCGGCCTGCGCGTAGCGCGCCACGTTTTCCAGCGTGATCCCGCCGGTCGCCTCGATCTCGATGCCTGGCCGCCGGCCGCGCGCGCGCGCGCCCCAGTTGGCCACCGTCGCCGGGCTCTGGTTGTCGACCAGTAGCCTGGTGGCGCCCGCATCACACGCCTCGTCCACCTGCGCGAGTGATTCCACCTCAACGTACAGCTCGAGGACGCCGAGGTCGCGCGCCTGCGCCAGCGCGTCGGCGAGTGTGCGCCCGCCCTGGGCCAGCGCCCGCCAGTGGTTGTCCTTGACCATCACCGTGCGGGCCAGGTCCAGGCGGTGCACCCCACCGCCGCCGGCACGCACCGCCGCCACGTCGAAGAGGCGGAGGCCCGGCGCGGTCTTCCGGGTGTGGAGGATCCTGGCACCGGTGTGGGCCACCGCATCGACGTAGCGCCGCGTCATGGTCGCGATACCGCAGGCCCGCTGCAGGAAGTTGAGGAGGGTCCGCTCGGCGAGCAGCATCTCCCGCATTGATCCGCGCAGGGTGCCGCCCACCGCCCCCGCCAGCATGCGGTCGCCCTCACGAAACTGCCACG
>JANNSD010000004.1:0-8981 GCA_031402225.1 Gemmatimonadota bacterium | reverse complement strand
GTACGCCGGGAACTCGGTGTAGTCCATGGAGACGGCGTGCTGCTCCAGCAGCTCGTCCCGCGTCACCTTGAGTGTCACGTCCAGGATGACGCCGTACATCCCGTACCCGCCGATCACCAGCGAATAGAGCTCGGGGTTCTCGCTGCGGCTCACCTCCACCACGCTCCCGTCGGGCAGCAGGAGACGAAACCGCTGTACCACCTCCACTACCTGCGTTACGTCCAGGTCGCGCCCATGGGCGTTGGCGCTCATGGTGCCGCCCACGGTGAAGATGTTTGACGACTGCATCACCTTGATGGCGAGAGCCCTGGGTGCGAGCGCCCGCTGCACCTCGTCCCACGTGGCCCCGCTTTCCACCGTGATCGTCTCGGCCACGGTGTCGATGGCAATCACCTTCCGGAACCCGCGCATGTCGAACTGCACGCCGCCCGCCGTATACGTCTGCCCGCCCTGGCTGTGGTGGCTCCCCGCCATCGACACCTTGAGCCCCTTGTCACGCGCATCCTTGAGGGCAGCCTGCAGCGCCTCCACTGTCTCCAGCCGGTTCACCGCCGCGAGCCGAGCCGGATCGAGCCGGGCATTGTCGGTGGCCAGCAGGGGGTCATGGCGGCGGAAGGGGGCGCCGTAGTCGAAGGCGAAGGAGCCGAAGTAGAAAAGGGTGCCGCCAAGGAGGGCGGCACCCAGCAAAATGAGCCAGCGGCGAGCAGTCATGCGTTGAAGATAAGGTCGGTCAGGTGCCAACCTCGACTATCGTGGCGTATGCATGTGGCTGTGGTGGATCCTCGCCTTCGGCTCGCAGCCCCTCGAGGTGAAGCTCGATGGCCTCTCGCATACGCTGCTCGACGTCGCTGTGGGACGAGCCAGTGGCAATACAGCCCGAAACGTCAGGGGAGTACGCCGAATAGCCCGTCGCCGATTGTTCGACAATGACCAATAGCTTCATTTCAAACCTGCCTGCTTGAGAATGCTATTCAATCGCGCGCGAGCAACCGGAGGACATCTCGGATCTTCATCAACAACAGATGCGGCAGACGAAGGTTGCGGCCTAACCAAATAGCCGCATCGCGAAGTCTGCTTCCTCTTCCCGTCTTCCGTCTCCCGTCTCCCGTCTCCCGTCTCCCGTCTCCCGGTTCAGCCCACCCGGCTCCTGATGTATCCCGCTACCTGGGCGTCATCAGCCTCGTGGTTCGCCACCTTCATGCACAGCGTGTAGAGCTCTGCTGCCGGGACATGCAATGCGGCGCCATTGAGCGAGAGAAACACCAGCGCGCACGACAATCCCGTCCGCTTGTTGCCGTCACGAAATCCCTGTGCTCGTCCAAACCCGACCAGGTACGCCGCGGCGAGATCGGCCAGGTCGGCCGTTTCGTCGTCGTGCCAGCGATGGATCGGGCGCGCGAGTGAGGAGAGCACGATGTTGGCGTCAATGACCCCGTGCGCGCCCCCAAACCGCTCGATCTGCTGCGCGTGCATCGCCAGCAGTGTCGGTTCCGAAATCCAGCGGGGTTCCTGCGGAAGCTTTCGTGCGCTCACTTCGCCAGCGCGCGGAACACGCTGTCGTACTCAGCCATGACCTTCGCGTGCGCCTCGAGCGCCTCAGCGGTCTCGGCCGAGTGAGGCACGACCCGGAATCCACCCAGGCCATCCTCGATCCACTCGATCTCCTGCCCCGCCGCCAAACCCATGCGACGCGCCACCTCGGCGGGCAGCGTGGTCACCACCGAAGCGCCCTGCGACCTCACCGTACTGACGAGAACGCTCATCGGGCAACTCCTAACTTGTTGGCGCAGAAATAGATATCATTATAGTCACACTCAATATATGCCACTAAAGTGGGACTGTCAACGGCTCTTCCCCTCATACCACCCGCCACCAGGGCGTGGCCACGATCCGGTCACTGATCCGGTAGGTGTCGCTGCCACCGTGCAGCACGAGCCCGCCGGCGGTGAGGTCACCGTACTCCGACATGAACGCATGCAGGCCCGGGACATCGCTCCACCCCGGCCGGCGCGCTGCCTTCACCTCAATCGGAAGGAGTCGCCCCGTCGGCATCTCGACCACGAAATCCACCTCCGACTGGTCAACCGTCCGCCAGTGCATCACCGCCGGGCGCTGCGACTGGCTCCAGCGCCAGCACTCGAGGTCGGTGAGCACAAGGTTCTCCAGGTGGTGCCCTGTCGGCTCGGCCGCCGCCGCGAGGTGCAGCGCCATCGCGGTGTCGCTCCAGTAGACCTTCGGGCTCTTCGTGAGTCGCTTGCCGCGATTGCGGCTGAAGGCAGGAATGCGAATCAGCTGGTACGACACCTCGAGCAGGTCCGCCCAGCGCGAGGCGGTCGGACGCGACACCCCGGTCAGCCGAGTCCACGTGACCTGGTGCTCCACCTGCCCCACCTGCGCTGCCGCGGCGCGCATGAGTCGCAACAGGTCGAGTGGGCGGGATACCTGGCTCAACTCCGGAATGTCACGGCCGATGTAGGTATCGAGATAGCCTTGCAGCCAATCGGCCTGTTGCGATGGAGAGAACCCGGCAAGCGCAACGGGCGGATAGGCGCTCCGGCCGGCGAGGACGCGCCAGTCTTCCGCCGGCGCGTCCTGTACCTCGAGGAGCCCGGGCCATTCGGCCACCGGCGTCGCCAACAACTCACTCCAGCATCCTGCGGCGCCGTAGCCAAGTCGCTCGCGTCGCGTGAGGGGCCAGAGCGTGATGTACGACGCGCGCCCGGCCAGCGTCTCCTTCACCTGCTTCATGGCGAGAAGATCCGCCGAGCCCGTCAACACGAACTGACCCGGCGCACGCGCGCCGGCGTCAACCGCAGCCTTGATCGCGACCAGCAGGTCGGGGGCGCGCTGTACCTCATCGAGAATCAGCCGCGGTGCCCGGCCGACGAGCGCTTCCGGATCCGACAGCGCCTGAGTCCGCACGTCCAGCGAATCGAGGGTGAGATACTGGTGCTGCTCGAGCCCGCTCGCGTGCCGGACCAGAGTGCTCTTTCCCGTCTGTCGCGCACCCATGAGCACGGCAACTGGCTGGACTTCCATGACGGCCGCGAGGTGCCGCTGGGCCATGCGCTCGACGTAAGTTGGCTGATGTCCCATCATATGAGACAGAATATCTCATGCCATGAGACAAACCGCAAGTACCATATTTTATGGTGGCTTGCGCCAGCAACCATCAATCGGTGTAGTACAGCTCCACCCCGGTCGCCGTGAGCCCCACCTCGATCGCCTCCCCCGTCGCGTTCTTCCCGACCGCCGCGCCCCCGCCCTCGACCTCCGCCACATCCTCCGGCTTGAGCACCGTCACCGTCACCGTCCCCATGGCACGCGCCTTCATCCCCGATGCACCCATCGGGATCACAAAGCCGGCGTCGTGAAAGTCCACCTGGACCCCCCTGCCACCGGCGCTGTCGGCTAGCTGCATCCAGCAGCCCATCTTGGTGCACGACTTGATGACCATCCCGTCGATCACCACCAGCTCGTCCTTCCCGTACTTGCCGGGATCGCCCAGGATCGCGTCGATGGTCGTGGTCGGGGCGGCGGGCACGGTCTTGCCCCGCTTGAGCACCGAATCGGCATCGGCGGAAAGAACGCCGAGCAACAGCAATGCAGCATTGATCATGGGTGGCGCTCCTGTGCGCGGTAAGACTGCTCCGGCAAGATAACCAAAGACCTCCTCCTCCCTTCCTCACACTCACTTCACCCCCTCCGTGACATCCTGTAACAGCAGGATAAAAAGGAGGGCCCCATGTCACCGCTCTTCCGCAGCCGCCGTGAGGCCGGGCAGCGGCTCGCCCGGCAACTTCTGCCACTCGCCGACCGCCACCGCCTCGTCGTGCTCGCGCTCCCGCGCGGCGGTGTCCCCGTCGCCGCCGAGATCGCCACCGAGCTCAAGGTGCCCTTCGATGTGTTCGTGGTCCGCAAGCTCGGCGTGCCGGGGCATGAGGAACTGGCGATGGGCGCCGTGGCCAGCGGCGGCGTTCGGGTCCTCAACCCCGAGGTCATCGAACCGCTCGGCATACCGCAGGTAGCGATCGACCTGGTCGCGGCGAAGGAACTGAAGGAGATCGAGCGGCGTGAGCGCGAGTATCGCGGGGATCGTCCCCTGCCGGCACTCGCCGGCGCCACCGTCGTCCTGGTGGATGACGGCGTCGCGACCGGGTCCACCATGCTCGCCGCGGTGGAAGCGGTGCGGATGTACCGGCCCGCCAGTGTCGTGGTCGCGGCCCCGGTCATGTCCCGGGATGCCATACAGATGCTTCGGCGGGCAGTGGACGCCTGCGTCTACTTGGCTGCTCCCGAGCCGTTCTTCGGCGTTGCCGCCTGGTACGCAGACTTCGAGCAGGTCACCGACGATGAGGTGCGCGAGCTGCTGCTCATCGGTGGCGTGCAGGAAAGGGAGGGGGACCATGTCGTCAGGGCTTAAGGTGCTCCCCGGGCAGGAAGTGCAGGCCGCGTGTCATCCGCTGCATGGCACCGCCGCCGATTTCGACCCGCTGCTCGACCGGGTGGGCGATGCGGGCGTCGTTCTTATCGGGGAAGCATCGCACGGCACCCACGAGTTCTATCGTATCCGGGCCGAGATCACCAAGCGGCTCATCCGCGACAAGGGATTCGCCGCCGTCGCCGTCGAGGCCGACTGGCCCGACGCCTATCGCATCAACCGGTATGTCCGCGCTCGCGGGGCCGACACCGACGCCATCTCGGCGCTCGGCGGGTTCTTGCGCTTCCCCACCTGGATGTGGCGCAACGCCGATGTGCTCGACTTTGTCGGCTGGCTGCGCGAGCACAACGATGAATGCCGCGCCATCGCCGACAAGGTAGGCTTCTACGGGCTGGACCTCTACAGCCTGCACGCCTCGATGCAGGCGGTCCTCGCGTACCTGGAGAAGGTCGATCCCGCCGGCGCGCGCCGCGCCGCCCAGCGCTATGGCTGCTTCGATCACTTCGGCGGGGATCCCCAGGAGTATGGCCATGCCACGGCGTTCGGCATGGCGCCGTCCTGCGAGCAGCATGTGCTCAACCAGCTGGTGGAGCTCCGCTCGGCGGCGGCGGGATACATCCGGCGCGATGGCCGGCAGGCGCCCGACGACCTCTTCTTCGCCGAGCAGAACGCGAAGGTAGTGAGGAGCGCCGAGCAGTATTACCGCGCCATGTTCCGCAGCCGCGTCGGGTCGTGGAACCTGCGCGACCAGCACATGGCCGACACGCTCAACAGCCTCATGGCGTTCCTGGGGACGCAGGGCCCGCACTCGAAGGTCGTGGTGTGGGCGCACAACTCCCATCTGGGCGACGCGCGGGCCACCGAGATGGGCGCGGGCGGCGAACTCAACCTGGGCCAGCTGGTGCGCGAGCAGTTCGCCGCCCAGGCGGTGCTCGTGGGCTTCACCACCTATTCGGGCTCGGTCACCGCGGCACGCGACTGGGGTGCACCGATGCAGCGGAAGATCGTGCTGCCCGCGCTGCCGGAGAGTTACGAGGCGCTGTTCCACGAGCAGGGCGGCGACTTCTACCTCGACCTGGGCGGTCCGCCGTCGCTGGTGACGGCGCTCGACGTGCCGCGGCTGGAGCGCGCCATCGGGGTCATCTACCGGCCCGACACCGAGCGGCAGAGTCACTACTTCCACGCCCACCTGCCGCGGCAGTTCGATGCCGTGTTCCACTACGACCACACCCGCGCCGTCGAGCCCCTGGACCGCACACCGGCATGGGGACCGGGCGAGGTGGAGTTGCCCGAGACGTATCCCACCGCTCTTTGAGGTCATGAGCCATGACGCACACCATTGCACCGATGATCGAGCGACGGAACCTGCGCATCCCCGCGGGCGGCGTCACCCTGACCGGCGACCTGACCATACCGCCCCACCCGCACGGTCTGGTGATCTTTGCGCACGGCAGCGGCAGCAGCCGCCAGAGCCCCCGGAATATTCGGGTGGCGGAGTGGCTGCAGCACGCCAACCTGGGCACGCTGCTGTTCGACCTCCTCACACCAGCCGAAGAGGCGATCGACGCCACCACCCGCGAGCATCGCTTCGACATCGAACTGCTCACGTCTCGCCTTGTCGCCGTGACCGACTGGGTGACGGCGCAGCCCGCGACCCGGCACCTGCACATCGGCTATTTCGGCGCGAGCACCGGTGCGGCCGCCGCACTGGCGGCCGCAGCGATGCGGCCCCAGTTGGTGCGCGCCGTGGTATCGCGCGGCGGTCGGCCCGACCTGGCGGGGGCCGCGCTCACGCGCGTGCTGGCGCCGACGCTCCTGCTGGTGGGGAGTCGCGATGACGGCGTCATCGAACTCAACCAGCTGGCCCGGCGCGAAATGACCGCGGCCCCGGTGGCGCAGATACAGCTGGTGCCCGGAGCGACGCACCTTTTCGAGGAGCCGGGGACGCTGGAGCTGGCGGGCGACCTGGCGTGCAGCTGGTTCGAGCACTATCTGGCAGGCGCCACGACCCCGGCCTGACGTATCCTTCCCCTCCAACCATGGGAGGGGAAGATCCGGTTGCGACTGCCTTGTATCATGCTGCTTGCCGCCTGCCTCCTGCCGCCCGCTGTCCGCGCGCAGGCAGCGGCGCCTGAGGCTTGGGCCTTCACCGCGTCGGTGTACGGCTACCTCGTTCCCGACAGTCCCGATTTCATCCAGCCCACCATCACCGCCGACCACCGCTGGCTCCACCTCGAGGGCCGCTACAACTACGAGAGCCCGAACACCGGCTCCGTGTGGGCCGGCTGGAACCTGCATTTCGGCAGCAAGGTGACGCTCGACATCACCCCGATGTTCGGCGTGGTGTTCGGCGGCATCAACGGGGTGGCACCGGGCACCGAGGTCACGCTCGGCTGGTGGAAGCTGGAGCTATCGAGCGAGAACGAGTACGTCATCGATTTCGATGATAGCGCGGAGAACTTCTTCTACACCTGGTCTCAGCTTGGCGTCTCGCCGGTAGAGTGGCTGCAGCTGGGACTCTCGATCCAGCGCACCCAGCTCTTCGACACTGGCCGGGAGGTCGAGCGCGGGTTCTACGCCAGCGCCACGTACAAGTGGTTCGATACTGGGGTATACGTCTTCAACCCAGCTGACACTCCCACCGTGGTGCTCGTCATCGGCGCCAGCTTCTAGGCCCTTGCAGACAGGCAGGAGGGGCGCAGCAGCGATATCTTGGTTGCGTGCGCCTCACGTTGCCTGTGCCACCACGAGTCCCATGAGCCTGCCTCACGTCTCCAGGCCCGCCAAGAGCGTACTGGACCCCATCGCGCGCCTCTCCGAGGTGCTCTTCGGGTTGATCATGGTCCTCACGTTCACCCTTTCACTGAATGCCGCTCAGGCGGGGCAAGGCGAGGTTCGCACCATGCTCCTGGGTGCGCTCGGGTGCAACCTCGCCTGGGGAATCATCGACGCGGCGTTTTACCTGATGACCTCGGAGGCCGAAAAGGGTGAGGGCCTCAAGGCGTTCCGGGCTGTGCGCGGCGAAGCCAATCCACAGGCAGCGCAGCGGATCATCGCTGACGCGCTGCCGCCGGTAATTGCGTCCGTCATGCAGCCGGCGGAACTGGAGGTGGTGCACCTGCGCCTGAAGCAGCTTCCCGAGCCATCCCGCTACATCCGGATTTCCCGGGACGACTGCCTCGGCGCCGTCGGCGTGTTTCTGGCCGTGTTCCTGTCCACGCTTCCGGTGGTGATTCCCTTCACGTTCATGCACGACGTATCCCGCGCCCTGCGCATCTCCAACGCCATCGCCGTGGTACTGCTGTTCGTAGCGGGGTTCTACTATGGGCGCATCACCGAGCGATCGCCGATGCTCCTGGGACTTGGCATGGTCGTGCTCGCGTTCATGATCGTGGGCATGACCATGGCACTCGGAGGCTGAGCGGACCCGGATGAGACGAACCTCTGGGAGCCTCGAGCCGTTGCAGGTGGGACGGGACGATATCTCGGCGGTAAGCGCGAAGGTGATCCAGTCGGCGTAACGGTGGGTACAGCGCATCCGCGTGCTGTACCCACCTTCGCGTATGAGGACTTGTCTTGTTCCCTGCGCCGAGCGTACGATATGGGCATGCCCGAAGCACTGCATCGATGGACCCGCGAAGAGGTGCTTGCCCTGCCCGACGACGGCCAGCGCCACGAAGTGTTCGATGGCGAGCTGGTCGTGAGTTCGGCACCTCGCTATCGGCACCAGGCTATTCTGTCCAAGCTCCACCTCCTTGTTGGCAACTACGGGGAGGCCTTCCTCGTTGGCACAGTCCTCCTCTCGCCTGCCGACCTGCCGTTACTAGGTGGCCAAGTGGCCCAGCCCGACCTCTTTGTGCTTCCCCACGGCAATTTTGCCCAGGATTGGAGCGACGCTCCGGTGCCGATCCTCGCGATCGAGGTCGCGTCTCCGTCAACTGTTCGCTACGACCGCGGCCTCAAGCGCCGCGGCTACCAGAAGGCTGGCGTTGCCGAGTACTGGATCGTTGACCCCGAGGCCCGGCTCGTCGAGCGCTGGCGTCCGGACGATATTCGCCCCGAGGTCCTGCTCGAGCGGATCACCTGGCAACCTGATCCAGCACTGGAGCTGCTGACGATTGAGCTGAGCGCCATCTTCGGCGAGGCGTAAGCACGGGAGACCCCCACTTCACGTCCTCACGTCCTCACGTCTGGTTAGTTTACCCCCCGCCATGACCACCCCAACATCCGCCCCCTCCGGCTTCGACGCCCGCCTCGCCGCCGAGGTGGCCCGCAGGCGCACCATGGCGATCATCAGCCACCCCGACGCCGGCAAGACCACCCTCACGGAAAAGCTCCTCCTGTATGGTGGCGCCATTCACTTGGCCGGGAGCGTCAAGGCCCGCCGTGCCGCGCGCCATGTTACCAGTGACTGGATGGAGCTCGAGCGCCAGCGCGGCATTTCCGTCACCAGCAGCGTCATGGCCTTCGACTACGACGGCTATCGCATCAACCTGCTGGATACACCGGGCCACCAGGACTTCTCCGAAGACACCTATCG
>JANNSD010000003.1:0-1604 GCA_031402225.1 Gemmatimonadota bacterium | reverse complement strand
CTTGGCGTAGGCGGGTCACTCCACCCGCAAAATATACCCCCGCAGGTATTCACTCTCCGGCATGGTGACCAGCACCGGGTGATCGGCCGGCTGGTGACAGAATTCCAAAATATGTACGCGCCGCTTGGCGTCCGCCGCCGCCTCGCCCACCACCTCCCGCAGCTGCGCGTCCTGCATGTGGTGCGAACAGGTGTAGGTCGCCAGCACGCCCCCGGGCAACAGCGACTTCATCGCCCGCAAGTTAAGTTCCTTGTAGCCGCGCAGCGCGCCCTCCAGCGCCGACTTCGATTTTGCGAAAGGCGGTGGATCCAAGATGATTAGATCCCACGCTGGCGGCTCGTCTCGCTGCGCCGTGAACCAATCGAACACGTTCGCGCCCTGGAAGTCCGCCTGCAGCCCGTTGCGCTCGGCGTTCTTCTTGGCCTGCGAGACGGCATCAAACGCACTGTCAAGTCCGAGCACACTGGTTGCCCCCGCCTTGGCACCATGCAACGCAAACGAACCCTGATTGCAGAACGCATCGAGCACGCGCTTGCCGGCGGCATACTTCGCCACGGCCGCGTGCTGCTCCCGCTGGTCGAGATAGAATCCCGTCTTCTGTCCACCCTGCAAATCGAGCCAGTAGTCCATCCCGTCGATCTTCACCCACCGCGGCTCCCAGGCCTGCCCGGTGCGCGTATGCACCTCGACCGGCAAACCCTCCAGTTTGCGGATGTTCGCGTCATTGCGAAAAATGATCTCCTTCGCGCCCGTCAGCTCGGCGAGCAGGTCGCTGATGATCGCGCTGCGCTTCTCCATCGCGAGCGTCTGGATCTGCAGCACCAGCGTGTCGCCAAACTGGTCCACCACCACACCCGGCAGGTCGTCCGACTCGCTCCAAACGAGCCTGCGGAATTGCTGATGTGGGAGGGGCTTTACGCCCCGACGTTCAACTGCCCGCGTCAGTGCCGCACGCAGATACGCCTCGTCGAGCCCGACGCGCTCCCGGCTCAGCCGCCGCCAGACGATCTGCGACTTGCTGTTGTAGATACCGGCGCCAAGAAAGCGGCTCGTGCGATCGCGGCATTCCACCACCTCACCATCATGCTCAGCAGGGAGCAGCGCCTCGCACTCGTTGGCGAACACCCACGGGTGACCGCCGAGCACACGGGAATTGGCATTGGGCTTGAGCTTCAGGCTGACGGACATATCCGGACTGTCCGTGGGATTGACGTTGGTTAGAAGCTAAAAATAACTCCCTCTGCATGTCATCCTGAGCGCAGCGATGGATCCAGCATCACGCACGCACCGAACTTCATTCTGGATTCTTCGCTGCGCTCAGAATGACAGTTTGATGAGATGCCCTCAATTCAGATGAAAGTAAGTGAGCCCTTCATGGTGCCAATACCGTTACACTGACGGCGGGCTTAAGCCCTATCCACCCTTGAGAAAAGGCTTCACACCCGCTCCCCCTCCCCGTTTCCTGCACAACTCTCCCACCACACTCCTAACCGTCCTCTGTCTACTGTCCTCCGTCCTCTGTCCTCTGTCTACTGTCCTCCGTCCTCTGTCCTCTGATATGTCCCCCGTCCAGGAAATCGCCCGCCGTCGCACCTTCGCGATCA
>JANNSD010000002.1:0-7512 GCA_031402225.1 Gemmatimonadota bacterium | reverse complement strand
GTCTCCGGAAAGATCGCCCTCGCCTCCGCCAGCAGTTCCGGCGCATCCCGGTTGTAGCGTGCACTGATGTGCGTCAGCACCAGTTGCCGTACCCCGGCATCGCGCGCGATGGTCGCCGCTTCCCGCGCCGTCGAGTGGCCCGTTTCCACCGCCCGCGCGCCTTCCTCATCACTGAAGGTCGCCTCGTGAATCAGCAGGTCGGCGCCGCGGGCCGCCTCCATCAGCGAGGTGGTGGGCCTGGTGTCGCCCGAAAAGACCAGCGTCCGGCCGGCCCGGGCTTCGCCCACGAGATCATCCGGCCCCAGCCGACGTCCATCTGGAAGGACGACGGTCTCGCCCTTGTGCAGCTTGCCCCAGAGCGGCCCCTCGGGGACGCCCAGCTCACGGGCCTTGTCGGGGTTGAAGCGACCCAGCCGGATATGTTCCCGCAGGGCGTAGCCGACGGTATCGGCCCGGTGCTCGGTGGCGAAGACCTGCAGGTCATACCCGTTCCGGGCCAGGCAGTCGCCCGGCTTGACCTCCACGATCTCCACTGGAAAGCGCGCCTTCTCGATGCCGACCGTGAGCATGCCACCGAGAATTCGCTGGGCCCCCCGGGGGCCATACAGCACCACTGGCGCCGTGCGGTCGAGCAGCCCCATTGTCCGGATGAGCCCCGTGACGCCGAGGATATGATCGCTGTGATAATGGGAGAAAAAGATGTCGCGGAAGGAGAACCCTACCCCATAGCGCATCATCTGGCGCTGGGTGCCCTCACCGCAGTCGAACAGGAACATCTCCCCTTCCCGCTGCACGGCGAGACTGGTGACGTTTCTATCGACGGTGGGACAGGCGGCACCCGTCCCGAGGAAAGTGACTGACAGCATGGGCGGGAAGATACTCGCGGTGACGCTGTTGCTGATGCTGCCCACCGCCGCCCAGGCCCAGTGGGCCGTCGAGGCCTTCCTGGGCACCGCGTTCAGCGCGCCCAGCAACCTCACCATTCGCCAGGCCGGCGAGCCCGACATCAGCTTCACCGCCCACTACGCCACCAAGCCCTTCAAGAGCTCGAGCGCGCCTTACTACGGCTTTCGGGTGTCCCGCTGGTGGAACCGATGGGGAGCCTTCTTCGACGACCTGCACCACAAGCTCTACCTCACCAACAACCCAGCCGAGGTCGAGAAGTTCGAGATCACCTACGGCTACAACCTCTTCTCCCTGGGCGCCGGGTACCGCGTCGGCCACTGGAGCTTCCTCGCCGGCGCGGGGCCGGTGGTCACCAACCCGACGTCCATTGTTCGCGGTGACTTCAAGCCCCACGAAGGCGGCATCTTCGGCAGCGGCTACTACTTCGACGGCGCCCAAGTCCAGCTCGGCGTCAACCGCCGCTTCCGCGTGGTCGGCGTCTTCTTCGTGTCAGCTGATGTGAGGGGATCGTTCGGGTGGGCGCGCGTCGACGTCGTCAATGGCAACGCCGACGTGCCGAACTACGCGGTGCACTTCCTGCTTGGCGTTGGAGTGGGGAAACGGCGCTAGAAGATCCGCACCGTGACGCCGATCTTGCCCGGATGCTCCTTGATGTCGTTCACCAGCGAGTCGAGCGACGCCGTCAGCCGCACCATGTTCCCGTAGAGCGCCGAGTCGGTGGCGAACTTGCCCATCGTTCCCTTGCCGGACTGCACCAGCATCAGCACCGAGTCGAGCCGCGCACCGGTGGCGGTGAACTGCGCTGTCATGGCGTTCAGGTTGCCCACCAGCGTGTCGGCCTTGTCCCGGGCCCGCACCACCGCCGGCGCGGCCAGGGTCGAGTCCAGTCGCGCCAGCGTGCCGCGCAGCGCCTGCATGGTCAGCGCCAGCTCGGCGTTCGCGCCATGCTTCGGGTCGTTCAGCGTCGCCATGAGGCGCTGCGACCCCTGCAGCGTCTTGGTCGCCTCTTCCAGCGTCTTCGCCAGCCGCTCCTGCATCTGCGGTCCCGTGAACGCCTGCACATTGAGCAGCACGCTGTCGGCCCGGTCGGAGAGGGCGCCGGCGGACTGCATGATGCCGGGCGGGAGGATGCCCATCACCACCTGCCCCTTGGGCAGGGGGGTTGGCGAGTCGCCGGGGATGAACAGCAGCGTCACGTCGCCCGCCAGGCCCACCGACATGATCACCGCCTTGGCGTCGATCTTGGGAACGATGGCCTTGTTGTTGAGCGAGATGGTGACGTGCACCTTCCCCGGCTCGATGAGCTTGATGTTCTCCACCTTGCCCGACGGCACCCCCGACACCCGCACCTGGGAGGCCGGCTTGAGCTCGCCGGCATCGGCGAACTGGACGATCACCTCGTTGTCGCTCCGCCCGATCGACTTGCCCCGGAGCCACAGCATGCCGAGGCCGAACACCGCCGCGGCGGCGAGCACGATGCTGCCGACGACTACTTCCTTGCCGAATCGGGAGTCCATAGGCCTCAGGCGGCGAATTGAGAGTTGTCGAAATCGCGCTCCAGGAATGCCTTCACCTTCGGGTGCTCCGAGGCGAGGAACTCCTGCGGCGTGCCCTGCATGACCACTTTGCCCTCACTCAACAGCGCCAGCCGGTTCGCCACGCGGAACGCGCCCCGTACATCGTGCGTCACCATGATACTGGTGACACCCAGCTCCTGATCGAGGCGCTGCACCAGCGCATCGATGATGTCGGCGTTGACCGGGTCGAGCCCCGAGGTGGGCTCGTCGTATAGCAGGTACTTGGGCTGGCCCGCGATCGCGCGCGCGATGCCTACCCGCTTCCGCATGCCGCCCGACAGCTGCGCCGGGAACTTGGACATCACCACCTCGGGCTGCAGGTTGACCAGCTTGATGCACTGGCTCACCCGTTCCCGGGCGTACTTCTCGTCCTTGAACTTCGACTCGTCCACGATCCCCAGCCGCACGTTCTCGTAAACATCAAGCGAGTCGAAGAGGGCACCATTCTGGAAGACATAGCCGATCGTCTTGCGCAGTTCGGACAGCTCGTCTCGCTTGAGCAGCGGCACATCCTTGCCGTCCACGATCACCTGCCCGGCATCCGGCTTGAGCAGCCCGATGATGGTCTTGAGCAGCACGCTCTTGCCGGTGCCGGAGGGCCCCAGCAGCGCCACCGTCTCGCCCTCGCGCACGTCGAAATCGACGCCGTCGAGGATGACCTGGGCGCCGAAGCGCTTCTTGACTCCCTTCAGCTCGATCACGTGTTCAGGAGCAGCTTGGTGAGGACGGTATCGAGCAGCAGCACGATGACGGTACTCGTGACGACGGCACCGGTCGTGCCCTTGCCCACCCCTTCGGCGCCCTGCTGGGTGTTCATGCCCATGTAGCAGGAGATCAGCCCGATGGTGCCCCCGAAGAAGAACGACTTGATCAGCGAGTACCACGCATCCCACGGCCGGAAGTAGTACTGGGCACCGTAAGTGAAGTCCATGTTGGTGACCGGCAGCACCTGCTTCACCGCCCACCACCCCACCAGGATGCCGCTGGCGTTGGCGAACACGGTGAGCGCGGGGATCATGATGAGCGCCGCCAGCACCCGCGGCACGATGAGGTGCGATGACGGCGCCCGGCCCAGGCTCTCCAGCGCGTCGATCTGCTCGGTGACGCGCATCGTGCCCAGCTCGGCGGCGTAGCGGGCGCCGATGCGCCCCGCCAGCACCAGGGCCGTGAGCACCGGTCCCAGTTCGAGGATCAGCGACGAGACCACCAGCGTCCCCACTACGTAATAGGGAATGCTCCCGCTGAACTGGTAGCCGGTCTGCAGCGCCGTCACCGCCCCGGCAAAACCGGCGATGAGCAGTACCAGCAGGAAGCTGCCCACCCCGATGTTCCACGCCTCGATCAGGAAGCGCGGAAACCAGATTTTCACCTCAGCCAGGCCCCGGAACGTTTCCAGCGAGAACAGGCCGAACCGACCGATCGTGGCGACGGTGCCGATGAGATACCGGCCCACCGTTGCAGCGATCCTGGTGAGAAAGTTGCCGTCCTGGCGCGTCAGGGTGGTCGTGGCGGCTGTCATGGGTGAGGTATCTTGTCCGCCGATGCCCGATAAGTCTAGGCCAAGGGTTGCCGACGGTGCGACGGCGTTCCGCCGCCGGCTCTTGCGCTGGTTTCGCCGGCACGGGCGCGACCTGCCCTGGCGGCGCACCCGCGATCCCTACCGAGTGGCCGTATCCGAGTTCATGCTGCAGCAAACCCAGGTAAGCCGAGTGGAGGGGTTCTACCACCACTTCCTCGCCCGGTTTCCCACCGTCCACCACCTGGCCGATGCCCCTCCCGCCGCGGTGCGCGAGGCTTGGGAAGGGCTCGGCTACTATCGTCGCGCGCAGAACCTGCATGCCCTGGCGCGAGAGGTGGTGGCCACCCGCAACGGCCTCTTCCCCGACGATCCGGCCCAGCTCCGCGAACTTCCCGGCGTGGGACGCTATACCGCCGGCGCCATCGCCTGTTTCGCCTTCGAGCGTCGGGAAGCCGCGGTAGACACCAACGTCTCCCGGGTTATCCGCCGCGCCTTTCATCCCCGAACCAGCCGTACGGCGAAAGGCGAGGCGCGCATCTGGAAGACGGCGGAGGCACTCGTCCCCCGCCGCGGCCGCGACGCATGGGCGTTCAATCAAGCCATCATGGAGTTGGGAGCGCTGGTGTGTACGGCGAGAGTGGCGAGGTGTGAGGTGTGCCCAGTGAGGAATGCGTGCCGCACCGGCGTTAGGCGCTGGGAACCTCTAACGCCTACCGCCTAACGCCTAACTCAGCTTCCATACCGGTACATCGCCCCCGCCAGCAGCGCCACCAGCCCGAGCACTCCCCCCACACTCGACGCGATCCGCTGGCGCACGCGCATCCGGTCGAAGTAGGCCGCATGCTCACCCATCGGGTCGAGCCGCGCCAGCTTCGCCGCCGTGGGCAC
This sequence comes from Gemmatimonadota bacterium, assembly GCA_031402225.1. Classification (GTDB taxonomy): domain Bacteria; phylum Gemmatimonadota; class Gemmatimonadetes; order Gemmatimonadales; family GWC2-71-9; genus JAGGAG01. Next base: position 2,622 of record JANNSD010000002.1, on the reverse strand, counting down.
CAGCACCGTCAGCGCCAGCAGCGCGCCCACCATGCCCAGCGCCTGCATCGCCACCATCCAGCCGTTGCCAATCGCCGGGGTGTTGATGAGCCGCATGGTGAGGAACAACCCGGACACCACCGTCAGCAGTGACCCGGGGAACACCAGGTTCCGGGCGATCGCCCATTGCAGTCGCGTTACGGTGGCCAGCGCCGGCCGCGCCTCAGCCTTCGCGGCGATCGCCACCGCCATTCCCGCAAAACCACCACCCATCCAGAGCGCCACACCGAGCAGGTGCAGGAACAGCCACAGGCTCACGGGGCGACCTCGCTCAGCAGCGCGTCGTCGATCGGGCGGCGCCCCGCGAAGCCCGCGCCGATCTCGTGCCAGTGCGTGATGCGCTCCTCGCCATGGCGCCAGCAGAGCAGCACCATCCGGTCGTCACGCATCGACCGGAAGTCGACCAGGCCTTCCTCGAACCCCTGGAACATGCAGCCGATCTGCTCGATCTCGCGCAGGTACACGTCGATCCGTGCGGCGAGCTGCTCCGCCGCCACCCGGGCCGCCGCCACTGCTTGCGACTCGCCCTCGTCGGCCACGGAACCCGCCGCCAGGAGCTCGTACTGCGAGATCGCCCGGCGCCACGCCGGATGCTCCAGCAGCAGGTCCTGCACGATGCGACGCACCAGCGGCAGCGTGCGCTCCGCCTCTTCCCGGGTAAAGAGCCGCTCCTGGCTCATCAGCCCCATACCACCCGCACACCGGGCACCTGCTCCGGATGACTGATGAAGCCGACCACCCGGCGATCGTCGTCGACGACGGTGATCGTCGGCCGGAGGTGCGATTCGTTGGGCTCCAGGTCCATGCGGAGTTCCAGGCCCTCCAGCTCCTGCTCCGGGCCCACCACCGTCGTGCTCGTGCGCATCAGTGCATCGGCCCGGGTGTGCCATGGGTGTTTTCCCTCGGCGAGGCAGCGCGTCACCAGCTCGCGGTCGCTCAGGGTGCCGAGGAACCGGCGCGTCCGGTGGTCATCGACCACCGGGACCACCGAAATGTTACGGTTGCGGAACATGATGGCGACCTCGCTCGCCATCGCGCCCGCGACCGCCACGATTGGATCGGCTACCATCACTTCAGATGCGCGCATCGACTGTCCGGGTGAAGTGGAAGCTGGTCGGATCACGGCAATCTGCTCGGCTGGGCCACGGAATCAAGAGCACCAAGCGCCTCGCGCATCGCAAGGTACCCCTCATCGGCATACACCCGGGCGCGACCGGCGCTGAATGTCGCGTTGCGCTCGACCTTTGGCCGGACGTACAGGATCGGGCCCCGCTCCTGCCGCCAGCGGGCCACCTGGTCCACGGCCAGCTGCGCCATGAGGATCCCGATCGATTCATCGACGGCGCGGATCAGCGGCGGCCCGCCGGGCGGCTTGGGCTCGAGGCCATTGTCGAAGCCGGGGCCCACGTCCACGGCTATCACCGGCAGCCCGCCGGTCTCGCCCACCGCCGCCAACGGCAGGTGGCCCATCAGGCCGCCGTCGCGCAGCATCCGGCCGCCGAGCGACACCGGCGGGAAGTAGGGCGGCAGCGCGCAGGAGGCCATGAGCACGTCGAGCAACGGCGCATCGATGCCGCCATGCCCGAAGACCACCAGCTCCAGCCTGTCGATGTCCACCGCCGTCACCGTGAGCGGCACCGCCAGCTCGCCAAAGCTGCGCGCCGTGAGAATGCGCTCGATCGCCGCGCGGAAGGGCGCGGCCCGAACCAGGCCCTCGAGGTAGATCCCCGCCACCGCCGCCAGCGGATGCGGCCGAATCCCTGCCGGAGCCTCGTGCATCAGGGCGCGCACCACCGTGTCCGGCTCGGCGCCCGACGCGAATGCGGCGGCCACCACCGCGCCGAGCGAGGTCGCCACATAGCGCACCGGCTCGATGCCCCGCTCGCGCAGCGCGCGCACCGCGCCGCAGTGGGCCGCGGCCTTGGCTCCCCCGCCACTCAGGACGAGAATGGCACCGCTCACCGCTTGAGGCTCTCCCGGTGCAGGCGCGCGCGCTCCATGCGCGCCTGCTCCTCGTCCGTCTCGGCGATGAGCCTGGGCACCCGCATCGGCTTGCCGTGCTCGTCGATGGCGACGAAGACGACATGCGCCGTGTGGGTGTTGCGACGGTCGCCGGTGCTGACGAGCTCGGAATAGACCTCCACCGTGATGTCCATCGAGCTGTTGCCGACGTAGTCCACCGTACCGATGCAGGTCACCAACGCCCCGACCGGAATGCGCTCCCGGAAGTCCACCCGGTCGATCGATGCCGTGACCGCCCGGCCCCCGGCGTGCCGGATCGCCGCGACCGCCGCCGCCTGGTCCACCATCGCCATCAGGTTGCCCCCGAACAGGTCGCCGAGCACGTTCTGCATGTTCGGCATGACGAGGGTCGTGATCTCCCCGCGGGAGTAGGACATGAGGCGGGAGTCGGGAACGGCGTGGTGCGTTGGGTCCATGATTTGTCTGAAGGCGTGAGTCGTGAGTCGTGAGTCGTGGGTGGGGTGGGGGGTGGGGGGGGGGGGGAGTTGAGGCGCGGTGGGGGGGGGGTGGGGAAGGAAGGGGCGCCACGCCAGCAAAACCAAAAAAAAAAAAAAAAAAAAA
>JANNSD010000001.1:0-8123 GCA_031402225.1 Gemmatimonadota bacterium | reverse complement strand
GAGGAGCGAGGCGACGAGGAGTCCCCGGCTGGTCGGCCGCGCCGGCAATCGCCGGCCTTCAGGCGCGCGATTGAGCAGGCAGACCGTCAGGCCATGCTCGTTCACGCCAATCCAGGTTCCGCCGGCCTCGGCGTCCTCCGGCGCGAGGATCCGTACGCCGGCCAGTGTCACCACCCTCGGTGGACGCCCGAGGGCACGACTGCGCTGTTCATCGCGGTTGAAGAGCAGGGTGTAGCCATCGGCTGTGCCGATCCAGCTCGCGGTGCACATCAGCGCGTGGCCGCCATGTGGGCCCGGGTCGAGGGTGCCATGCCGAACTCATCGTTGAGCGCCACGTCGTGCCACTCGAGCAGGAGCTTGATCAGGGCAAGGTGATGCACCGTGTGGCTCGCGAGGAACTGCAGCTCGCGGCCGACGGTGGATTCGCGCCAGTCGGGCGCCGCCGGGCCGCCGCCGGAGTCGGTGTGGACCAGGAGGCGCCGGTCGCCGGCCGCGGCATCCAGCCCCTCGAGCGCGACCATCCAGGCTCGCGCTGCTGCTGCCGCCACCGCCGGGTCCTCCTCGAGGGTGCGATCGCGTCCCCGCGCGTCATAATCGACCCGGCCTGCAGCGAGGCCCGCAAACAGCGCGGCGTAGTGATCGAGGATGTGCCGGAACTGTGCCCCAACCGACGAGTGCCGCGGGCGAGCGTCACCATACTGCTCGCACGAGAGCTGCTCCAGCGCGGTCACTCCCTGCTCCAGCAGGATGCGATTGCACGCCGCGGAGGCGAGCGCTAAGAAGGGTACGTCGCGATCAGTTGGCATGGCCGCTCGGCACGAAGGAACGGGTCAACGCCTCATGCAGCCGGCCCGCCAGGATCCGACGATCGGCCGCCAGGACGGGACGCTCGCCGAAGGCGACGCGCGCGTGCGATCGGCGCAGCCGGCACACCCCGACAAGATGCGGAAGGAACGTCATGTCGCCCCACCAGCACAGGACCTCGGCGGCTGGCGGATCCCCAGGCCCGGTACGATACGATAGGCTGGCCACGTAGACCGGCCAGCCGGAACGGGCTGCCCCATCGAGGAGCGCCGGCCGCAGCGGCAGCACCCGCGAGCCATCACCGCTGGTTCCCTCGGCGAACAACACCACGCCGCGCCCGGCGGCGAGTGCGCCCGACATGGCGGCGGCGACCCGCAGCGTGTCGCGCGTGGATTCGCGATCGATGAAGATCGTCCCCACGATACGTGCCAGCGGGCCAAACATCGGCCAGCCGCGCACCTCACGCTTGGCAATGAAGACGGCGTCAACCAGGGTCATCAACACCATAACGTCCAGATACCCGAGATGGTTTGTCACGAGCAGGAAAGGCCGTTCGGGTGGGTCGCCCAACCGCTCGATATTGATGTTCAGGATCCGGGTCATCGCTTGCGCCCAGGTCCGCACCATCGCCTCACGTCGTTGCGCGCCGCCCCGCCCGACGCCGGCCGCCAGCCATGCCACCCAGCAGGCCGCTGTGAGCAGTGGAATCGCGACGAGCCGGAGCGCTCCACGGGCCCAGCCGCCCCGCAACTCACCAAGGGGTGGGGCCGCGTCAGGTACCGAAGTCACCGGAAGAAGCTCCGGTACACGATCGGGCTCAGCGCCAGCGTGTCGAGGCCCACCAGGAAGTCGATCGTCTTGAACGCCCGATCGATGGCCGGCGGCCCCCAGGCCCGGGCGCCAAGCGTCAGGTAGCTCTGGAAGAGTGCCGGGATGTGCGGCGATGGCACCGGCGCGTCGGCGGGCTGGGGATCGACGCAGGCGGTGTGGGGCAGGGGCTCCACTCGGACCCGATGGTCGACATGTCCCTCGCGCTCCAGGCGCCTGAGCACCGACAGCCCGAGCCGGGGATCCTGGCTGGTCAGCGAGCAACATCCGAAGAGGCAGGAGCAGCCGTTCCAGGTCAGGTACGTGGCGAGCCCCCGCCAGAGCAGGTGCAGGACCCGGCCGTTACGATGTTCTTTCGCGACGCACGCGCGCCCCACCTCGATCGATCGCGACAGGATGTCGACCGGAACGCCACTCAGGTCGAACTCGCCCGCGGAATAGAACCCGCCGTGGTCGGCCGCCATCCGCGCCGTCTGCATGCGATACGTCCCCACGACGTCACCGGTCTCACGTGACAGGATCATCAGGTGGTGGAATACGGCGTCGAACGGGTCCTCATCCCGCTGGGTGAGGTGCGCGTCATCGAGGCCCTCACCGAGCTCGAGATTGAAGACGGTGAACCGCAGGCGCAGGATGCGTTCGAGATCCTCGTGCGTGCGGGCGAAGGTGAGCCGGTACCGTCCGGCGTCGATGGTACCAGGAGGCAGGGCGTCGAGCGCAACCGGATAGGTACGGGCGCGCTCGGAGGTCGCGGTCATGGAAGGCGCTCGTACGTGGAGGGGTCGGCCGCCAGGTACAAAAGGTCACCGCGCCGGAAGACGCGTCCGGAAATACGCAGGGGCTCTGCGACAACGTCAAGCACGCGCCGGCCGACTGGCTGTAGTTGGCTGTCCACCAGCAGGAGCCGGAACGATTGCCCCGCCGAATCGTGGGCCACGAAAAGCGCCGGGACGCCACCGCTGATGCAGCGCACCGCGCAGGCGCGGTGGGTGGCGCCCTCACCAGGCACCATCACGCCGAGATGGCACTTGCTGTCCACGATTTCGCCGGTGAGCGTGACAGGTCCCACCTCCGCCAGCGAGTCCATTGCGGCGGCGCCATCCGTCACGCGCGCTGGCCGGGCCGCAACCTCGATCATGCTGCTGGCGTCGCGACGGATCAGCGTGCCGGCGAGCCGCACCGTCTGGCCGTTCAGGCCCGCCACGTCAGGTCCCGATCCATGCTTGCCCTGGCCGGCGAGCAGGTAGTACGTCCACTCGGCGCCGGCGCCGCCGGGTCGCGGCACGGCGAGCAGCGGGTAGGGTGATTCAATGACTCTTCCCTCGAAGGTACGGGTCACGCCGTATTCGAACGTTCCGTTGCCGAGCGGGCCACCCGCGGCCGCCACAACCACGGCCACGGCCGCCACCAGCAGCAGGAGCACGACCACGCGCCGCCGGACGACGCTCGCCAGGATTCGCGCCGCGCGCGCGACGTACCCGATGTAGAAGTCGTCGGCCCTGGTCATGCGGCATCCGCACGGGAACGCGCGATCGGCGGCGGGAGGGTGGCCGGTGGTACCGGCGTGCCCGGCACATTCGGCGTCTCGTGAACCAGGATCCTCCCCGCCTCGACGCGCACCCGGTACGTCGCGATCTTTTCGGTGAACGGCGGCGGCGATGTGCCGTTGGCGGGCAGGTATTGATAGCCGTGCCAGGGACAGGTGAGGCAGCCGTCCACCACGCGCCCTTCACCGAGGGGCCCACCCTGGTGCCGGCAGACATTGGAGACGCAGGAAATCCCGCCCGCATGGCGTACCAGCGCGACCCGGTCGGTACCGAGGCTTGCGGTGCGAGCGCGACCTTCGGGCAGGTCGTACGCGCTGCCGACATCGACCCACCCGTCGGCGGCCGCTGGATGCGGCGCATCGCCCGGCTGCTCCCGCTGTCCGGCGGCGATGTGCAGCCCGAACACCAGCAGCGCGCCGAGGCTCAGGCCGAGCGCCAGGATCGGGGTGGTGTCCGCCTGCATTGCGCCGAGCGCCACATGCCCGAGCAGCAGCACGTAGGCCACATATACCAGCATGTGGAGCGCCTTCCACGTCGGGGCCGAGAGCAGCGCCAGCCAGAAGTCATGGCTCGTCACCGCCATGGTCCAGAGGACGAGCAGGGCGGCGAGTCCCAGCAACTCGAATGGAAACCGGCTCACGTCGCGCACATCACCGGTCCCGGTCAGCAGGCTCACGAGCGGGGGCTGGTCGCCGAGTGCATGGAACTGGATGAGGGCGAACACCGCATGCGCCAGTGCCAGGCCGCACATGAGCACGCCGAGGTGGCGCCGGTTGTAAAGCAGGGGAAGAAACCGCGGATCGAGCCGACACAGCGGGCCGATACAGAGGATGACGTGCAGCAGCACCAGCGCGGTGAGGCCCAGGCCGCGGATCAGGATCGTCTCGACGGTGATGGCGGGCTGCAGCAGGAGGCTGGTCACAGCGAAGAGGACCAGGCACCCGGCGGTGCCGGCGAGGGCCACACCGTCGTAAATAAACTTCTGCCGGTTCCAGTTGACCGCCCGGAAGTGCGCGCTCACGGCGACGCCGCTCGGAGGACGGACGGGATTGCGGAGGCAGGCACGCTCCGCCGAGCCCGCAGCGACGCCGCCAGCACGATGATCGCGACCAGCGCGAGCAGCCCGGTCATCCAGCGGTGGTGACGTCGGAGCTGACGGTTCATTGGCGCGCCCGCCACCAGCGCAGGAGCAGGTATGGCCACAGGGTGGCAGCGCCGGGAATGATCAGCAGCCGGAATCCCCAGGTGCCGTCCTGCGCGACCGGCTCGACCACGCCCGCCCCGCGCCGGGCAAACGCAATCGCGAACAGGAGACCCGCCAGCGCATACGCCCCGGCGGCGGTCACCAGCCAGCGTGCGACCGTCTCATCCATGTTGGCGCCCCCATCGAGCCACCACGCGGCCTTGCAAGAAGTCCCCGCATGGAATAATGTCGCGTCGCCGCCGGAAGTTCCACACACGCCGCCACGCCGCCCGCCAGGCGACCACGGCAATCCGCCGGTTCTGGCCGGGAACTGTGCGCCGGCCCTGGGCGTTCCATCAGTAGCAACGCAGCGTGCAGCCCGGGCACCCCGGGACCGATTGTCGCAAGTCTACCGAGGCTTCCATCATGTCTATCGAACTGAGGCAATGCGAACCCGTCCACGTACCGGTGCTGCTTCGGGCGCTCGGGTCATGGCATGGCGGTCCGTCTTCCATGCCCCTGGGCGACGACGCGGCGCGATCGCTCCTCGATGTTGCCCGCAACCCATCGCTGGGCAGCGTCTGGCTGATCGAATATCGCGGTGCACTGGTCGGCTATGCGGTGGTCGAGATGCGCCCGCCACGAGGCTTCCTGTGGCAGGAGGCGGCCTTGGGCGCCCTCTATTTGGTGCCGGATGCGCGGCAGGCTGGAGTGGGTCGGGTGGTGCGAAGGGTGCTTGGTGAGCTGATGCTGGGTCGGGGCTGCGGCCTCACAGCGCAAGAGTGCACCCGCGACGACCGGCACTGGGCCGTTCTCAGCGCACTGGCGGCGGAGTCGGTGCTGTCGGTGGCTGCCGCGTGAGGACCGCGTGATCGTGCCGTCGGCCGGTACGTCGGAGGCTCCAGGGCAGGACATGCCGGACGTTGGCCTGCCTTCGCGGGCGCCGTCGGAGGCGGACCGCGAGACCTTTGAACGGCACCTGGCGCCGCTGCTGAAGGCGGCGTATGGAACGGCCCTGCACCTGACGCGCAACGCTGCCGATGCCGAGGACCTTGTGCAAGAGGCGGCGCTGAATGCCTTCCGCGGCTTCGGCAGTTTCGAGCAGGGGTCGAACTTCAGGGCCTGGTTCTTCCGCATCCTGGTCAACTGCGTGTACAGCCGCCATCGCAAGAGCAAGCGGCAGGGCACGCAGGTCGAGCTGGAAGATTCGCCGGAGCTGTACCTCTACTGCCAGACGGCTGCCGCCGGGCTGCACGGCCATACCGAAGATCCTGCCAGCGTACTGATGAATCGGCTGGATCATGAGGCCATCACCGCCGCCATCGATGCCTTGCCCGGGGAATTCCGTATCGTGGCCTCACTCTATTTCATGCAGGACCTGGCCTATCAGGAGATCGCCGAAATGATTGGCTGCCCGGTCGGGACCGTCCGCTCACGGTTGCACCGTGCTCGTCGGCTGCTGCAGCAGCATCTCTGGCGCATTGCCCAGGAACGTGGCATCATCGCGGCACTGGTGCCCAACGGCAAGGAGGACGCGTGACCGCCCCGAGTCGCTTCACCTGCGGACAGATTTTTGCCCAGCTCGACGATTTCCTCGACCGGGAACTCTCGGCGACCGAGATGCGCCTGGTCCGGGAGCACCTTGACACCTGTGCAACCTGTGCCCGTGAGCACCGGTTCGAGGCCGCACTTATTCGAGACGTGCGCGAGAAGGTCGGGCGCATTGACGTGCCACCCGGGCTCCTCATCCGCATCTCGGAGCTTCTGAGTGCCGCAGCCGGTTCCCCGGACGGTGACATGAAGCAGGAGACCGGCTAGTCGGGACGCGGGCCGAGGTGGAGCAGTGAGCGCAAGGCAGGGGCAAGGTCGCCGAGTCCGACGCCATCGAGGAATGGCGCGGACAGGCGACCTTGTGCTGCGCGGAGCGTGCCGAGGTCGAGACTGGACGGACCGGCATGCCGGCAGTCGTCGAGCCCGAGCGCCTCAGCGAGGTCGAGATCATGGGCGAGCACGGTACTGCCGAACAGCGTGTTGGCGCAGCGGGCGCCCGCGAACCGTACACGATGCAGGGTCGCGAGCGTCAGGTCGGCCCATTCAAGGTCGGCCTCGCGCAGGGATACATCCAGGAGGTGGGCCGACGTGAGGGAGGCACCGCGAAGAATCGCGCGGTCGAGGTCGGTCCCATGGCAGGTCGCTGCCGTCAGGTCGGCACCGGTGAAATCACAGGCGGCGAAAGAGGCGTGAGACAGGTTGCTGCGCATCAGCTTGGCATCGCGAAAACTGGCAGGCGTGGATGCCCGGGCCAGGCGGAAGGCGGTGTGTGAGAGATCGGCCTCGGTCAGGTCCGCGCCACCCAGGTCGACGCCGAGCATCTTCGCGTCCGCGAGGCTCGCGCCACGGAATGAGGTGCCGACCAGACGGGCCCCCGAGAGATCGGCCCCCGTCAACATGGCCTCATCCAGACGCGCGCCAGACATGTCGGTCTCGCAGAGGTCGGCGCCGGTCAGGTCGGCGCCACGAAGGTCAAACTCCCGGAGGTCGCCGTAGAGCAGTACCGTGCGCGCCAGGTCGGTGCCCGCCAGCGTATGGCCGGGGGTATCGAGGAGGAGCACTCCGGATGCGCGATGACGGATCTGCATGATGGCGGGCTCCTGGACAGGTTGCGGCGATGCGAAGTATATGGCGCCCGCGCCCGACGGCCAGTAAGGGAACCGGCCAGCGCCCGCCAGCGTTTGGGCAGTACTCGTGCTCGTACCCTGGGGGGACCGTGGATGAAGGAACGCAGGAAGCCCGCCGTCTGGCCGACGCGGCCAGCGGACACGCGCCATGGGCGCTGTGGGGCCCGTACCTCGCCGAGCGTCAGTGGGGCACCGTACGAGAGGACTACTCCGCCGATGGCTCCTGCTGGTCGTATTTCTCCCATGATCATGCGCGGAGCCGCGCCTATCGCTGGGGCGAGGATGGCCTGCTCGCCATCGGTGACGACCAGTGCCGGCTCAATTTCGGCCTTTCGCTCTGGAACGAACGTGACCCGATCCTCAAGGAGCGGCTCTTTGGCCTGACGGGTCCCGAGGGCAATCACGGCGAGGACGTGAAGGAGCTGTACTACTACCTCGATGCCACCCCGACCCATGCCTACCTCAAGGGTCTCTACAAGTATCCCCAGGCAGAGTTCCCCTACGCGATGCTGGTGGAAGAAAATGCCTGGCGCTCGAAGTCCGAGGCGGAGTTCGAGCTGATCGACTCCGGCGCGTTCGATGGCAACCGCTACTTCGACGTTCAGGTTGAATACGCCAAGGCGGCGCCCGACGACATCCTGGTCGTGATCACGATCGCCAACCGGGGACCGGAAACGGCGCACCTCCACGTGCTTCCGACCCTGTGGTTCAGGAACACCTGGAGCTGGGGCCGATCCGGCGAGAACTATCCTCCGCGTCCGGTGTTGCGGCGCCAGGCTGCATCCTCAGTGACCGCGGAGCACGTCGCTCTCGGTTGCTACACCCTGCATGCCGATGCCGGGCCGGATGGCGAACTGCCGGAGTGGCTGTTCACCGAGAATGAGACCAACGTCGAGCGGCTGTACGGTACGCCGGCGTTGACCCCGTGGACCAAGGATGCGTTCCATCGGCGGGTGGTCGGCGGCGACGTCGGTGCGGTGAACCCGGAGGGTACGGGTACCAAGGCGGCGGCCTGGTATCGGCTCGACGTGCCGGCGGGCGGATCGGCGGTGCTCCGCCTGCGGCTTGCGCCGCCGGCCAGCG